>JBBQAI010000010.1:0-61502 GCA_038316205.1 Burkholderiales bacterium
CACGAATCGCTAAGCACGGCCACGTTCGACCCACTGCCGATATGCCTTCACGTTTACACCTTCAGCGTCGTCTACGAAGCACTGACGGCCGACGACGAACCTGTCGCCTGGAACGAAGGCGCCGGCCGTGTGGCTGCAGCCGAGTTCGTGAATGGCGGCAAGAGCTACAAGGCCGTCTGGTTCACCGCTGCCGACGGCCGTGGTGGCTACTACAACGTAGACGGCCGCAGCCGCCGTCGCGCCTTCCTGGCCAGCCCGATGGAGTTCTCGCGCATCACCTCTGGTTTCGCGATGCGCATGCACCCGCTGATGCAGAGCTGGCGCCAGCACAACGGCGTCGATTACGGCGCGCCGCAAGGCACGCCCGTGCGCGCGGTCGGCGATGGCGTGGTCGATTTCGCCGGCTGGCGCAGTGGCTACGGCAATGTCGTGGAAATTCAGCACGGCAACAACCGCAGCACTCTTTACGCGCACCTCAGCCGCATCGACGTGCGCAAGGGCCAGCGCGCCGAACAAGGCCAGCGACTGGGCGCGGTCGGCCGCACGGGTTGGGCCACCGGCCCGCACCTGCACTTCGAGTTCCGCATCGCCGGCCAACATCAAGACCCGCTGCGCGTGGCCAAGGCCACGGAAACCGTGCCCTTGGACGCCGCCGCGCGCGCCCGCTTTGGCGACATGGTGCGCAGCGTGGAAGCCAAGCTTGACGTAGCTGAAACCCTGAGCAGCCGGCGCTCACGCGTCGAGTAACCCGCAGTTTCGCGTGGCCTGCTACATCGGGCTGATGTCGGGCACATCGCTCGACGGCATTGACGGCGTTCTGGCTGAGTTCCCTGATGGCGGGGCAGCCCTGGCTTCCATCGCTCACGTCCACCAGCCTTTTCCGCTGGTTCTACGCAATGAGTTGATGGCTCTGAACAGCGCTGGCTTCGACGAGTTGCACCGGGCGGCGCTGGCCACGCTATCCCTGATGGACGGCTACGCAACGGTCGTGTCTGAACTGCTGCGGTCGGGCGGCGTGACCGCCTCGCAAGTCACTGCCATCGGCGCTCACGGCCAAACCGTGCGCCACCGCCCGCGCGACTTCGGCCAACACGGCTACACCTTGCAGTTGATGAACGGCGCGCTGCTGGCCGAGTTGTCGGGCATCGCCGTGGTCTGCGATTTCCGCAGCCGCGACGTGGCCGCCGGTGGCGAAGGTGCGCCGCTGGTGCCGGCCTTCCACGCGGCACGCTTCGCCAAGCCCGGCCACAGTCGCGCGGTGCTGAACCTGGGTGGTATCGCCAACCTGACCTTGATGGGCTGCGATGGCGCCGTGCGTGGCCACGACACGGGGCCGGGCAATGTGCTGATGGATTTGTGGTGCCAACGACAGCGCGGGCAGGCGTACGACGCCGGTGGCACCTGGGCGGCGTCTGGGCAGGTCATCCCCAGCCTGCTGACTGCCTTGCTGGCCGAGCCCTACTTCGAACGTGCGCCGCCGAAGAGCACCGGGCGCGACCTGTTCGGTGCAGCCTGGCTGGATGCGCGGCTGGCCGGTGCGGGTTCGGTACGAGCGGCCGATGTGATGGCCACGCTGACTGAACTGACGGCGCGCAGTGTCTGCGACGCCCTGGCGGGCGAAGCGGCAGGATTGGAAGACTTGGTGGTCTGCGGTGGCGGGGCTTACAACGAGCACCTGCTGCTGCGGCTGCGGGCGCTTCTGGGCGCAGGAGTGGCTCTAAGCAGCAGCGCCGCTGCCGGCGTACCGCCGGACCAGGTCGAGGCGCTGGCTTTCGCTTGGCTGGCTTGGGCCTTTTTCGCCCGTCAGACAGGCAGTTTGCCGGCCGCCACGGGTGCACGCGGCGCGCGCGTGCTGGGGGCACTCTACCCGGCCTGATTCAAGGCTTGAGTGCCCGATTTCAGAGCCAGATTTCAGACGCCCAATTTCGGTCGTTCAGGGGTCAGGCCGAGAACGACGAACCGCAACCGCAAGTGGTCGTGGCGTTCGGGTTCTTGATGACGAACTGCGCGCCCTGCAGATCTTCTTTGTAGTCGATCTCGGCGCCGCCCAGATACTGCAGACTCATGGCGTCGATCAGCAACGTCACGCCGTTCTTGGACATCTGCGTGTCGTCGTCGTTGACGACTTCATCGAACGTGAAGCCGTACTGGAAACCCGAGCAGCCGCCACCTTGCACGAAGACGCGCAACTTGAGGTCAGGGTTGCCTTCTTCGTCAACCAGGTCCTTGACTTTGGCGGCAGCGCTGTCGGTGAAGACCAGCGGCGGCGGCATGTCGTCGAGGGCGGCGGGGGCAAGCTGTTCGGCAACGGCGTTCATGGTGGCTCCTGGGAAAAGGCAGCGGTCCGCAGTGAACCGCAACACCGTGCACTGTACCGTCAGTCGCGGCACAGCGTAACGGGCTCTGGCGATGACACCCCTGCGCGTGCAGTCTTGGACAGACTGCAGAAACAAACCGGGGCGCCTGAGCGCCCCGGTCGATCGTCAGCGTTTGCTGAACTGCTTCCGGCGACGAGCGCCGTGCAGACCGACCTTCTTGCGTTCCACTTCGCGCGCATCGCGCGTCACGAAGCCGGCACGGCTCAAGTCGGGCTTGAGCGCGGTGTCATAGTCGATCAGTGCCCGGGTGATGCCGTGGCGCACGGCACCGGCCTGGCCGGATTCACCGCCGCCGTGCACGTTGATCTTGATGTCGAAGGCCTCGTTGTTGCCCGTCAGCAGCAAGGGCTGGCGCGCGATCATGATCGAGGTCTGGCGACCGAAGTAGTCGCCGATGGCCTTGCCGTTGATGACGATGTTGCCGCTGCCCTTCTTGATGAAGACGCGTGCCACGCTCGACTTGCGGCGGCCGGTGCCGTAGTTCCAAAGTCCGATCATTGCTGCGTCCTCAAAACTCAAGTGGCTTGGGTTGCTGAGCGGTATGCGGGTGGGTGTCACCGGCATAGACCTTCAGCTTCTTGACCATCGCGTAACCCAGCGGGCCCTTGGGGAGCATGCCCTTGACGGCCTTCTCGAGCGCGCGGCCGGGGTGCTTGGCCTGCATGTCCTTGAAGGGCGTGGCGGTGATACCACCAGGGTAGCCCGAATGCCGGTAATAGATCTTGTCAGTGGCTTTGGCGCCTGTGACACGAAGCTTGTCGGCATTGACGACGATGATGAAATCACCGGTATCGACGTGAGGCGTGTAAATGGCTTTGTGCTTGCCGCGCAAACGGCGTGCTGCTTCGCTGGCAACACGACCGAGCACCTTGTCGGTGGCGTCAATCACAAACCATTCATGCGTCACTTCGGCCGGCTTGGCGCTGAAGGTCTTCATGAGGGTCTTTCGGTTTGCGCGCTGCCCATCGGTCTGACGGGAAAGGCGCGCGAGTCCATCGGCTGCCTGTCCTTGCCACCCCTTGGCGCCGCTCGTTGAGGGCGGCCTCGCAGGATGCAATCCACTTGGATTAACGCGGTTTGCGGCAAGACTGATTCCTCGGCCGAAATCGAGAACAGCCTTGGATTATATCCCGATCTTCCCCGCCATGAAGGACAAGCCTCGGCAAGGCCGCAGATCACGGCACCCGTGAAGTACGACCTCGGCATTTGAGGGTAAACCCTAGTAACTAGCTCTACCATGCAGCCTGATTGCGTGGAGCACGCCATGAACCCCGAGTCGTCAAAGCCCTTGATCCAAGCCCCACACCGTGGCGCCCCGCGGGTGGGTACCCCGCGTAGCTGGGTGCCCATCCGCATCTTGAGTGTCCGCCACCGCGAGCAGGTGCGCCAGCATCTGCTGGCACTGGACGGGGGCGACCGCGGCCGGCGCTTTGGCCACCTGGCCAGCGACGAACGCATCGGCCACTATGTGGACGAGATGGACTTCGGCGCCGATGCCCTGTTCGGTGTTTTCGACCGTCGGCTGCAGTTGGTGGCGATGGTGCACCTGGCCTTTGCGCAGGAAGGCGGTTCGGCCGAGTTCGGTATCTCAGTGCTGCCGCAGATGCGCGGTCGCGGCGTTGGCGCCCTGCTCTTTGAACACGCCATCACGCTGGCCCGGAACCGCAGCGTCAACACCTTGATCATCCATCTGGCGCGCGACAACGCGTCCATGCTGGCGATCGTGCGGCGGGCCGGCGCGAAACTGGCATTCGACGGCAGCGACGCCATCGCCACCCTTTCGCTGCCTGTAGACACCCTGGGCTCGCAGATCCAGGAGATGCTGGGCCACCAGGCGGCGGAGTTCGACTACCGCCTGAAGCTGCAGGCGCTGCGTCTGGATGTGTTCCGGCCGATCCAGCCTGTCCTCCCGATCGGCCCCACCTGAACGCGGGTAAGCCCCCAAAGCCGGGGGGCAGGCGCCGAGTTGCCGCTGATATCCTTCTTGCTCCTCTGGTTTTATGCCGTTCTAGCGAGACACCGCGCGAACCTGGCCGCTCATGCAGCACCTCCTTCCGTGGATCCTGGCCTCGCTTTCCGTCGCATTGGCGATGGGCGCAGCGGCCCTGTTCTTGGCGCGCAAGAAGGAGCGTGAAGCCCACGCCCTGCCCACCACGTGGGCGCTGACCGCCCGCCCTGTTTTCAACAGCAACGAACGCCGCCTGTACCGCCTGCTGCGCGAAGCCCTGCCACAGCAGATCGTGCTGGCCAAGCTGCCACTGGTTCGCTTCTGCCAACCGACAGACCCCAAGACCGTTCGCTACTGGTTCGGCCTTCTGGGCAACAGCCACATCAGCTTCGCCATCTGCAGCAACAACGGCCGCGTACTGGGGGTGGTGGATATTGAAAGCGACCGCCCGGCGTCGCGACGGGTCACCACCATCAAGCAAGCCGTGATGAACGCTTGCGACATCCGCTACCTCGCCTGCACGGGCGAACGTTTCCCCACCGTGCCCGAACTGCAGCAACTGGTGCCTTCACCCGGCGCCGTGGCCATGGGGCTGAGCGCAGCGCTGGACGCCAACGCCGGCCGGCGCGAACGCAAGACGCTGTGGCAGGACTCGGGCTTCATGCAGGACTCTTTCTTCGGCATGGACGGCCGGGGCGACGCGAGCAGTAGCGGCAACAGCGGATTCAGCCATTCACGCCCCGGCTACACCATGCGCGACCTGCCGCCCGGCCCTGACGAGATCGGCGGCGTGGTCATCGACACCCCCGTATCGCCCTTGCGGCACTGAGTGAACTACGCCAACCTGGACCCTCAGCAGGTCCTGGACGCGCTGGACGCGGTGGGCTTGCGCGGCGACGGGCGCGTGCTGCAACTCAATTCCTACGAGAACCGGGTCTTCCAGATCTTCCTCGAAGACGCCGCGCCGGGGCAGGAAGCCGTCGTGGCCAAGTTCTACCGACCTGGACGATGGACGGACGAACAGATCGTCGAAGAGCACGCCTATGCACTAGAACTGGCTGCGGCCGAAGTGCCGGTGGTACCCCCGCTGACGCTGCATGCCCGTGAAGGCATGCCGGGCCTGCACGTGCTGGGCAGCCCGCCGACGCTGGCCTGCCTGGACACGCCCACAGGCGCGCACCGCTACACCGTGGCGCGCCGCTGCGCAGGTCGCGAACCCGAGCTGGAAGACCCAGCCGCGCTGCGCCAACTGGGCCGCTTCATCGGGCGCTTGCATGCCGTCGGACGACGCCGGCCTTTCGTGCACCGTCACCACCTGAACGCGCGCACCGATGGCCGCCACGCGCTGGCCTTGCTGGTCGCTGGCGGCTTCGTGCCCGACACCCAATTGGCCGCTTGGCGCAGCACCTGCGAACAAGCGCTGGACGCTGTCGAAGCCGCCTTCGACGCCGCCGCGCCGCTGGCCACCTTGCGCCTGCACGGCGACTGCCACCTGGGCAATGTGCTGTGGCGCGACGGTGCACCGCATGTCGTGGACCTGGACGACGCGATGCAGGGCCCGGCCGTGCAGGACCTGTGGATGCTGGTCTCGGGCGACCACGCCACGATGGCGCAACAGCTGAACACGCTGCTCGAAGGTTACGAACAATTCAGCGCCTTCGACGACCGCGAGCGCGCACTGATCGAACCACTGCGCACCCTGCGCATGCTGCGCCACAGCGCCTGGCTGGCCGCGCGCTGGAGCGACCCGACGTTCCCGCTGAACTTCCCCTTCTTCGGCAGCGCGGCCTACTGGTCAGAGCAGACTGCGCAACTGCGCGAGCAGATCGAGGCCATGGCCATCACGGCCGACGCAGTCGACCTCAGATCACCGAACCCGCGCTGGACGGTCGGCGACGACAAGCCCTTCGACGGCGACGGCTTCGCCTGAAGCCGCCGCGCGGTCAAGCCTGCCTGGACTTCAGACTGTCAACAGCCGGTTGACCCGCTGCACATAGGCCGCCGGGTTTTCCAACTGCCCGCCTTCGGCCAACAGGGCCTGGTCGAAGATGATCTGCGCCAGGTCGTCGAAAGACGCTTCTGGCGTCACATCCAACCGCTGCACCAACAAATGCGCCGGGTTGACCTCCAGGATCGGCATGCCCTTGGGCGCGCCCTGGCCGGACTGCTTCAGCAAGCGCGCCAGGTGCGAGCTCATGTCGCCCTCGTCGACCACGATGCAGGCCGGTGAATCAACCAGCCGCGTCGTCGTGCGCACGTCCTTGGCGCGGTCCTTCAACGCTACCTTCAGCTTTTCGAGCATGGGTTTGATTGCCTCGGACGTGGCCTCGGCCTGCTTCTTCTCTTCTTCGTCCTGCAGAGCGCCCAGATCGACACCGCCCTTGGCCACGCTCTGCAAGGGCTTGCCGTCGAATTCGTACAGGTGCTGCAGCATCCACTCGTCGACGCGGTCGGTCAGCAGCAGCACCTCGATTCCCTTTTTGCGGAAGATCTCCAGCTGCGGGCTGCTCTTGGCACCGGCCAGCGTGTCGGCCGTGATGTAGAAAATCGCCTCCTGGCCTTCCTTCATGCGGCCCGCGTAGTCGGCGAAAGACACACCGCTGTCGGCCGTGGTGCTGGCAAAGCGCAGCAGTTTGGCCAGTCGTTCCTGGTTGCTGTGGTCTTCGCCGATGCCTTCTTTCAGCACGGCGCCGAACTGTTCCCAGAAGGCGGCGTACTTGTCCTTTTCGCTGGCGTCCTCACTGTTGGCCACGCCTTCCAGCATGCTGAGCACCTTCTTCGTGCTGCCCTCGCGGATGGCCTTCACGTCGCGGCTTTCCTGCAGCAGTTCGCGGCTGACGTTCAGCGGCAAGTCGGCGCTGTCGATCACGCCCTTGACGAAGCGCAGGTAGGTTGGCAGCAGGCTCTCGGCGTCGTCCATGATGAAGACGCGCTTGACGTAAAGCTTCACGCCGCCACGCTTGTCGCGGTTCCACAAATCGAAAGGCGCCTTGGCCGGCACGTAAAGCAGTTGCGTGTACTCGGTGCGGCCTTCGACGCGGTTGTGCGTGTAGGCCAGCGGGGCTTCCTGGTCGTAGGAAATTTGCTTGTAGAACTCTTGGTATTGCGCGTCGGTGATGTCGCTCTTGCTGCGCGTCCACAGCGCAGCGGCCTTGTTCACCGGTTCCCACTCGCCGGTGCTGACCTGCTCCTTCTTCTCTTCGTCCCACTTCTGCGTTTCCATCAGCACGGGCAGGCTGATGTGGTCGCTGTACTTGCTGATGATGGACTTCAGCTTCCACGGCGACAGGAACTCTTCCTCGCCTTCACGCAGGTGCAGGATGACGTCGGTGCCGCGCTCGGGTCGGTTGATGGTCTCAACCTCGAAGTCGCCGGTGCCTTCGCTGGACCACCGCACGCCGTCTTCAGGTTTCGCACCGGCGCGGCGGGTCTCCACCGTCATGCGGTCGGCCACGATGAAGCCGCTGTAAAAGCCCACGCCGAATTGGCCGATGAGGTTGGCGTCCTTCTTCTTGTCGCCTTCCAGCTTGGCCATGAATTCGCGTGTGCCGCTCTTGGCGATGGTGCCCAGGTGGGCCACTGCCTCGTCGGCCGTCATGCCGATGCCGTTGTCGCGGATGGTGATGGTCTTGGCCGCCTCGTCGTACCAGACGCGCACCTGCAGGTCGGGCGCGTCTTCCAACAGCGCTGAGTTGTCGAGTGCTTCGAAGCGCAGCTTGTCGCAGGCGTCGGACGCGTTGGAAACCAACTCGCGCAGGAAGATTTCCTTGTTGCTGTACAGGCTGTGGGTGACGAGGTGCAGGATCTGATTGACCTCGGCCTGGAATGACAGGGTTTGCTTGTCCATGGACTTTTCTGAGTGATGAATGGTGAAGGCGATCAAGCCCGAAGGCCACGCACCCGGAAGACGATGAGGCCGCCGCGGCAAATTTCAAGGGCCTGCTGGCCGCGCTGCAGCGGCTGCCGGCCCGAACATTCAGCGCCGACGCGAGATCATTCAGCCTCGATTTTCGCGGCGCGGATGACCGCGCCCCATCGCTGGATCTCGCTGGCCAACAGCGCTTGCAGCTGCGCCGGCGTGCTGCCTTGCAGGCGCAGGCCCAGCTTGGTCATTTTGCTGCGCGTGGCGGGCACGGCCAGCGCCTCGCGGGCGGCGGTGCCCAAGCGTTCGACCACCGCTGCGGGCGTGCCGGCAGGCGCCGCCAGCGCGTTCCAGCTGGCCACGTCGTAGCCGGCAATGCCGGCCTGCGCCACGGTGGGCACATCGGGCAGCGCCGGGTTGCGCAGCGAAGAAGTGACCGCCAGCGCTGTCACCGTGCCACCCGCCACCGAGCTGGCCAAATGAGGCAGGATGGGGCCGACGATTTCAAAGGCCAGGTCGATTTCCTTGGACAGCAGCGCCGTCAGCACCGCCGGTGTGGCCTTGTAGGGTACCGGCAGCACGTCCACGCCGGCCACGGTTTCGAACAGCTTCACCGCCAGGTGCTGAGTGCTGCCCACCGCGATACAGCCGACGTTCAGCTTGCCCGGGTTGGCTTTGGCATAGGCCACCACGTCGCGCAGCGCGGCGAAACGAGAACCAGCCGGTACGAAGATGCCGAGGTCGAAAAAGCCCAGCGTCGTGATGGGCGCGAAGGCCTTGAGCGTGTCGTAGGGCAGCTTCTTGATCAGCCCGGCGCTGACGGCGTGGCCGTTGCTCATCAGCAGCAACGTGTAGCCGTCAGGCTTGGCGCTGGCCACCATCTGGCTGGCCACGATGCTGCCGGCGCTGGGCCGGTTGTCCACCACCACCGCCTGGCCCAGAACCTTGGCCATGCCCTCGGCCACCGCGCGGGCCGTGAGGTCGGCGATGCCGCCCGGGCCGAAGGGCACCAGCAGCGTGATGGGGTGGTCCGGGAAAGCTGTCTGCGCCCGCGCAGGCCCGGGCGCGGTGCCGGCGACAGCAGACGCAGTGGCCAGTCTCAACAGGGTGCGGCGTTGCAGCGTCATGACAGGCCCCTCTTCATTCCGGCTTGAAGTTGCCGGCCTTGACCACCTGCGCCCAGCGCGGCAGTTCGCGCTGGATCAGCGCCGCAAAGACCTGCGGTGTGCCCGGCATGGGCAGGGCACCTTCGACAGCCATTTGCTGCGCCACATCGGGCAGCGTCAGCGCCTTGTTGATCTCGGCGTTCAGCCGCGCCACCACGGCCACTGGCGTGCCAGCCGGGGCGACCACGCCGTACCACTGGTCGGCCTCGAAGCCGGGGTAGCCGCTCTCGGCCACCGTGGGCACATCGGGCAGCGCGGGTATGCGCTGCGCGCTGGATACGGCCAGCGCGCGCAGGCGCCCGCTCTTCACATGCGGCAGCAAGGCGGGCGAGCCGGTGAAGGTGGCGTCCACCTGGCCGGCGAGCAGGTCGGTGACCGACGGCGCGGTGCCCCGATAGGGGATGTGCAGCATGAAGAGCCCGGCGCGCAGCTTCAAGTACTCGAAGGTGATGTGGGCTGCACTGCCATTGCCGCCTGACGAGAAGGTGTACTGCCCGGGCCGCGCCTTCACCATTGCGATGAAGTCTTGCAGGCTGCGCGCCGGCGACTGCGCGCGCACCACCATCACGTTGGGCACACGGGCCACCCAGGCCACGGGGGCGAAGCTCTTCACCGGGTCGTAGGCCAGCTTGGGGTAGATCGCCGGGTTGACGGCCAGCGTGCCGATGTGGCCCATCAGCAGCGTGTTGCCATCGGGGTCAGCTTTGGCCGCTTCGGCGGCGGCCAGCGAGCCCCCGGCACCGGGCCTGTTGTCGACGATGACGTTGACACCCAGGGCCGCCGCCAGCTTGGGGGCGATGGTGCGGGCCAGGATGTCGGCGCTGCCGCCCGGCGTGAAGGGCACGATCAGGCGTATCGGCCTGGCCGACTGCGCCCAGGTGGCTGGCGTGGCAGTTGCTGCGGCACAGGCCAGAGCCGAATGCAACCACTGGCGGCGCGCGATGGAAGTGTCGTGGTGCTGCGGGTGTCGGTTGTCGTTGGACATGGGGTTCAGGCGATCGTGTGTAGCAGCGGCTGCCCTTGCAGCCAGCGCTGCAGGTTGCCGGCGAAAAGGGCCGCCACGCGCGGCGCGTGGCTGTCGGAATAGCCCGCGCTGTGCGGGGTGGTGATGACACCGGGCAGCGTCCACAAGGGTGAATCAAGCGGCAGCGGTTCGTGTTCAAAGACATCCAGAAAAGCCCCCGCCAGATGCCCGCGCTGCAGCGCTGCGATCAAGGCCTGCTGCACCAACACCTCGCCACGCGCCACGTTGATGAGGTAAGCACCGCGCGGCAAGGCGGCCAGCGCTGCTGCGTCGATCAAGCCCTGCGTTTCAGCGTTCAGCGGGCAGGCCAGCACCAGCCAGTCGGCACGCGGCAGCGCTGACTGAAGTTGTGTGAAGGGCAGCGTTTCGACGCCAGGCCCAGCGGCCTCGCTGCCACGCCGCACCACCAACACCTGCAAGCCCAGCAGGGTCAACACCGGCTGCAGCGCGCGGGCGATGGGCCCCCAGCCGACGATGAGCGCCGTCTGCCCGACCAGGTCACGCGGCGGCGGCTCGGCCTGCAGCGGCGCCCAACGGTGATCACGCTGCGCGGCCATCAACTGCGGGAAACGCCGCGCCAGCGCCAGCAGGCCGGCCAGCGCGGTTTGCGCGACGACCTGCGCGTTCGCGCCTGACGAGGTGGTGACGGCCAAGCCGCGCGCGCGCAGCTCGGCGTAGATCGGCCGGTCGGCACCCGCCGAATGGGTGTGCACCCACTGCAATTCGGGCGAGCGGCGCAGCACGGCGTAACAGTCGCGCAGCGGCGTGTCGGTGACGTGCTTGGTGGACAGGCCGGTGATGTCGCGCGACACGAAGGCTGCGTGCACGGTCTGCGCGGTGTCGGCGGCGATGTCTTCCAGCGCCACCAGCTGCAGCGCGGGTTCGTTCAGTGCTTCGAGCCAATCGGCGCCCACGCTGTCGCGCACGGCGCGCGACACGAGCACCCGCACCGCACCTTGTGTGCTCATCCCCGAAAACTCATTCCGCCGTGGCGCCCGACTCGCGCACCACCGCTCGCCACTTCTCGTATTCGCGTTGCACGAAGGCCGCAAAAGCCTGCGGTGTGCCGCCGGCCGGATCAGCACCTTCCTTGACCAGTTGGGCGTCCATCGCCGGCACGCCGACGATGTCGTTCACGGCCTTGTTCAAGGCGGCCACCACCTCGGGCGGCGTGCCTTTCGGCGCGAAGAAACCGAACCAGGAACCGGCCTCGAAACCGGGGTAGCCGCGTTCGGCCACGGTCGGCACATCGGGCATCGAACGCGAGCGTTTGACGCTGCTGACGGCAATGGCGCGCAGGCTGCCGGCATCGATTTGCGCCTTCACCGACGGGATGGTGGCAAACATGAATTGCACGCGGCCGGCGAGCAGGTCGCGCAGCGCGTCGGCACCTTTGTAAGGTACGTGCACAGCTTCGAAACCGGCGCGCTTGGCCAAGATGAAACAACTCAAATGGCTGCTGGTGCCGATGCCGGTGGACGCGCAGTTCAACTTGCCCGGATTGGCCTTGGCATAGGCGACGAATTCGTCCAGCGTCTTGGCCGGCACGCTGGGGTGGACGACCAGCACATTCGGCACATCGGCGATCTGCACGATGGGCACCAGGTCGATCAGCGGGTTGTAGGGCAGCTTGGGGTACAGCGTCGGGTTGACCGCGATGGGGCCGACGGAATTGACGATCAGCGTGTAGCCGTCGGCCGGCGCGCGCACCACCACCTCGGTGCCCAGGTTGCCGCCAGCGCCGGGCTTGTTGTCGATGATGAAAGGCTGCTTGAACTTCTCAGCCAACTGCTGGCCGACACCGCGCGCCAGCAGGTCGGTCGTGCCGCCGGCGGTGAAAGCAACCACCACCCGCACGGGCTTCGTCGGCCAGGTTTGGGATTGGGTTTGCGCCTGTGCCGTCGACGGCCATGTCATAGGCCACAACAGCGCCGTCAGCGCGGCGCACAGCAGCTTGGCCATCACGTTCTCCAGTTGGGGTCCAGCCGGTCCAGCTTGCGCAGCAGCGCCGGCCATTCCATCAAGCCATAAGGGCGGCGCGTGCCGCGCTGGTAGTTGTTCCAGGTGGCTTCCAGCACCGGCCCGGGTACTTCCACCAGCGGCGTGTTGCAGGCCATAGCGGCCAGTTGCGTGTGGCAGGCCAGCTCCAGCCTGTGCATCCAGTTGAAAGCCTCGCCGATCGTCCGGCCCACGGTCAGCGCGCCGTGGTTGCGCAGGATCAGCGCTTCGCCGTCGCCCAGGTCGGTGAGCAGCGACGCCTTCTCGGTTTCGTCCAGCACCACGCCCTGGAAGCTGTGATAACCCACCTTCAGAAAACGCATCGCTGTCTGCGTCATCGGCAGCAGGCCGCAGGCCAAGGCGCTGACCGCCATCGACGCCCAGCTGTGGGTGTGGATGACGCAGGCCACATCGGGCCGCGCTTCGTGGATGGCGCTGTGAATCACGTAGCCGGCGCGGTTCACGCCGTAGCCCAAATCACCGAAATCGGGCGTGGCCAGGATGTTGCCGGCCAGGTCGATCTTGATCAGGCTTGAAGGCGTGATCTCCTCGTACATCATCCCGTAGGGGTTGATGAGGAATGCGCCGGGTTCGCCCGGCACGTGGCTGCTGACATGGTTGGCCATCATGTCGCTCATGCCGTACAAATCGACCAGCCGGTAGCAGGCCGCCAGGTCCACGCGGGCCTGCCATTCCTGGGGCGTGCAGTGCGGCTGCATCGACGGGATCTGCATGTCGGTCAGCCCTTGTTCGCCAGGCCCAGCCGTTCGATGGTGGCCTTCTCGGCGACGAAGCTGTCGCGCGCGAATTTCGTGTAGGTCTCGGTGTTCATGTAGATCACCGTCTGGTCGTATTTCTCAAAGCTGGCCTGCACGTTGGCATCGTCCAGCGTCTTCTTGAACGCGTCGTGCAAGGTGCGCGTCAAACCCGCGTCCATGCCTTTGGGGCCGCAAACGCCAAAGGGCGAATCGCTGACTGTCTGGTAGCCCAGTTCGTCCAGCGTGGGCACCGTCGGCCAGCGCTTGGTGCGCTTGCTGCCGTAGGTGGCCAGCAGGCGCAGCTTGCCGCTTTCCACCATCGGGCCCCAGCCCGTGGCGTCGCTGGCGGCCATCGTGTGGCCGCCCAGAATGGCCTGCATGTTGTCGGCGTTGCCTTTGAAGGGCACGTGGTTCAGCTTGATGCCGGCGCGCTGGGCAAATTCCTCCACCGCCAGGTGCGGGCTGGTGCCGATGCCGGTGCTGCCGTAGGTGAACTCGCCCGGGTGCGCCTTGGCCCACTCGACCACGTCCTTGATGCTCTTGTGGGGCGAATCGGCGCGCACGACGAGGCCGAAGGTGTAGCCGGTGAGACAGGCGATCCAGGTGAAGTCTTTCAGCGTGTCGAACTGGGCCTTCTGCATGTGCGGGATGCGGAAGACGCCGTGCGGCAACTGGCTGAGCGTGTAGCCGTCGGGCTTGGCGTTGACCAGTTCGTTGGCGCCCAGCATGCCGCCAGCACCGGGCTTGTTGTCGACGATGACGGTCTGCCCCAGGATCTTGCCGGCGCTTTCGCCGATGGCGCGGATCACCGCGTCGGTGCTGCCGCCGGCCGGCCACGGGCAGATGTAGCGGATGGGCTTGTTCGGGTAGGCCTGGGCGTATGCCAGGCGCGGCAGCGCGATGCTGCCGGCGGCGGCGCCCGTGGCGATGATGATTTGGCGGCGGTTGGGGTTGCGGGTCATCGAGGTGTCTCCGGTAAGGGCGTGCTGCAAGCGTCAGGAGGACGGCAGCCAGTCAGCATCACATTTTGGCGTGCGGAGCGCCGTGCGAGTCCCAAGCGCCACCCGGGTGATTTCCCGATGACCAGCGCGCCGTCAATCCGGCTGGATGCGCGCCTCGCGGATGAGTTTGGCGTAGCGCGCCTGCTCATTCGCCAGCAGCGCGCTCAGGCGCTCGGTGGGGCCCGGCAGCACTTCGCCGCCGGCACCGTTCAGGCGGTCGCGCACCTCGGGCTGGGCCAGGGCTTTCTGGATCTCGGCATGCAGGCGCTGCGTCACCGCCGGCGGCAGGCCGGCCGGGCCGACGAAGCCGTACCAGACCGAGGCCTCGAAGCCGGCGTAGCCCGACTCGGCGATGGTCGGTGCGTCGGGGAAGATGGGCGTGCGCACGGGGCTCAGCACCGCCAGCACGCGCAGCTTGCCGGCCTTCACATGCGACTGCACTTCCAGCGCGTTGACGGCCACCGTCTGGATGTGGCCGGCCAGCGTGTCGTTGATGGCCTGCGAGCCGCCTTTGTAAGGCACGTGCGTCATCGTGATGCCGGCGGCGCGCTCGAAAAGCTCGATGGCCAGATGGGGCGTGGAGCCATTGCCCGGCGTGCCGAAGTTGATGCTGCCCGGCTTGGCCTTGGACAGCGCGATCAGCTTGGCCAGCGATGTGATCTCGCTGCCGACACCGGCTGCGATGACCACCGGAACGCGGCCGACCAGCGCGATGGGTGTCACGTCCTTGCCGGGGTCGAAAGGCGAAGGCTGGTAGAGCGTCGGGTTGGCCGCGATGGCGTTGGCCGCCAGCGCCAGCGTGTAGCCGTCGGGCGCGCTGTCGATGAGGGTGCGCATGGCGATGTTGGTGCCGGCACCGGGCTTGTTGTCGACGATCACCGGCTGGCCCAACGCCGCCTGCAACTGCTGCGACACGGCCCGCGCAATGATGTCCACCGCCCCGCCCGGGCTGTAGCCGACGATGACCTTGATGGGCTTGGCCGGCCAGGCAGGCTGGGCGTGCGCCACCGACAAAAGGCCCGGTGCCAGGGTGGCCGCGCCCAGCGCCAGCATCGCGTGGCGGCGGTGCAGATCGAGGTCGGTCTTGGCGGTCGTGTGGGTCATGGAAAGTCTCCGTTGTCGTTATTCAGAACCCAGCCGCAGCTGGGTCGGCAGCCGGCGTTCGATGGACCATTTCAGCAGCGCCGCACCCCGGTAAAAGCCGTGGGCGAACTTGCTGTAGGGCATGGTCAGAAAAAGGGCCATCACCGCGCCCAGGTGCAGGCACAGCAGCAGCGGCATGGTCGGCGCCAACAGGGGGAAACGCGTCAAGGCCAGCAGCAGGCCCGATGCGCTGATGCCCAGCAACAGCGCGATGAAACCCAGGTCCAGCGCCTTCTGCGCGGCGTCACCCTGGCGAGGATCACGCCGGAAATGCAACCACGCCAAACCCAGCGGGCCGACGATCAACCCGACGCCGCCCAGCGTGCCCAGCAGCTTGGGCAAACTGGTCCAGCCGTAAGGCGCGACCCAGCCGAAAACGTAGTGGTAAACGGTGGCCACGCTGGTCGCTGTGAAGCACAGCATGAAGCCGTAGAAAGTTGCGTGGTGGGCGTGGCGGCGGGCCTGCGACCAGCGGTCGTCCTCGTTGTTGCAACCCTGGCCGTGGCCGCCGTCCAGGTACTTCAGCTTCAGCACGTTCACGGTGGCTTCCTGCACCGCCGATGCGGTGGCCACGCCCGGGTCTTCGTCGCGCCAGAAGCGCGCCAATCCCAGGCCAAGTGCCGACAGGGCAAAGGCGAAAACCGGCGCGAACAGGCCGACCATCAGGCCATGCGGGAAGACGCTGTAAAAGCCGCTGCCGGTGCGGGCTTCGCCCACGTTTCCCTTCAAGACCACCGCCAAGATCAGGAAGAAGGCCAGCCCGGCCCAGACCGCCAGCGCCAGCACCAGGCCGTTGCGCTGGTACAGCCGGCCGGCACCCGGCGGCCAGGCGTATTGCGCATAGGTGTGCAGGCGCACGCGGGCCATGGCTTGCGGCACGATGACGGCAAATTCATGCGGCGGCGCATATTGGCAAGCGTGCAGACAGGCGCCGCAGTTGTGGCACAAGTTGGCCAGGTAGTGGATGTCGGTCTGGCCAAATTCCAGCCGCCGCGCCATCGCCGGAAACACGGCGCAATAGCTTTCGCAATAGCGGCAGGCATTGCAGATCTGCAGCACGCGGGCGACTTCCGCTTCGGCGATCAAGGACTCCAGCACCTTCATGCGGCGGCCTTCATCGGAACGGGCATGGGCGTCGATGCAGTCGCTGCGTTTGCTGCCGCAACGGCTGCAGCCGACGCTCCAGCGATGCGCCCGAACACCGTGCCGATGGTCATGCCCACGCCGGCCGTGTAGCCCTTGCCCAGCACATTGCCGGCCATCACTTCACCGGCGGCGAACAGGTTGGCGCTGGGCTGGCCGGCGAAGTGGACGGCGGCGGTGTCGTCCACCTTCACGCCCAGGTAGGTGAAGGTCACGCCGGGCTTCAGCGTGTAGCCGTAATAGGGTGCGGTATCGATGGGCCGCGCCCAGTGAGTCTTGGGCGGCGTCAGGCCAACGGTTGCGCAGTCGTCCAGCACGGCGTGGTCGAAGGTGCCCTCGCGGCAAGCGGCGTTGTAGTCGTTCACGGTTTGCATGAAAGCCGCCACCGGCAAGCCCAGTTGTTGCGCCAGTTCGGGCAGGGTGTCGGCCTGCGCGCCCTTGAACACCGGCGGCATGAAGCGGCCCACGGCCTTGGCGTCGATGATGCTGTGGCCCAGCTGCCCCGCCTGCAGCGCCACCAGGCGGCCCCAGATGGCGTAGCGCTTGGGCCAGAAGTCTTCGCCTTCGTCGTAGAAGCGTTGACCTTCGCCGTTGACCATGATGCCCAGGCTGACACAGTCAACACGCGTCACGATGCCGCCGTCGTAGAGCGGCGCGCGGGCGTCGATGGCCACCATGTGGGCCTGCGTCGGGTCGCCTATGCGATCGGCGCCCTGCGCGATCAAGTCCTTCAACAGCACGCCCTGGTTGTAGCGCGTGCCCCGGATGGCGAAGTTATCGGCCGGCCACTCGCCGCGTTCGTTGCAGCCCCAGGCCTCACGCAGCCAGTCGCGGTTGGACTCGAAGCCACCGCTGGCGACCACGCAGGTGCGCGCCGTGATGCGTTCGCCGCTGACGAGGTGCGCCGCCACGAAACGGCTGTCGTCCATCTCCAGCCGCTCGGCGGCCGCGTCGTAGCGCACCCCCACGCCCAGCGCTTCGGCGCTGCGGTAGTAGGCATTGACCAGCGCCTTGCCGCCACCCATGAAAAACGCATTCGTGCGGCTGAGGTGCAGCGTGCCCGACAGCGAAGGCTGGAAGTGCACGCCGTGGCGGCGCATCCAGCTGCGGCAGGTGGCGCTTTCGCGAATGACGCGGCGGGTCAGCGCTTCGGTGGTCAGGCCGCCGGTCACCTTCAGCAGGTCCTGCCAGAACTCTTCCTCGGGGTAGGCCTCGGTCAGCACGTCTTGCGGTGCGTCGTGGCTGCAGCGGATGTTGCGCGTGTGCATGCTGTTGCCGCCGCGCCATTCACGTGGCGCGGCTTCCAGCAGCAGCACCGAGGCACCGGCCTCGCGGGCCACCAGCGCGGCGCACAAAGCGGCGTTGCCGCCGCCGATGACGAGTACGTCCAGCACGGCCGTCAAGGCTGTCGGTCCAGGGCAAGGCGGCGGGCGAACTTCATGGCCAGGGTCTCCAGTTGCAGGCGGCACTGCGGCGGCCGGACTGTATGCCGGCCAACCGCGCCCGCAGCCTAAAATTATCGGCTGATCCGATCCTCTTCTGCCCCGCCCCTGCCATGAGTGCCTTCCTCGAAGAAACCGTGTTGAGCGTCCACCACTGGACCGACCGCCTGTTCTCTTTCACCACCACGCGCGACCCGGCACTGCGGTTTTCCAACGGCCACTTCACGATGATCGGTCTGCGCGTCGACGGCAAACCGCTGCTGCGGGCGTACAGCATCGCCAGCGCGAACTACGAAGACCATCTGGAATTTCTCAGCATCAAGGTGCCCGACGGCCCCTTGACCAGCCGGCTGCAGCACATCCAGGTTGGCGACAAGATCGTCGTCGGCAAGAAGCCCACCGGCACGCTGCTGACCGATTACCTGCTGCCCGGCAAGCGCCTCTACCTGCTGGGCACCGGCACCGGCCTGGCACCCTACCTGGCCATCGTGCGCGACCCCGAAACCTACGAGAAGTTCGAGGATGTGGTGGTGGTGCACGGCGTACGCCAGGTCAACGAACTGGCCTACCACGACCTGCTGGACCACGAACTGGCGCAAGACGAGTTGCTGGGCGAATTGGTGGCCGGCAAGCTGCACTACTACCCCACCGTGACCCGCGAGCCTTACAAGAACAGCGGCCGCATGACCGATTTGATCCAGAACGGCAAGCTGGCTGCCGACCTGGGCCTGCCGCCGCTGAACCCGGAAGAAGACCGCGTGATGCTGTGCGGCAGCCCGGCCATGCTGCGCGACCTGAAAGCGCTGCTGGAAATACGCGGCTTCAAGGAAGGCAACACCACCAAGCAGGGCGACTTCGTGGTGGAACGCGCCTTCGTCGAACAGTGAGCACCGCATGCGCAAAGTCATCGTCCTGAACGGCCCGAATCTGAACCTGCTGGGCCAGCGCGAGCCGGCCACTTACGGCCACACCACGCTGGCCGATGTGGAAGCGCTGTGCCAGGCCGCCGGGGCCCGCCTGGGGGTGGCGGTGGACTGCCTGCAGAGCAACCACGAAGGCGTGCTGGTCGATGCCATTCAAGAAGCCGGGCGCGGCGTGAAGGCCGGCACGGTGCTGGGCGTGGTCTTCAATGCCGGTGCCTACACGCACACCTCGGTGGCCCTGCACGACGCCATCAAGGGCGCCGGCGTGCCGGTCATCGAAGTCCACATCAGCAACGTCCACGCCCGCGAGACCTTCCGCCACCACAGCTATCTGTCGCCGGTGGCGGCCGGCATCGTGGTCGGCTTCGGGGTGGATGGCTATGTGCTGGCCATCGAAGGCCTGGTGCGCAAGCTCGGCGCCGGCTGAGGCGGTTCGTGGGGCTCAGCGCGCCACCCCCTGAACAGGGGGCCGATGGATGCGCAATACACGGCTGCGTGGTACGGTAATTGACCACTTTTGAGGCGGCCACAGCCCGCATCCACACCATGCAGATCGCCAACTTCAAACGCAGCGCCGCTGCTGTCCTGCTGGCTGCGTTCAGCCTGCCCGGGTTCGCACAGGACTTCACCATCGGCGGCCCCTTCACGTCGCTGAAAATCTTCGGCGACAGCTTGTCCGACGGCGGCAACAACTCCATCGCTTTCGGTGGCGCTGTGGGCGGCGTCCCGACCAGCAACATCTACATCCCCGCCGGTGCGCCCTACGCGTCGGGCGCTTACAGCAACGGCCCGGTGTGGGTCAACGCCTTCGCTTCAGCCCAGTTCCTGTCCGCCACACCCTCGCTGGCTGGCGGCAGCAACTACGCAGCAGGCGGTGCGCGCACCAACGACGCGGCCGTCTACCCACCCAGCGCCACAGCGCAGGTCAGCAGCTTCCTGGCCGGTGTGACCACACTGCCCTCCACCGGTTTGTACGTCATCGCCATCGGCGGCAACGACGTGCGCGACACGGTGGCGGGCCTGCTGACCCCGGGCAGCAGCACGGTCCTGGCCACCGACGCTGCGGCCTACGCGCTGGCCGTGGGCAATATGGTCGATGCGCTGCAGGCCAAGGGCGCGCAGCACATCGTGGTCTGGGATGCGCCCGATGTGGGCAAGACGCCGGCGGCGCTGGCGTTAGGCTTCTCCGGCCTGGGCAGTTCGGTCGCCACTGCCTACAACGTCGCGCTGGCCGCCCGCCTGGCCGGCGAGGCCGGTGTCATTCCCTTCGACGTCTTCGGTGTGGTGGGTGACGTCGTGACCAACCCCGGCCTGTACGGCCTGACCAACGTGGTTGATGCCTGCGGCGTGGTGACCAAGACCTGCAACAGCAGCCTGTCCACCGCGCTGTTTTACGACGGCATCCACCCCACCGCCGCCGGCCACGCCATCCTGGCCACCGCCATGCTCAACACCGTGGCGGCCGCTGTGCCGGAACCGTCCACTTGGTTGATGCTGGCGGCTGGCGTGGCCGTGCTGGTGGTGCGCCGCCGCCGCGCCTGAAAGACTTCGCCACGGCGAACTGACAAAGGGCCCTCAGCGGGCCCTTTTTTCATGCCGCCTCGAATTCCTCGGTGTCGACCTCGGACTCGCTCTGGGGGTTGTAGCGCCGGCCCTTCACCGTACGCTGGTTGATCAGCGCGTCCAGACGCGCCAGCAGCGACGCCTCCAGCGTCACGCCATCGGATTGCAGGTCTTCGCGCAAATGGGCGCCGCTGGCCGTGCCGGGGATGGGAATGACGTGCTCACCGCGCGCCAACAGCCAGGCCAGCGCCAGTTGGGCCGGCGTGCAGCCGGCTTCCCGAGCCAGCGCCTCGTAGGCCGGCAGCAAGGCCAGGTTGGCGGCGTAATTGGCCGTTTCGAAGCGCGGCATGCTGCGGCGGATGTCTTTCGCTTCCAGCGTGGCCACGTCCAGCAGCGTGCCGGTCAGGAAAGCCCGCGCCACCGGGCTGAAAGCCACGAAGGCCGCACCCAGTTCGCGGCAGGTGGCGAGCACGCCCAGTTCCGGGTTGCGCGTCCACAGCGAGTATTCGCTCTGCACCGCCGTCACCGGGTGCACGGCGTGGGCGCGGCGCAGCGTCTCGGCAGACACCTCGCTCAGGCCCAGCGTGCGCACCTTGCCTTCTTCGATGAGGCGCGACACCGCGCCCACGCTGTCTTCGATGGGCACCTTCTTGTCCCAGCGGTGCAGGTAGTAGAGGTCGATGACGTCGGTCTGCAGGCGCTTCAGGCTGTCTTCGCAGTTGCGGCGCACCGTCTCAGGCCGGCCGTCGATGACGCGCTTCACGCCGTCCGGAAAGGTCACGCCGGCCATGCCGCCCTTGCTGCACAGCGTGATCTGCCGGCGGTGCGGTTTCAGCACCCGGCCGACCAGGGTTTCGTTGGCGCCGAAGCCGTAGAGCGCGGCGGTGTCGAAGAGGGTCACGCCCTGGTCCAGCGCCGACAGCAGCAGCGCCTCGCCCACTTCCGCGCTGGGCGGCGTGCCGTAAGCGTGGCTGAGGTTCATGCAGCCCAGGCCGATGGCCGAGACGGAAAAAGGGCCGAGGTTTCGTGTTTTCAAGGGACAGACTCCGGAGTTGAAAAAAGTATAGGTGTACGCAAAGCCGGGCTGCCTGCTCTGTCAGGCAACACCTTGACGGAAGCCACCCCTTGCCCGCTCCCTACGCCCGCACCACCCGCGCCCTGGCCCAGGACACCGCCGTCAAGGCCGTGCTGGCCTGGGCCCTCGTCGGCAGCCTGTTGGCCGCCTGGACGGCCTGGTTTTTCCTGGGCCGCGTCACGGTCTTCGAAGTCAGCCCGCGCGGGCGGCTGGAAGTTCAACAGGCTGCCCACCCGGTGTCGGCACAAGTGCCAGGCCGCGTGATCGCCACCCGGCTGGTGCTGGGCCAGGCCGTGGCCGCCGGCGAGGTGCTGGCCGAACTGGACGCCAGTGCCGACACCCTGCGCCTGGCCGAGGAAAGCGCGCGCTTGAAGGCGCTGGGCGAACAGCAGGCGGCGTTGCGGCTGGAAATCGCCGCGCGGCTGCAGGCGCTGTCGCCCGACCAACGCGCTGCGCTGGCGGCACTGCAAAGCGCACAGGCCCGTGTCCAGGAAGCCGCCGTCGCACTGGCCCACGCCACCGACCAGGCCGGCCGTCTGCGCGACGAAGCCGCCGCCGGCAGCGTGGCCGCCGTGGACGCCCTGCAGGCGCGCGCCGAGATGCAGAAACTGGCCGCCGCGCGCGACGCCCTGGCCGCCGAAGCGCGCCGCCTGGAAGCCACCGGCCAGAGCCGCGCGGCCGAACAGCGGGCGCAGATCGACGGCCTGCAGCGGGCCCTGGCCGCACTGGGCGGCGACATGGCCGCCAGCACGCAGGCCGCCGCGCGCCTGCGCCTGGACATCGCCCGCCACCTGGTGCGCGCGCCGGTGGCCGGCACGCTGGGCGACGTGGCGGCGCTGCACACCGGCGACGTGGTGGGCGCGGGGCAGAAATTCGCCACCGTCGTGCCGACCGGCGAACTGATCGCCGTGGCCGATTTCGAACCCAGAGCCGTGCTGGGCCGTGTGCGCCCAGGGCAGCCCGCGCAGTTGCGACTGGACGGTTTTCCGTGGACGCAGTTCGGCAGCCTGCCGTTGACCGTGAGCCGCGTGGCCAGCGAAATTCGCGACGGCCGCATCCGCGTTGAATTCAGCGCCGCCGGGCCCTGGCCAGCCGGCATCGCGCTGCAGCACGGCTTGCCCGGTGCCGTCGAAGTGACCATCGCCCGCGTGGCGCCCGCCGTGCTGGTGCTGCGGGCTTCGGGGCAGATGCTGGCGGGGTCTTCGGTGGGGTCTTCGACAGGTCCTTCCAGCACGTCGGCCACCGTCACACCATGACGCCTGCCACGTTGACCCAGCGGCTGTGGCTGGCGCCCGAGGTGGTGCAGACCTCGGCGATGGACTGTGGCCCCGCCGCACTGAAATGCCTGCTGCAAGGCCACGGCATCGCCGTCAACTACGGCCGGCTGCGTGAGGCCTGCCAGACCAGCCTGGACGGCACCTCCATCGACACGCTGGAACAGGTGGCGCAGCAACTGGGCTTGCAGGCCGAACAGATCCTGATCCCCATCGACCACCTGGCCCTGCGCGCTGCGGCGGCCCTGCCCGCCACGGTGGTGGTGCGGCACGCCGATGGCGCAACGCATTTCATCGTGGTCTGGCGCCGCATCGGGCCCTGGCTGCAGTTGATGGACCCGGCCACCGGCCGGCGTTGGGTGCGTGAAAGCGACTTCGCTGCCGAGGTGCTGCGCCACACGATGAGCCTGCCGCAGGCCGACTGGCGGGCCTGGGCGGCGTCGGCAGAAAACACCGCCGCGCTGCAGCAGCGCCTGCAGAACCTGGGCGCCAGTGCGGCCGCTGCGCAGGCGCTGGTGCATGGCGCGCAGGCCGACGCCGGCTGGTTTCCGCTGGGTGCGCTGGACGCCAGCCAGCGCCTGGCCCAGGCTGTGGTGCAGGCCGGCGGCTTGCCGCGCGGCGCGGTAGCCGTGAAGCTGGCGCAGACGCTGTTCGAACGCACCTGCGCCGAGGCCGAAGACATCCACCGCCATGTGCCCGCCGCTTACTGGTCGGCCACGCCCGACGCGGCCCACGCCGACGCCGACCCCGACGTGCAGCGCCTGACCGTGCGCGGCGCGGTGCTGATGCGGGTGACCGGGCGAACCGGCCGTGCGCCGGTCCATGCAACATCAGACGCCACCGCGCAACTGTCGCGCGAGCTCACGGCCGTGCTCAGCGAGCCGCAGGAACACCCGATGCGGACCGTGTGGCACTTGCTGCGCCAAGACGGCCTGCTGGGCCCGGTGGCGATGGCCGGCGCGATGGCCATCGCGGCCGGCGCGCTGGTCGGCGAAACGCTGCTGTTTCGCGGCATCTTCGAAATCGCCGGCCAGCTGGGCCTGCCCAGCCAGCGCCTGCTGGCCTTGTTGGCCCTGCTGGCCTTCGCCGTGCTGCTGCTGTGCATCGAGCTGCCCATCGTCACCGAATCGCTGCGCTACGGGCGCCACCTGGAAACGCGGCTGCGCATGGCGCTGCTGGCCAAACTGCCCCGGCTGAACGACCGCTATTTCCAGAGCCGCTCGGTGGCCGACATGGCCGACCGCAGCCACAGCATCCAGCTGGCGCGCAACGTGCCGATGCTGGGCCTGAATTTCGTGCAGACCGCTGTCGAGCTGCTGCTGACGCTGGTCGGCGTGGCCCTGGTCGCGCCGGCCAGCACGCCGTGGGCGCTGGCCATCGTGGTGGTGTCGCTGACCGTGCCAGCGCTGCTGCAGCCGCTGCTGGGCGAGCGCGACCTGCGCCTGCGCAATCACAGTGCCGCGCTGAACGGCTTCTACCTCGACGCCCTGCTCGGCGCCGTGCCCGTGCGCACCCACCGCGCCCAGCGCGCCGTGCGCCGCCAGCACGAAAACCTGCTGGTCGAGTGGGCCCGTTCCAGCCGCAGCACGCTGGCCGCTTCGGTGGCCGCCAGCACGCTGCAATCGGCCCTGTGCCTGGGCCTGGCGGCGGCGCTGCTGGTGGCCCACTTTGGGCGTGCCCAGGGCGTCAGCGGCGGCGACTTGCTGCTGGTCTACTGGGCCTTGAAACTGCCGGCACTGGGCGGCGGCGTCGGCGGTTTGGCGCGCCAGTACCCGATGCAGCGCAATGTATTGATGCGCTTGTTCGAACCGCTGACGGCCCCGGAAGACGGGCCTGCGACGGCGACGACGACAGCAGTGCTAACGCCAGAAGCGAGCACCTCGTCTGCGGAAAAACTCGCGCCGAACACCGCCGACACCGCCAGCCCGGCCGGCACCGCGATCTGCATCACAAACGGCCGCGTGCTGGCCGGTGGACACGCCATCCTCACCGGCGTCGAACTGCACATCGCGGCCGGCGAGCACGTGGCCATTGTCGGTGCGTCGGGCGCGGGCAAATCGTCGCTGGTCGGCCTGCTGCTGGGCTGGCACCGCCTGGCCGAGGGACGCTTGACGGTCGACGGCCAGCCGCTGGACAGCGCCGCGCAGGAAGCGCTGCGCGGCCACACCGCCTGGGTCGATCCGGGGGTGCAGTTGTGGAACGCCAGCATCCTGGACAACCTGGGCTACGCCAGCGGCGACGACGGGCTGGCGCGCGTCGGCGACGTCATCGCCGCAGCCCGCCTGCGCGGCGTGCTGGCCGCGCTGCCGCAAGGCCTGCAGACGACGCTGGGCGAAGGCGGCGCGCGGCTGTCGGGCGGCGAAGGCCAGCGCGTGCGCCTGGGCCGTGCGATGCTGCAAACCGGCGTGCGCCTGGCGCTACTGGACGAACCCTTCCGCGGCCTGGACCGTGGCCAGCGCAGCGAACTGCTGACCGACGCCCGCCGCTGGTGGCAGCACAGCACGCTGCTGTGCGTGACCCACGATGTGGGCGAGACGCTGGCCTTCGACCGCGTGCTGGTGGTGGACGAAGGGCGCATCGTCGAAGACGGCGTGCCGGCCGAACTGGCGACCGGCGACACGGCCTACGCCCGGCTGCTGCAAGCCGAAACGCAGGTGCGCCGTGCGATGTGGCGCAGCGATGGTGATGGCGATGGCGATGGCGATGGCGATGGCGATGGCGATGGTGATGGCAACCCACATTCCGACGCCGTGCCGACCTGGCGGCATGTGCGCATCGAAGGTGGCCTGGCGGTGACGGTGGACGCCGCTGCGGCGGCGCGCTGAATGGACATCGCCGCCCTGACCTGGCCGCTGGCCCAACTGGGCGCCGGCCTGGACGCGCTGGCGCGCGCCGCCGGCCTGGCGCCACGTGCAGCGGCTGCAGGGGCCGACTCGCCTGACGCGCCCGACGCGCCCGACGCGCCCGACTTGCCGGCAGCGGTTCAAGCCGGCCACCTCGACGAACTCGACCGCTGGCTGGACTGGGCCAGCGCGCGCCGGGGTCTGGAGGCCGAGAGCGTGGACAGCCCGGTGCCGCAATTCGAAGCGTTGCTGCGCAGCGGCGGCCCGGCCCTCGTCCACTTTCACCACCCCGAACACGGCCGGCGTTTCGCGCTGTTGCTGTCGGCAAACTCGGCCTCCAAATCGTCAGCGCGCGGCGGCAACTTGCGCCTGCTGACACCCGACGGTCGCACCCAGCGCTGCCCCGTCGAAGACCTGCGCGCCGCCGTCTGCGCCGGCTTCGAAGCGCCGCTGCTGCCCGAGATCAACCGCCTGCTCGACGCCGCCTGCGTGCCGCCCGCCCGCCGCGCCGTCGTGCGCCGCGTGATGCTGGCCGAACGCCTGGCCGACGCGCGTGTGGGCGGTTGCTGGCTGCTGCGCTTGCCAGCCACCGCCGGCTTCTGGCGGCAGATGGCGCAGGCCCGCTTGCCGCGCCGGCTGGGCGCGATGTTGGCGCTGTTCGCGGCCGTCTACGCGCTGGAAATCGGCGGCTGGCGGCTCATCGGCGAAGCCGCGCTCGACGGCCGCCTGGACACCGGCTGGCTGGCCGCCTGGGTGCTGCTGCTGCTGTCGCTGGTGCCGCTGCGCGCAATGAGCGGCTGGCTCGACGCCAGCTTCGCGCTGGACACCGGCCGCCTGCTGAAACAGCGCCTGCTGGCCGGCGCGCTGCGGCTGGACCTGGACACCGTGCGCCAACTCGGTGCCGGGCAGTTGCTGGGCCGCGTGATGGAGTCGCAGGCGCTGGAAGGCCTGGCGCTGAGCGGCGGCCTGGGCGTGTTGGTGGCGTCGCTGGAACTGCTGTTCGCGGCCTGGGTGCTGTCGGCCGGCGCGGCCGGCGCGCTGCACCTGGGCCTGCTCGCCATCTGGGTGCTGCTGACCGGGGCGTTGTCGTGGCGCTATGCCGGCGTGCTGCGCCGTTGGACGCAGCAACGGCTGGACATGAGCAACCGCCTGATCGAACGCATGGTCGGCCACCGCACGCGGCTGGCGCAGGAACAGCCGGCGCGGCGCGGCGCGCAAGACGACAGCAGCATCCACGGCTACCTGGAAACCTCGCGCGAGATGGACGGTGCCATCGCACCCATCGTGGCCGGCGCGCCGGGCGGCTGGATCGTGCTGGCCCTGGCCGGCCTGGCGCCGGCCTTCGTCAGCGGCACGGCCACGCCGGCCGGCCTGGCCGTCAGCCTGGGCGGCATCCTGTTCGCGCACCGCGCTTTGGGCGGCATCAGCGGCGGCTTGTCGGCGCTGGCGCGCGCCGGGCTGGCCTGGCGGCGGGTCGGCGAGATTTTTCACGCCGGTGCCTGCCCGCCCAGCACAGCGCCCTTCATCGCCCACGCCACCCTGACCGGCAGTTCGGCCCGCACGGACACACCGCTGGTCGATGCCAGCCAACTGGTCTTCGGCTACGGCAGCGACCCGGGCTCCATCGCCACACCAGTGCTGCGCGGTGCCGACCTGCACATCGCCCACGGCGAACGCCTGCTGCTGCAGGGCGCATCGGGCGGCGGCAAATCGACGCTGGCCGCGTTGCTGACCGGCCTGCGCCAGCCGCGCAGCGGCCTGCTGCTGCTGAACGGCCTGGACCGCCACACGCTGGGCGACAGTTGGCACGCGCTGGCCACCGAAGCGCCGCAGTTCCACGAGAACCACGTGCTCACCGGCACGCTCGCCTTCAATCTGCTGATGGGGCGCAACTGGCCGGCCGGCGCGGCCGACTTGCAAACCGCGCACACCTTGTGCAAGGAACTCGGCCTGGGCCCGCTGATTGCGCGCATGCCGGCGGGTTTGCAGCAGCGCGTGGGCGAGACCGGCTGGCAGTTGTCGCACGGTGAAAAAAGCCGCGTCTTCCTGGCCCGCGCGCTGCTGCAGCAGGCGCCGTTGACGGTGCTGGACGAGAGCTTCGGCGCGCTGGATCCGCGCACGCTTAAGCTCTGCCTGGACAGCGCGCTGCGGCGCACGCGGGCGCTGCTGGTCATCGCCCATCCCTGAATCTGCACCTGCACCTGCGCCCGCACTTGCATCTGCGCCTGCACTTGCAGCTGAACCCACGCCGAGACACGCCTTGAACCTTGCACCCGAATCCGGTGGCACGCTGCCGCCCGAACTGCTCGCCGACCTGGCCGCCGCCAGCCGCATCCTGGCCGCCCAAGGCGTGGTCGATGGCTTCGGCCATGTGTCGATGCGCCACCCGCATGCACCGAACCGCTACTGGATGTCGCGCTCGCTGGCACCGGCGCTGGTGACCGCCGACGACCTGCTGGAATACGACCTGGACAGCCAGCCCTGCAACGCGGGCGACCGCAAAAGCTTTCTGGAGCGCTACATCCACGGCGAGGTCTACAAGGCGCGGCCCGATGTGAATTCGGTGATCCACAGCCACTCGCCCAGCGTGGTGCCTTTCGGCCTGGTGCGCGCCAAGATGCAGGCCATGTTCCACAACGCCGCCTTCCTGGCGGCCGGCGTGCCGGTGTTCGACATCCGCGAGCAATTCGGTGCCACCGACATGCTGGTCGGCAACCCCGCCAAAGGCGAAGCGCTGGCCGAAACGCTGGGCACCAAAGACGTGGTGCTGATGCGCGCCCACGGCAGCGTGGCTTGCGGCCCCAGCCTGCAGACGGCGGTGTTCCGCGCCGTCTACACCGAGGTCAACGCGCGCATCCAGCACTGGGCCACCGCGCTGGCCGCCGGTGAGCCGCTGGCCGGTCTGGACGAAGAAGAAGGCGTGCTGGCCGACACCGTCAACCAGGGCGCTGGCGTGCGCGCCTGGGACCTGTGGCGCACCCAGGTGCGCCTGCAAACCGGCTGGTGAAGTGCGCCGAAAAAGCGCACGAAAAACAACCGCGAAAATAGGCCCAAACGGAGACCGAACTTGGACGCACACCTGCACCTGAAGCAGCAACTGGTGGACTGCATCCGCATGCTGGAAGCGGCGGACATCATCGACTACAACGGCCACGCCAGCATCCGCCTGGACGGCGGGCTGATGCTGATCAACGCGGGCAATTGCCAGCGCAGCCGGCTGACCACGGCCGACATCTGCACTATCGACATGGACGGCCAGGCGCAAGCCACGGAAGCGGGCCCAGCCACCCTCAAGCCGCCGCTGGAATTCCACCTGCATGCCGGCATCTACCGCGCGCGGCCCGACGTGCAGGCCGTCGTCCACGCCCACCCCCGGTGGAGCACCGTGCTGACGATGACCGGCACGCCCTACGCGCCGGTCTACGCCCAGGGCTCGCTGGTCTACCCGGTGCCGGTGCTGGACTCGCCCAACTCCATCAACAACCGCCAAATGGCCGACCGCCTGGCCGCCACCTTGGGCGACCGCCCGGCCGCGCTGATGAAAGCCCACGGCGCGGTGACGGTGGGGCGCAACCTGGTCGAGGCCTTCGTGCTGGCCAACTACATGGAAGAAAACGCGCACCGGCAATTCCTGGCGCTGCAGATCGGCCAGCCCTACGCCTTCAACGCTCAGGAGCTGGCGATGTGTCGCGAAAAGCTCTGGTCACCGGCCTTGTTCCAGCGCGCCTGGGACCACTTCCACGCCAAGTTGGGCTGACGGGCTGACGTGCAGCGCGCCGCGCGCAACGCGGTCGCGCTACAGGCTGCGCTCGACCAGGTCGCGCAATTCAGTCGTCACTTCAGGCTCGATGCCGAACCACAGCTTCCAGGCCAGCGGCCCTTGCTGCAGCAGCATGCCCAGACCATCGACGGTGGCGTTGCCACGCGCGCGCGCTGCGGCCAGGAAGGGCGTTTCCAGCGGGATGTAGACGATGTCGGCGGCGATCGCCGTGATTGGCAGGCGGACCAGTGACAGGTCCAGTTCGCCCTGGCCGACCATGCCCAGGCTGGTGGTGTTGACGACCAGCGCGGCGCCGTCCAGCGCAGCTTCACGTTCGTCCCAGGCCACCGCGTGGATCGCATCGCCACCCAAGGCTTGCGCCACCTCATGCGCGCGGTCCAGCGTGCGGTTGACCAGGCGGATCTCGCGCACGCCTGCCTGCAGCAGGCCGTAGCAAACAGCCCGCGCGCCGCCGCCCGCGCCAATGACCACCGCCGGCCCTGCGTCGGGCCGCCACTGCGGCTGCCGCTGGCGCAGGTTGCGGATGAAGCCGTAGGCGTCGTTGTTGCTGCCCAGCAGCGTGCCGTCGGGCCGCACCGTGACGCAACTGATGGCGCCGATGGCGCGCGCCGATTCGTGGATCTCATCGACGATGTCCATCGCCACCTGCTTGTGCGGGATGGTGACGTTGCAGCCGGCAAAACCCAGCGCCGGCAAGGCGCGCAGCGCGGCGGCCAGGCCTTCGGGGCGGATGGCCAGCGGCACGTAGCTGCCCTTCAGGCCGTGCTGCGCGAACCAGTGGTTGTGGATCAGCGGCGAGCGCGAATGCATGACGGGCCAGCCCATCACGCCGGCCAGGAGAAATTTGTCGTTGACGGTCATGGCGCTACCTGCAGGCCCGTGGGCTGGATCGAAACGCCGATGCTAGCGGCGATGTATCGCTGCGCAGCGCGCCTGCTCTGTCTGCGCATGACTTCGAACCTGAAAACCACCCTGCCCGCCGGGCGCCTGCGTGCAGCCCCCAGCTTCGTCCAGGCGCTGGCCCAGGACGGCCGACCTTACGTCGCCAAAGACAGCGAGCCCTACACCCAGTTCTGGCTGAGCGAACGCGAGCGGGTGCTGCTGTCCCAGTTCGCAGGGCGCCACGGCGCGCGGGGCGACGCGGCCTACGCCGCCTACCTGCGCGTCACCGGCAAGACCGACAGCGCCGCCGAACGCCAGCGCGCCGCGCGGGCCGTGCGCGAGATGCAGGCCGCCGGCGTGCTGCTGGCATCGGCCGACGACCCCTCGCGCTACAGCGCGGACATCGCCGCCGACTACACCCACCACCGGCCCTTTCCGCGTGCCATCGCGCAGCACATCATCGACAGCGCTCCGGTGCGCCGGGACAGCCGCGTGCTGGACCTGGCCGGCGGCCCGGGCGACCTGGCGCTGGCCCTGGCGCAGGTCTCGCAACACGTCACCTTGATGGAGCTGTCACGCGGTTTCCTGCAGACCGCCACAGCGCGGGCGCGCGCGCAGGGTGTGCAGCTGCAAACGGTGCACGACTCGTGCAACCGGCTGATCCACCACGACACGGCCTGCGACGTGGTCACCGTGTCGCAGGCCCTGCACTGGCTGGACGATGTGGCCGTCTGCCGCGGCCTGTGCCGCCTGCTGTTACCGGGCGGCAGTTTCTTCGTCGTGCACGGCGCGATGGAAGTGGCCGACAGCCACCCGCTGGCCCATCTGCTGGGGTATGACTCCATCTTGGGCGCCCACCCGCGTCAGCCGTTTGCCGATGAAGTGCGGCCGCTGCTGCAGCGCCTGGCCTTGCTGTTTGACGCGCTGGACGCACCCGAGGTGCAGCGCACCGACCCGACGCACGGCCGCGTGCTGGCGTCTGCCGACGGTGCCGGGCAACGCATTGCGCCGGCCGGCGTGACGCTCTACCGCCAACCGCGCCCGCTGGGCCCGGGCTTTGCGCGCGGCTTCTTCACGCCGGCGCACATCACCGTCACCGGCATGACGCCTGACGCCTTCTGGCGCGATGTCGAAGCCCGCTGCGCCGCCGTGCCGCCTGCCGCCTGCAACGGCGTGCAGCACTGGTCTGTACTGCACTTTCAGCGCGGTGCAAAGTGGGGCCAGCCGGGCGGCGTGCCCGCCTCGCTGCGCGACTTGCCGGTGCACGCCATCGGCTTCGACGGGCCGACCGCGCCCTGAACGTCAGCCCGGGCCCGACGCGCCCGCGCCGCCGCTTCGACGGTTGCCCCAGCCACCGCCCAGCGCCTTGATCAGCGCCACCGTGGCCTGCGCCTGCGCGGCCTGCGCTTGCAGGCGCAAGCGGCGGCTGCGCAGTTCGCTGCGCTGGGCGTCCAGCAGGTCCAGCTGGCTGGCCAGGCCCTGGCGCAGCCGCGATGCGGTCAGCAGTAGCGCGCGGGTGGAAGCCGCTTCGGCCTGGGCTTGCCAACGCGCCTGCGCGGCCAAGCTGCCGAGCGCCGTCAGCTGGTCTTCCACGTCCTTGAAAGCCAGCAGGATCTGGCTGCGGTAGCTGGCGTGGGCGGCCAGCGTGGCGGCGTCGGCCTGCTGGATGTTCGCCTCGCGCCGGCCGCCGTCGAACACCGGCAGCGCCAGCAGCGCCCCCAGGCCGAATGCGCGGGCACCAGCTTGCAGCAGGTCGGCCAGTCCGGGCGAGGCCTGCCCGCCGGACGCCGTCAGCGCCAGGCTGGGCCACCACGCAACGCGCGCCTCGCCGCCCCGCGCTTGAGCAGCCGCCCAGGCCTGCTGCGCAGCGGCGACATCGGGGCGGCGCGCCAGCATCTCGCTGGGCAGGCCGGCGGGCACCACCGGCAAGAAGCCAGGCCGTTCGGTGGGGTTGACCGTTTCGGCGGCGTCAGCGGCTTTGGCGGCTCCAACGGCTTGAGCACTGCCAGCCGGCACGGTGCGCAGGTCCGCGCGGCTGTGTTCAGCGGACCACGACCCATCACCCAGCGTGAACGTCGAAGCCGGCTCGCCCAGCAGCACTGCCAGCGCGTGCTGCAGTTCGGCGCGGCGGCGGTCCAGCGCAGCGGCTTCGGCCTGGCTGCCAGCCAGTTCGGCGCGCAGTCGCAGCACGGCCTGTTCGGGCACGGAGCCGGCTTTCCAGCGCTGTTCGGTCAAGCGCAGCGTGTCGCGCCAGGCTTGCACGCCAGCTTGCGCGGCGCGGCGCTCGGCGTCCAGCGCCTGCAGCCCGAGATAGGCCTGCGCCACGTCGGCCTGCACCAACAGGCGCGCGGCTTGCAGCAGCGAAGCACGGCCCTTCGCGTCCAGCGTCGTGGCCTGCTGCGCCAGCGCCCAGCGGCCGAACAGATCGAATTCGTAGGACACGCTGGCCCCCGCCGTCAACAGCGTGCCACTGGCCCCGGCCGCGTTGACCAGCGGGCCGCCCTGGCGGTTGGCACTGGCACTCAAGGTGGCTTGCGGGGCATGCGCCGCAGCGCTGGAGCGCAACAGCGCGCGGGCCTGCGCCAGGCGCGCGGCGGCGGCTTCGATGTCGGGGTTGGCCTGCATTGCGCGTTCGACCAGCGCGTCCAGCGCGGGGTCGGCAAAAGCGCGCCACCAGGCGGGGTCGAAGGCCGCTGTCGCTGTCGCTGTCGCTCTGGCGGTGTCGGTGTCGGTGTCGGTGTCGGTGTCGGCAAGAGTGGACCGACTGCCGTAAGCCGCCGGCACTGCCGGCAAGGCCACGGACGATGGCGGTGGCGATGCGCAAGCCCCCAGCGCGCCGACAGCCGCGGCCACGGCGGTGGCCACACCGAGCCGGCCGGCGCGCGCCGCCCAACTGATCGGTTTTGTTTTCATCGCAGCAGTGCCATTCCAAATGCAAAGCCCAAAAGGACAAAAAGGACACGAGGCCTCGTGTCCGTTCTGCTCGACCGTGTGGGTCGGTTTGCGTCAGTAGCCGGCGCAGCGGCTGACGGGCGGCACGTAGGGGGGCGGGGTGTAGACGGGCGGCACATAAGGTGGCATCACCGGCGTCGGGTCGATGGAGTTGTGGCCACCACCGCTGGCACCGCCGCCGCCAGTGCCGCCAGCGCCTGCACGCAGATTGGATTTGATCTTCATGGTTTTCTCCTACTTGGTTTGCACGCGGTTTGCGTGCGCAACACCCGGCACCATGCCGGGTGTATCGGGGTGATGGCAGGCCGGGGCCTGCGCATCGAATGCGGTGTGGTCGCCGTCAACAGTGACTGGGACCGTGATGGTGATGACCTCGGCATCGACCACCAGCCGGAGTTGCAGCCAGGCTTCGATTTCGTGGACGAGGTAGGGCATGCGCGGCGGCGTGGCGCCTTGCAGGCTGTTGTGCAGGTTCAGATCGTCCGAGGTGAAAGCGCACAGCGGTGCACTGCGACCCAGGTGGCGGTTCAAGCGCGCCTGCGCTTCAGCGGCCACCCGCAAGATGGCCTGTAGTTGCAGCAGAAAGTCCATCAGCGCATTGCGCAGCGCGCGGACATCGGCGCGGTCACTGCGGTCGGGCTGGCCGTAGCGTTGCTGCAGCCGGGTTTCAAGGGTGCGATCGGCTTGCGCGTGGGCACACGACAACATCGGCGCGATCTGCCCGGGCAGATCGGTCTCGTCGCTGGCCAGGCCCTGCGCGCAGTGGGCGTACATGTCGGCGTAGACGGCTTCGCGCTCGGCGCGCCAGGCCTCGGTGGCCAGGTAGGTGCCGCTGTGCAGGCCAGCCACCGTGGCCGCCAAGCGCGCCGCCAGTTCAGCCACCGCCGGGCCAGCGTGCTGCCCCCAGGCCGCGCTGATCTCGGCCAGCCGTTCGTAAGCACGCGCCATCACCGGCCACAGCGTGAAGACCGTGGCATGCACCTGCAGGCCCAGCAAGGCGTAGTCCAGCGCCGGCTCGATGTCGGCTTGTGCCTGCTGCAAGGCCGGGTCAGACGGCGCCTGCTCGGCACCCCGCACAGCGGCACCGTCCAGCAGCACGGCCAGGAACTCGTCGACCATGACTTGCGGGCCGGCGCACACACCGTGTTCGGAATGGAAGCTGTGGTTGCGCTCGGCGTAGGCGGCAATTTCGGCGCGGGTGATCGGCGTGTCGGGCTGCAGGGTCGGCTCGGCAATGGGCACGAAGAGCATCTGGTGCATGACCATGCGCAGGCCGTCGGTCACGCGGAACACCGAGGACAGCGCGGGGTGCAGGTCGCCGTTGGGCACGGGGTTCACGGCGCGCATCAGTTGGTAGGTCGGCAAGGCAAGCACACAGGTGGCCATGCGTTCGACATGGCCCACCGTCCAGCCGGCGCGCGCTTGCGGAAAGCGCTGCAGGTAGGCACCACGCACCTGCGACACCAACGCCATCATCGGCAACCAGTGCAGGCGCATGGCCTTCAGCGCGGTGACGTTCATCGGCCGCTCGACCTGGAAGCGGGTGCCGGGGTAGATGCAAGCGCGCCAGGCGGTGGGCACGTCCAGGCGCAGGGCCTTGGGGAAGACATTCGCTTCGCCAACCTGGCGGCCGTCGCTGTCCAGAGCGGTGTGGGCCACGCGGAAGATGGGCAGCACCAATTCCAGCCAGCCCAACTCCAGCGGACGACCGGTCAAGCTGTGCATCAGGGCCTCGCCCTCGGTCCACATGCGGGGCGTGGCGCAAGGGCCGGCGGGCAGTGGCGCGGGGCGGGGGCCGGTCAGCAGCGGGGCTTGAACCCCTTCGGCCACACCCGACGTTGCGCGTTGCAACACGCCGGCTGCCAGCAGTTCGGCCAGCAGCGGTTGCACCTGCGGCCAGGCGTAGCCTGAACCCCAGGCAGTGGCGCTGCCGGCCGTGAAGCGCGACTGCAGCGCCAACGTTGCACCGAAGGCGAAGAACTCGGGCTCGTCGAAGCTGACTTCCTGGTCGCCGCAGAGCAGCCGCAATCGGGTGGCACCGGTCTCTGCCCTGGCGTACTGCGTGACCACACCGCGCTGCAGCGGCAGCAACAGTTCGTCTTGCGGTGCCAGCAGCGCCCGGTGTGAAACGGCCCATTCAGCGGCTGCGTGTCGGGTGCAGACGGCGGGCGCTGCGTTCGGCTGAAGGGTGGTGGCTTGGGCGGTGTGCATGTTGCGGCTCTGTTGTGCCTACAGAGCCGACCGGTCGGCCGCAAATACAAGCCACGCCGAAAAAGTTTGAAGGGCCGGCACCCTGCGGTGTCGGCCCTTCAAGTTCAGCCTGTCTAGGCTTGTCTAGACAGGCTGGTCACAGCGATGACAGCGTTGAATGCGGCGGCGGCCCGTCGGCATCAAGGGCAAACCGGCGCAGGCGCCACCGTGTCGGTCACCGCCGCCAAGGCGTCTACACGCCGGGTGTTGGTGCCGCACAGCGCGGCGCTGGAGCGTTCGATGCGCCGGGCCAGATCCTTGGGGGTCATCGTGAGGTCCAGCGACTGGACCAGCGCGGCGGTACCGGCGGCCAGCGGTGCGGCCATCGAGGTGCCGTTCCAGGTGGCGTAACCACCGCCCGGGATGGCGCTGGTGATGCCGGCGCCCGGTGCGGCCAGGTTGATCCACGAGCCACTGTTGCTGAAAGGAGCCATGCGGTTGGCGCTGTTGCTGGCACCTATCGGCATCAGACCATAGGCGCTTTCAGCGGCCGGGTATTGCTTGACGCTGACGCTGCTGTCGTTGCCCGCCGCGGCGATGACCAACGCGCCTTTGCGCTTGCTGCAACGGATGGCGTCGTCGTTGTAGCCGGGGTCGCTGTGGTCGGCGATGGGGTCGCCTTCGATCGAATCGCCGCAGGCCGCCAGATGAGCGAGCGCGGCGATCAGCCGGGTACGCGTCACGCTGCCCAGGCTGAGGTTGATGATGTGCGCGCCGTCGTCGGTGTTGGGGTTGCCGTCGGGGTCCAGCGCGTACAGCAGCGCCTCGCCCAGCACCCAGGCGTTGCCGACGCCGGCGTTGTCCATCACGCGCAGCGGCATGATGCGCGCGCCTGGCGCCACCATGGCCACCAGCCCGGCCACGTGGGTGCCGTGACCGTAGCCGCCCTGGCTGGGGGTGGCCACCTCGCTGGGGTTGGTGTCGAAGTCGACGAAGTCGAAGCCGGGCAGCCAGTGGCCGGCCAACAACGGGTGCGTCAGATCGAAACCCGTATCGAGAACGGCCACGCGCACACCGGCGCCGGTGGCCAAGGCTTGCGCCGCGCCCAGGCGCATGGCTTGCGGTGCCCATTGCGCCACGTAATCGCCGGGGTTGCCGATGACCCACGGCATGTTGCCGCGCACTTCGGGTGTGCTGTGCGTGGTGTTGGGTTCGGCCAGCAGCACATCGGGCTCGAAGGTGCTGAGCGAGCCCAGTACATCGCCGTACACGCGTGAATTGCCGATGACCTTGACGCGGTAGATGGGCCGCGCGCCGAAACGGTCGATCAGCGTCAACGGGTAGCGGCTCATCAGCTGGGCCAGGGCGGCGGTGCTGCGCAGTTTGAGGAGGATTTCGCCAGGCAGTTGCGGGTCACCCCCACCGCCACCGCCACCGCCACCTCCGCCACCGCCACCGCTGGCAGGATTGGGTGCGACCGCCTTTGCCCCGGCCATGACTGGCGCCGCCGCCTTGCCCGTGCCGGCGGCCTGCACGCCGGGCAGCAGGCCCAGGCTCAAAGCGGCCGCTGCGAGCGCGCCGCGCAACAGGGTCGAGGGGCAGCGGGCAGATCGGTGCGAGCGGAACATGGGACGTCCTTCAGGAATTCAGGGGCAGCCGACAGAGCACGCAGGCGTCAGCCAGATACGTCGGCTTCGTACGCCGGCTCAGTGCGCCGGCTCAGTGCGCCGGCTCAACACCACGATGGATGCGTCGTTTTGACGACACTTCGATCAAGGTCTTCGGGCTTACGTCCGGCGGCCAGAAAACCTTGCAAGGTCAACCCCTGAGTTTCCGCCTTACCAGGCTCCGTACAGCGCGAAAGCACCCCAGAAACAGGGGTGGGCATGGCTCTTTCTTGTGACCGATTGCGCATGGGCCAGCGCCGCAGCCGGTGGCTGACCGGCGCGCAGGGCGCCGTAGAAGGCGGCCATGAAGCCGGCCGTGACCGCGTCGTCCACCGGCCACAGGCTGGCCAGCACGCGCGAGGCACCGGCCACCAGGAAGGCCCGCACCAGGCCGACGGGCTCGTCGCCCTGGCTGTTGTCGGCCAGCGCGGTTTCGCAGGCGCTCAGCACCACGGTGCAAGGCCGCAATGCCAGGGTCTCGGCTTCGTCCACGGTGAGCGGCGCGTCGGCCAGGTGCAGCGCTGAAAAGCGCGGGTTGTCGCTGCGGAACTGCGCGTGGCAGGCCAGGTGCAACACGTCGGCCGACGCGGCATGGCTGCGCAGGGCGGCCAACGTGGCGTCGGCGCCGACGTAGCAGTCGGCCGCGTCAAACATCGCAGCCACGGCGGCGGCCTCTTGCGCGGCGTGCGGCAGGCGGCTGGACTCACCCAGCGCCAGCATGCGGTGGGCGGCCACTGGCGGGCGCAGCAGGCCGCGCAGGGCCAGGCGCGCGCTGGGTGCCAGGGCCAGTTGCAACTGCTCACCCAGCGGCAAGGCGGCGGCGCTGGCCGCGTCGGCCGTGCCGTCGGACAGGGCCGCAAAAGGCAGCGAACCGAGTTGCGCGTGCGGCACCACGATGACCCGGCGGCAGCCGGCCAGCGCCGCGGCCAGCGGCGCCCACAGCAGCGCATGCAGACGCTGCAGGCGGGCCTGCGCGCGGGCCGTCAGCATCGGCAAATGGCGTTCCAGCGCGACGGCGCCGCCGCGCAGCGCCTCGATCTGGAAGCGCGCGGCGGCGATGGCGGCATCGACCTCGGCCAGGGTGGCCAGCGCGCGGTGCAGCGTGACGCCATCGCGGGTGACCACGCAGGCGAAGAGCTCGGCGTCGGTGCCTGCACCGGCGCCGTCCAGGACGCCGTATTCGACCAGCGCGTCGCCTGCATCGAGCGCGGCCTGCAGCAACGCCAGGCTGAATTCACCTGCGGCCGCGCCCTCCTCCGGACCCGGACCCGGACTCACCGGCCTGCCGGCCACAGGTGCAGCCAGGCGCCGGCGGCGGGCGCGTTCCAACAGCTCGCGCTCGGTGCGCAGCAGCTCTCCGCTCAGCGCCGTCGAGGCGTCGCCCTCTTCGTGCAGCTGCCGCACGCGGTGCTCCAGCCAGTTCAGACGATCGCGCAGGGCCGCCAGCTCGCGCGTGTCGGCAACATCCGCCTGAGGGCTGTCGTCGTCCACACGCTCTGACAGCGAGCGCGCGCGAAATCGGTCCAGCGCTAGCAAGGTCTGCGCCGCATCGCCCGCAAGCAGCGCCAGCCGCAGCAGTTCCTGGTACGGCCGCAGGTGGTCGCTGAGAAAGGCGCGGCGCAGTTCGTCGCCGGGCAGCGCACGGCGCTGGTCCTCGAAGAGCTCGATGGCGGCTTCGAAGGCGGTGCGCGCCGCCGGCTCGTCGCCCAGCACCAGCGCGCACTGCCCCTGGCCCGTCAGGCAGCGCACCTGCACCTGCAGTTGCTGGCGTTCGCGCGCGCTGGACAACGTGGCATTGAAGGCGCTCTGCGCTGCCGCCAAGTCGCCGGCCTGCAGCAGCGCGGCGGCGCGCAGCACAGCGGCGCGGGCCTGGCCGTCGGCCTGCGCCGCCCGCTCGTAGCCTTGCGCGGCGGCCGCAGACAACGCCAGAGCGGCGGCCGCGTCGCCCCGGGCCAGCGCCAGTTCGGCGCGCGCCAGCGCCACGCTGGCGCTGCCCACGCCGTTGGCCTGGGTGGCGAACAAGGCCGCAGCCGCCGCAAAGGCCGCTTCGGCCGCCGCAACGCGCTGCAGCAGCGCCAACGTGCGCCCGCGCTGGGCCAGCGCCCAGGCCTGCTCATCGGGCATGCCCAGCGCCTGAAACTGGGCCACGGTGGTGTCGAAAAGGGCCAGCGCCTCAGGCAGCAGGCGCAGCTCCAGGTAGACGCCGGCGAGATGCTTTTCGGCGATGGCCAGGTAATGCGGCACGGCCAGGGTTTCGTACAGCCGCCGCGCCGACTCGAAAGCCGCCAACGCCGGGCGGTAGTGGCCACGCGCCCATTCCACCTCGGCGCCGGCTTCGTCGGCCAGCGCCAACTGAAGCTTCAGGCCCTGATTGCCGGCCCGCATGCGGGCGCGCGCGACGATGCGCAGCGCCTCGTCGAAATCACCCATCGCGGTCCAGGCGCGGGCCAGGCCGATGTCGGCCGACACCGAATGCGCGTGCTCGCCCAGGCGCGCGAAGAGCACCGCCGCCTCGCGGAAGTGGCGCGCGGCAGCCGCGTAATCGTCACGCCGGCCCAGCAGATTGCCCAGGTTCTGGCTGATCCGCGCGGCCGCGCCCACGTTGCCCAGAGCCAACAATTCACGCTGCGCGGTCAGCGCGGTGGCGGCGGCTTCGTCGTGCAAGCCCAGCATCGACAAGGCGATGATCTTGGGCACCTGGGTCTGCGCGGCCGGGTCGGGGCAGCCGGCGCGGCGCAGGGCCAGCGCGGCCGCATCGAAGGCCAGCACCGCTTCGGCCATGTGGCCCCGGTTCAGCTCAGCGATGCCCGCCGTCCAGTGCATCAGGCCTTCGATTTCACCGTGCTCGGCCGGCGGCACGCCCGCCGCGTGCAGGGCCTGAAGCACCTGGGCGGCGCGCGCCGCACGGGGTGGGTCGCTGCCCCAGGCCTGGTAGCAAAGGTCCTTCAGAGCCCAGGCCAGCGCCAGCGCGGTGGGCGCGGAGGGCGCGGAGAACGCAGCAGGCAGGTCGGTCGCGTCGGGCGCAGCCCGAACCGACGCCGGCTCAGGCGCTGGCGTCACCAGCGGGCTCACCCACTTGCAGCGGCGGCAACATGATCTGGTCGGCGCCCAGCTTCAAGGTCATCGCGTACAAGCCAGCGGCCAGGCCGTCGATGCGGAACTCACCCAGCGCGTCGATGTCGGCCCGGCGCAGGCGGCCGTCGCCACCGTCGCCGCCGCCTGCATCCAAATCCAACATCGCCAGTTCGACGGCACCGCCTTCATCAGGGCCCAGGATCTGGCCGGCCAGCGCGAAGGCCTCGGCGGCCGGCGCGATGCGCAGATCGACATCGCGACCTTCGGCGCTGAACAGCAGATGCCGCGTCGGCGAACGCCCGGACCGCAGGCCCTGCGCCACGGCCGTCTGACCCGCCGCCCAACTGTCGAAGCGCAGCACCGCGCTGGCCAGGCGCAGCGCGGCCTGGGCCACATCGGCCATGCTGGGCGATGGCAGCACCCACAAATTGACGGCGGCGCGCTGCAGCGCGGCCGGGGCGTCGGGCAGTTCGTGCAGGGCGCGCTGCAAGGCGGCGCCGAGTTCGTCGTCCGACAAGGTGTGGAGGGGTTTCATGGTCTTCGGCTCAGGGGTGTGACAGCACAGAGCGCGGTGCCGGTCGAAAAATACACAGCGATACCAACGCGGTCAGCGGCGGGCTCAAGACCGGGCTCAAGACCGGACTCAAGACCGGACTCACGAGCCGGCCTCGACCAACTGCCGCAGCTTGCCCAGGCAGCGGGCCCGTGTCGGCCCGATGCTGCCCGCCGGCATGGCCATGCGGCGCGCCACTTCTTCGTAGCCGGGGCGCTCGTCATCGTCGGCGAATAGCAGCGTCAGCAGGTCGCGGCAGCGCGCGTCCAGCGTGTCCAGGCCCAGGCGCAAGCGGTGCAACTGCTGCAATGCAGACAGCGCCTCTTCGGCCAGCGGCGCGTCGTCGGCCAGGGTGTCTTCGATGCCCAGCCCGCCGCCGCCCGCATCGCCGTCGTCGTCATCCCGCGTCAGCGACACGGTGCGCTGCCCGACATGGCGCAGGCGCAAGGCTTCGCGCTTGGCGGTGGTCACGATCCAGGCTTGCAGACGGTCGGGATGTTCCAGCCTGGGCAGGTGCTGCAGCAGGCGCGTGAAAACGGTCTGGAAGACATCGGCGGCGCCATGTTCATCGAAGCCGACACGCATCACCACGGCGTAGACCAGACGCTGGTACTTGCCGACCAGCAAGGCCCAGGCGGCGGCTTCGCCCTGGCGGCAACGGGCCACCAAAGTGGCGTCGTCGAGGTCACTCACCGCCCGAGGTCCTGCAAGGCAGCCGATTCCAGCACCTGAATCGCCGGGCCGTCCTGCGCCAGCGCCCTGACCATGGCGCGGGCCACCGTGGCCGCCTGGATCGGGCGCCAGGCCTTGGGTATCAGCGGGGCCAGCGGTGCCGTCAACGCCAACGTGATGCGCTCGGCCCAGCGTGTGGGCTGACCGGTGGCGGCGCGGTCACCGGCCAGCAGCGAAGGCCGGGCGACGACCAGCCGGGCAAAACCCAGGCGGCCGAGTTCGGTTTCCATCTCGCCCTTCACGCGGTTGTAGAAGACGCTCGATCCGGCGTCGGCACCCATCGCCGACACCACGGCGAGTTGGCGCACGCCGGCCTCTTGCGCAGCGCGCGCGAAGGCCAGCACGGCGTCGAAATCGACTGCGCGGAATGCCGCCTGCGAGCCGGCCGCCGCGATGGTGGTCCCCAGGCAGCAAAACGCGATGTCGGCCGGCGGCAAGGGGGGCAGCGCCGCAAAGTCCACCACGTGGACCTGCTGCAGCGCAGACGCCACCGCCAGATTGCGCCGCACCAGCAGGTGCAACTGGCCCGGGCCTGGCCATTGCACGGCCAATTCGCGGCCGATGAGGCCGGTGGCCCCGGCGAGCAGGGCGGAACGGGTTGCAGTCATGCGGGTGCGGGTCGGTAGGCGTTCATGGCCAACAGCTTACGCGCAGCCACCGCACCAACACCGCCCGGGCGGGCGTGCAGCCTTGCAGTTGCTGTTCCAGCTGGCCCATCACCGCGTAGCAGGCCAGCACCTGCGCCACGCTGGAATTCGGCTCACGGCCTTCCTGGATGGCGCTGAAGAACTCGCGGTCCTGCAGTTCGATGCCGTTCATCGACACGGCGACCTGGCTCACGTCGATCTTCTCCATCTTGCCGTTGTAGAGGTCGTCGTAACTGGCGATGTAGGTGCCGGTGTCGCCGATGTAGCGGAAGAAGGTGCCCAGCGGGCCGTCGTTGTTGAAGCTCAGGCTCAGCGTGCAGATGGCGCCGCTTTCGGCCTGCAGCTGGATGCTCATGTCCGTCGCGATGCCCAGCACCGGGTGGATGGGGCCCTGGATGGCGTTGGCCTTCACGATCGGGCTGCGCGCCTGGTGGGCGAACAGATCGATGGTGTGCGCCGCGTGATGCCACAGCAGGTGGTCGGTCCAGCTGCGCGCCTGGCCCAGCGCGTTGATGTTCGTGCGGCGGAAAAAGTAGGTCTGCACATCCATCTGCTGGATGTTGAATTCACCGGCCGTGATGCGCTGACGCACCCACTGGTGGCTGGGGTTGAAGCGCCGCGTGTGGCCGGCCATCGCGACCTTGCCGCTGTGCTTGGCCATGGCGACGATGGCCTGCGCGTCAGCCCAGCTGTCGGACATCGGGATCTCGACCTGCACGTGCTTGCCGGCCTGCAGGCAGGCCATGGTCTGCGCGGCGTGCATCTGGGTCGGCGTGGCCAGGATGACGGCATCGACTTCTTTGATAGCCAGGGCTTCGCTCAAGTCGGTACCGACATGGGCGATGCCATATTTGGCCGCCACTTCGCGTGTCTTTTCCAGTTCGCGGCCGATGACCGAAATCACTTCGACGCCAGGGATGTGCTTGATGCCGTCCAGGTGCTTGGTGCCGAAGGCGCCGGCGCCCGCGAGTGCAACTTTGATGGTCATGTGTTCTCCAGGATCAGGTGGCCGACGGCCGTGTTCGAAGCGGGCACGTGATAGAAACGTTGCGCCACGGTCGGTGCGGCGCCGCCGTTCACATCGGCCATCGCGCCGCGCGCAATCAGCCACATCACCAGCTCGATGCCTTCGCTGCCGGCTTCGCGCACGTAGTCGATGTGCGGCATGTGCGACAGGCCTTCGGGGTCGGCGATCAGGCGGTCGAGGAAGGCGTTGTCCCAGGCTTTGTTGATCAATCCAGCACGCGGGCCTTGTAGCTGATGACTCATGCCGCCGGTGCCCCAAATCTGCACCTTCAGCGGCTGGTCGTAACTTTCGACGGCCTTGCGGATGGCCTGGCCCAGCTTGTAGCAACGCCGGCCCGAAGGCACGGGGTACTGCACCACGTTCACGGCGAAGGGAATCACCGGGCAGGGCCAAGCGTACCGGGCGGCCGGCGGCTGACCGCACATCAGCGACAGCGGCACCGTCAGCCCGTGGTCCACGTCCATCTTGTTCACGATGGTCAGGTCGAAGTCGTCCTGGATCACGCTCTGCGCGATGTGGCTGGCCAGGTCGGGGTGGCCAATGACCTTGGGCACCGGGCGCGGACCCCAGCCCTCGTCGGCGATGGCGTACTCAGCCGCCGTGCCGATGGCGAAGGTCGGGATCATGTCCAGGCTGAAGGCCGTGGCGTGGTCGTTGTAGACCAGGAAGATCACGTCGGGCGTGTGGTCCTTGAGCCATTGCTTGCCGAATTCATAGCCCTTGAAAACCGGCTGCCAGTAAGGCTCCTGGTCCTTGCCCTGGTCCAGCGCGGCGCCTATGGCGGGCACGTGGCTGGTGTAGACGCTGGCGGTGATTTGGGCCATGTCAGTATCGCCCGGCCGTTCCGAACGTACTGACAGCCCCCTCGGGGGGTGGCGAACGAAGTGAGCTTGGGGGCTTCATGTCTAGAGCCCCGCTTTCGTGCTGCTGCCCTGCGGCTGGCGGTGGGCTTGCGCCGTACCGTCTTCGCCCACCACGCGGTTGCCTTCGACGCTGCGCCCGCCGCCAATCATCATGTTGCGGTACTCGTCTTCGGTCATGCCGGTCATGCTGCCTGCCATCTGCTGGAAGCTCTTGCCGTGGGTGGCACCCAGCTTGGCCAGGAAATAGATGTTGCCGCCCTCGCCGATGCAGCGGTTCAGATCGCGGGCCAGCACGGCCTGCTTCTGCGCTTCGGTCATCGGCCATTCGTCCAGATAGGCCCGCTCATCAGCCTTGAAGCGTTCGCGGTTCGGCGCCGTCATCAGGCTCATGCAGAACTGGTTCAGGTGGTAGCCCTTGCGGCTTTGTTCAGCGTCGAAGATGGTCGTGCCCGGCACGTCCAGGTAGGGCTTGTTCAGCGCCATCTCAAACTGCTTCCGGCCAGTACAGGCGCATCGGGTTGGTCACCAGCAACTTCTGCTGCGCCTCGGCCGTCACGGCGATGTGCGGGATGAAGTCCACCAGCAGGCCGTCGTCGGGCATGTGGTCTTTCAGGTTGGGATGCGGCCAGTCGGTGCCCCAGATCACGCGGTCGGGAAACTGTTCGACGATGCGGCGGGCAAAGGGAATCACGTCGCGGTACGGGGCCAGCCCAGCGGCCTGTTCGCCGTTCAAGGCCTTGGGGCCGGTGACGCTCAAGCGCTCGGGGCAGGTCACCTTGCACCACACGTTCGGATACTCGCGCATGAAGCGTTCGAACAGCGCGAACTGCGGGCCGTCCACCGGCAGGCTCACGTCGGGGCGGCCCATGTGATCGACGACAACTATGGTCGGCAGCGCGGTGAAGAAGTCCCAAAGCTCGGGCAGGTCCACCGCCTCGAAGTAGATGACGACGTGCCAGCCCAGCGGCGCGATGCGGCTGGCGATTTCCAGCAGTTCATCCTTGGGCGTGAAGTCGACCAGGCGCTTGACGAAGTTGAAGCGCACGCCGCGCACGCCGGCGGCGTGCAGGTCTTGCAGTTCGGTGTCGGTGATGCTGCGCTTGACGGTGGCCACCCCACGAGCACGGCCGCCGCTGCTGAGGCAGGCATCGACCATGGCGCGGTTGTCGGCACCGTGGCAGGTGGCCTGCACGATGACGTTGCGGGCAAAGCCCAGCTGGTCGCGCAGCGCGTAGAGCTGGGCCTTGCTGGCGTCGCAAGGCGTGTACTTGCGTTCGGGCGCATAGGGGAATTCGCTGCTGGGTCCGAAGACATGGCAGTGCGAGTCGACCGCGCCTGCCGGCAGCTTGAATTGCCGCTTGCTGGGGCCAGTGTACCAGTTCAGCCAGCCGGGTGTTTTTTCGAAGTTCATGGTGTGGGGTGCCGGTCGTCAGTCGATGTAGCGCAGGCCCAGCTTTTCCAGCGGTTCGCGCATCTTGTACATGTCCAGGCCCAGCACGCCGGCCGCCAGCTTGGCGCGCTTTTCACCTTCCAGCGCCTCACGCGCAGTGGCAGCCGCGTGCGTCTTCACCGCGTTCGCGGCCGGCACGCAGACGATGCCGTCGTCGTCGGCCACGATCACATCGCCCGGCGTCACGTAGGCGCCCGCGCAGACCACGGGGATGTTCACCGAGCCGATGGTGGCCTTGATGGTGCCCTTGCTGCTGATGGCACGGCTCCACACCGGGAAGCCCATTTCCTGCAGGTCGCGCACGTCGCGGCAGCCGCCATCGATGACCAGGCCGCGCGCACCGCGGGCTTGAAACGACGTGGCAAGCAGGTCACCGAAAAAGCCGTCGGTGTTCGGCGAAGTCAGCGCCGCCACGACGATGTCGCCGGGCTGGATTTGCTCGGCCACCACGTGCAGCATCCAGTTGTCGCCGGGGTGCAGCAGCACCGTCACGGCAGTGCCCGAAATGCGCTGGCCGGGGTAGATGGGCCGCATGGAGGTGTTCAGCAAGCCGACGCGGCCTTGCGCTTCGTGCACGGTGCTGGCGCCGAAGCGGCCCAGGCCGTCGGCGGCCACGCGGTCGGCGCGGGTGATGTTGCGTTTGACGACGCCCAGTTCGTACATGGTCAGTGCCCTGTCCTGTTGATGCGGCTTTAACGGCCGCGTGCTTTCAGCGCGGCGTCCAGACGCGGAAACACGCGACGGGCGTTGGCTTCGTAAATCTGGTGGCGGTCGTCGCCGACGACGATGGTGCTGGCTTCGATGTAGCGCTTGGTGTCGTCGTAGTAGTGGCCAGTTTCGGGGTCGATGCCGCGCACCGCGCCGATCATTTCGCTGGCGAACAGGATGTTCTTCACCGGGATCACCGTGGTCAGCAGGTCGATGCCCGGCTGGTGGTAGACGCAGGTGTCGAAGAAGATGTTCTTCATCAAGTGTTCGCTGAGCAGCGGTTTCTTCAGTTCCTGCGCCAGACCTCGGTAACGCCCCCAGTGGTAAGGCACCGCGCCACCGCCGTGCGGAATGACGAAGCGCAGCGTCGGGAAATCCTTGAACAGATCTCCCTGTAGGCACTGCATGAAAGCCGTGGTGTCGGCGTTGATGTAGTGGGCGCCGGTGGCGTGGAAGCAGGCGTTGCAGCTGCTGCTGACATGGATCATCGCGGGGATGTCGTACTCGACCATCTTTTCGTAGATGGCGTACCAGTAACGGTCGGTCAGCGGCGGGCTGGTCCAGTGGCCGCCCGAAGGGTCGGGGTTCAGGTTGATGCCGACATTGCCATATTGCTCGACGCACTTCACCAGTTCGGGAATGCAGCTGGCGATGTCCACGCCCGGGCTTTGCGGCAGCATGGCCGCAGGGATGAAGTAGTCGGGGAAGAGCTGGCTGACGCGGTAGCACAGCTCGTTGCAGATGGCCGACCAGGCAGCCGAGACTTCGAAGTCACCAATGTGGTGGGCCATGTAGCTGGCGCGCGGGCTGAAGATGGTCAGGTCGCTGCCGCGCTCCTTCATCAGGCGCAGTTGGTTCAACTCGATGCTTTCGCGCAGTTCGTCGTCAGAGATCTTCAGGTCCGACACCTTGGGCATGGAAGCCGGGTCCTTGATGGCGGCGATCTGCGCATTGCGCCAGGTCTCCATCGCCTTGGGTGCGGTGGTGTAGTGGCCGTGGCAGTCGATGATCATGCGGTTTTCTCCTGGCGTTGCGGGGGCGGTCAGCGGACCCAAGACGCGATTGTCGTTACACCGCGCCCAGCCATCAACGCGAATCGGGCACTAGCTGATATGCTAATTTGGCATGGATCTGAAGCAGCTCGAGTACTTCGTGCAGGTGGCAGACCTGGGCAGCTTCACGCGGGCGTCCAGCGTGCTGAAGGTGGCGCAGCCGGCACTGAGCCGCCAGGTGCGCGCGTTGGAAGTGGAGCTGCACCAACCGCTGTTCAACCGCAACGGCCGGGGCGTGACGCTGACCGACGCCGGCCAGCGCCTGCTGGCCCACGGGCGCGGCATCCTGCAGCAGGTGGAACGCGCCAAGCTGGACCTGGAAGACCAGCGCGGCGCGGCCACCGGCCTGCTGTCCATCGGCCTGCCGCCCAGCGTCAGCCGCACGCTGACGGCACCGCTGGTGGAAGCCTTCCGTGCACGCTTTCCACGCGCCACCTTGTCGATGGTCGAGGGCCTGTCCACCTACACGCTGGAATGGCTGCAGCAGGGCCGCGTGGACTGCGCCGTGGTCTACAACGCCACGCCAGCCGCGGCCATCACGCTGCAGCCGGTGCTGGACGAAAAGCTCTATCTGGTGTCGGCACGCGGCAAGGCCCGCAGGCTGCTGGGCAAGCCGGTGACGCTGGCCGACGTGGCGGCCCACGAACTGGTCATCCCCAGCCGCCCGCACGCCATCCGCATGCGGCTGGAAACGGCACTGGCCGAAGCCGGTTTGAAGCCGCAGGTGGGGCTGGAAATCGAAAGCGTGCCGGCCATGCTGGACCTGGTGCAGCGCCTGCCGTTGCAGGCCGTGCTGCCGCTGAACGCGCTGCGCGGCAGCGAGCACGAAGGCGGGCTGCAGGCCCGGCCCATCCACATCCACACCGGTGGTGCGGCGCTGGCCACCAGCCTGTGGATCGCCACGTCGGCGATGCGCCCGCGCGGGCCTTTGCTGGAGCAGGCGACGGCTCTATTGGAGAAGTTGCTGCAGGACCGTTTGGGCTCGATTGGACTGAAAAACAGGGCGCGCTGACGACCCGAAACGGGCTAAACCCGGGTGCAAGCAGCCACGGCGCAGCGGCATCATCATTGGCTGCAAATTAGCTGTCGACAGGAGACCCGCATGGCCCGCTTGAACATCAACGGCAAGGTGCACCAGCACAACGCCGAACCCGACACACCCCTGTTGTGGGTGCTGCGTGAACAGCTCGGCATGACGGGCACCAAGTACGGCTGCGGCATCGCGCAATGCGGTTCCTGCACCGTGCACGTCGACGGCAACCCGGTGCGTAGCTGCGTGCTGCCGGTGTCGGCGGTGCAGCCGACGCAGAAAATCATGACCATCGAGGGCCTCAGCGCCAAGGGCGACCACCCGCTGCAGAAGGCCTGGGTCAACCTGGACGTGCCGCAGTGCGGCTATTGCCAGAGCGGCATGTTGATGGCGGCGGCGGCGCTGCTGAAGAAGACGCCCCACCCGACCGACGCCGACATCGACCGCGAGATCACCAACATCTGCCGTTGCGGCACCTTCAACCGCGTGCGTGCGGCGATCAAGGAAGCGTCGGGCGGCGCCAAGACCGCCGGCCTGGACATCGTTCACGTCGTCAGGAGCGTGGCATGAGCACCCTTCGTTCTGATCGTTCTGATCGTTCCGATCGTTCCGCCTCTGCGGGTCTGTCGCGCCGTGAATTCATCGGTTCGGCAGCCGCCGCCGGCTCGCTGGTCTTCGGCTTTCCGATCGTCGCTGCGGCACAAGGCCAGGCGCCCGAGATCAACGCCTGGGTGGTCGTGCAGCCTGACGAGACGGTGGTCATCCGCATCGCGCGCAGCGAGATGGGCCAGGGCACGTTGACCGGCTTGGCGCAACTGGTGGCCGAAGAGCTGGACTGCGACTGGGCGCGCGTCACCACCGAATACCCCACGCCCGGCCAAAGCCTGGCGCGCAAGCGCGTCTGGGGCAACTTCAGCACTGGCGGCAGCCGCGGCATTCGCGAGAGCAACGAGTACGTGCGCAAGGGCGGCGCGGCCGCGAAGATGATGCTGGTGCAGGCCGCTGCCGACGAATGGCAAGTGCCGGCCGCCGAATGCAGCGCCGCTGCCGGCGTCATCACGCACGCCGGCAGCCAGCGCAAGACCACCTACGGCAAGGTCGCGGCCGCTGCGGGCAAGCTCACAGCACCCACCAACGTGGTGTTGAAAGACCCGAAAGACTGGAAGCTGGCCGGCAAGCGTTTGGCACGTCTGGACACGGTGGACAAGACCAACGGCAAGCAGGTCTACGGTGCCGATTTGAAGATGCCCGGCCTGCTGAACGCGGCCATCGTGGCCTGCCCGGTGTTCGGCGGCAAGCTGAAGAGCTTCAAGGCCGACGCCGTGGCCAAGATGCCCGGTGTGAAGCGCGTGCTGGCGGTCAGCGACAACGCCGTCGCGGTCGTCGCCGACACCTGGTGGCACGCCAAGAAGGCGCTGGACGCACTGCCGCTGGAATGGGACGTCGGCCCCAACGGCAGCATCCAGCAGGCCGACTTCAACGCCATCCTGAAAGCCGGTCTCGACGCCGAAAAAGCCGTGGTTGGCAACAGCAACGGCGATGCGATGGCCGCGATGGCCGGCGCGGCGCGCAAGATCGAAGCGGTGTACGCCTACCCGCACCAGAACCACGCGACGATGGAGCCGATGAACGCCACGGCCAAGTGGACGCCCGAGCGCTGCGAAGTCTGGACGCCGACGCAGAACGGCGAAGTGGCGCTGGCCGCCACGGCCGAGGCCGCAGGGCTGACGCCGGCGCAGTGCGAGGTCTACAAGATTCACCTCGGCGGTGGCTTCGGCCGGCGCGGCGCGGTGCACGACTGGGTGACGCAGGCGGTGCAGATCGCCAAGCAGATGCCGGGCACGCCGGTGAAGATGCTGTGGTCGCGCGAAGAGGACATGACGCACGGCCGCTACCACCCGATCACGCAATGCAAGATGACTGCCGGGCTGGACGCGCAAGGCAATGTCACGGCGCTGCACATGCGCATCTCGGGCCAGAGCATCCTGGCCAGCGTGGCGCCGCAGAACGTGGTGAATGGCAAAGACCCGGTGCAGTTCCAGGGCCTGAACAACGGCGGCGGCGAGGCCATGTTCGGCTACAGCTTCCCCAACCTGCTGATCGATCACGCCATGCGCAACCCGCACGTGCCGGCCGGCTTCTGGCGCGGGGTGAACCTGAACCAGAACGCGGTCTACGTGGAAAGCTTCATCGACGAGATCGCACACGCCACGCAGCAAGATCCGCTGGCCCTGCGCCGCAAGCTGCTGGCCAATTCGCCAAAGTTCCTGGCGGTGCTGAATGCCGCCGCCGAACGGGCCGGCTGGGGCACACCAGCGCCCGACATCAAAGGCCAGAAGGTGTTCCGCGGACTGTGCGTGACGCACGGTTTCGGCAGCTACGTGGCTGCCTGCGCCGAGGTGTCGGTCAGCCAGGACGGCGCGCTGAAAGTGCATCGCATCGTGGCCGCCACGGACCCCGGCCACGCTGTCAACCCGCAGCAGATCGAAGCGCAGATCGAAGGCAGCTTCGTCTACGGCCTGTCGGCGGCGCTGTACGAGGAATGCACGGTGAAGGACGGCCGCATCGAGCAGCGCAACTTCGACAGCTACCCGTCGATGAAGATCGCCGACATGCCCAAGGTCGAATCCATCGTGATGCCTTCGGGCGGTTTCTGGGGCGGCGTGGGTGAACCGACGATTGCGGTGGCGGCACCGGCGGTGCTGAACGCCATCTTCGCGGCCACCGGCAAGCGCATCCGCACGCTGCCGCTGAAGAACCAAAGTCTGAAGGCGTGACACGGCGGGACACAGCGTGAGCCTGATTGCGGCCCTGGCGCTCAGCGGTTTGGTGGTGGCTGGCGACGGCATCCCGCAGCCGCTGACCGCCACGCCGGGCGACGCGGTGCGCGGCCGCGCCATCATCGTCAACCGGCAGCAGGGCCTTTGCTTGCTGTGCCACAACGGCCCGTTTGCCGAGGTGACGGTGCGCGAGCAGGGCAATCTGGCCAGCAACCTGAGAGGTGCCGGTACACGCTGGAGCGCCGCGCAACTGCGGCTGCGCGTGGCCGATGCGCGCCGGCTCGACCCGCAAGGGCTGATGCCGTCCTTGCACAACACAGAAGGCCTTCAGCGCGTCGGCGCGGCTTGGCAAGGCAAGCCGGTGCTGGACGCGCAGCAGGTGGAAGACGTGGTGGCTTTTTTGCTGACCTTGAAATGACGACCCGACGCTTGATCTTGACGGCGAGCTTGGGATTCAGCTTCGCACCCGGCGCGCGTGCGACGCCCGAGGCGCTGAAGCTGGCGATCGCGGCCTTCACTGGCGGCCGCACGCCGCACACGGGCCGCGTGAGCTTGGACCTTGCAACCCTGATCGACAACGGCAATGCGGTGCCGGTGGCCATCCGTGTGGACAGCCCGATGACAACGGCCGACCACGTGCAGCGCATCGGCCTGTTCACCGAGCGCAACCCGCTGCCCGAAGTGGCCGTCTTCCACCTCAGCCCGCGCAGCGGCGTTGCGAAGGTGGCCACGCGCATGCGGCTGGCCACGTCGCAGACGCTGACCGCACTGGCGGTGATGAACGACGGCAGTGTGTGGCAACAGCAGGTCGATGTCATCGTCACGCTGGCCGCGTGCATCGAGAGCTGACATGGCGGTCCGTGCGCTGCTCAACGTCCCGATCACAGCCCACTTCGGCGAGGTCATCGAGATCCGCGCGACGGTGCAACACCCGATGGAAACCGGTTTTCGCGTCGGCAGCGACGGCCAGGTGCTGGCGCGCGACCTGGTGCGTCGCGTCGAATGTCGTTTTGACGGGGAGCTGGTCTTCGCGGCCGACCTGCACCCGGCCATCGCGGCCAATCCCTACCTCGCCTTCCCGCTGCGTGTGACAGGCTCGGGTGTGGTCACCGTCAGCTGGCAAGGCGACCAGGGCTTCAGCCACAGCGAAAGCGCGCGGCTCAACGCAACATGAAGTGCGGGGTCGGACTGGCGCTGCTGATGGCGGCCACTTTCGTTCAGGCGCAAGCGCAAGTTCAGACGCAGACGCAGACGCAGACACAGGCGCCGATCCAGCCCGCCCGCCGTTCGGGCTACGCCGACATGGGCGCGTCCACGCAGGCGCTGCAGCGCGACGACACGCAGAACCCGGCCTGGCTGTGGGTGGCCGACGGCGAGCGCCGCTTCAACGCCGATTGCAGCACTTGCCACGACCTGCCCAGCCTGCGCGGCGTGGCCGCCCGTTACCCGGCTTACGACCCGGTGCTGGGCAAGCCGGTCACGCTGGCCGGCCGCGTCAACCTGTGCCGCGTGCGCCATCTGAAAGCCGCGCCGCTGGCGCTGGAAAGTGACGCGTTGCTGGGGCTGGAAACCACCGTGGCGCTGCAGTCGCGCGGCCTGCCGATCCAGCCCGACAACGATCCGCGTTTGCAGCCTTGGCGCGACAGCGGTCGCGAACTTTTCAAACAGCGCGTGGGCCAGCTCGACTTCTCGTGCGCCCAGTGCCACGACCAGCATGCCGGCGGCAAGCTCGCCGGCGCCACCATCCCGCAAGGCCACCCGACGGGCTACCCGATCTACCGCCTGGAATGGCAGGGCCTGGGCAGCCTGCAGCGCCGCCTGCGAAACTGCATGACCGGCGTGCGTGCCGAGCCCTATGCCTACGGCAGCGACGAAGCCACGGCGCTGGAACTGCACCTGATGCAGCGGGCCGCCGGCATGCCACTGGAAACCCCCGCCGTCCGACCCTGAAAGCGTCCCGCACCATGACCCCCATCGAAGCCACGCAGGCGTGGCTGGAAAAAGCCGTCATCGGCCTGAACCTGTGCCCTTTTGCCAAGGCCGTGCATGTCAAACAGCAAATACGCTGGGTGCACAGCGAGGCCCAAGACACCGAGGCCCTGTTGGCTGACCTGGTGGCCGAACTGCAAACCCTGGCGGCCGCTGACCCCGAGTCGATCGACACCACCGTGCTGGTGCATCCACAGGTGCTGACCGATTTCGCCGACTACAACGACTTCCTCGACCTGGCCGATGCGGCACTGGTGGAACTGGAACTGGACGGTGTGCTGCAGATCGCCAGCCTGCACCCCGACTACCAGTTCGCCGACACCGACATCGACGACATCGGCAACTTCAGCAACCGCAGCCCCTACCCCACGCTGCACCTGTTGCGCGAAGACAGCGTGGACCGCGCCGTGGCCGCCGTGCCCGACGCCGAGCACATCTACGAACGCAACATCGCCACGCTGGAAGCCCTGGGCCACGACGGGTGGAAGCGCGTCATGGGGCTTTGAGCGGACGATTCAGTCAGCGCTTCAGTCAGCGCTTCAGCAAGCAACTCAGAGGGATGCCGAGTTTGCCGTGAGCGATGCGTCCAGACAAATGATCTTCTCGCGCAGCGCCGCTAGCACGGCCGCCGTGCGGTTGGCGGCGTGCAACTTGGACATGATGTTGGTGACGTGGAACTTCACCGTCGGCACCGAGATGGCCAGCGACTGCGAGATGCTGCGGTTGTCCAGGCCCTGGGCCATCAACTGCAGCAGCGCGCGTTCACGCGGTGTCAGGTCATTGCGCATTGGCGCCACGGCGGTGCTGGCCTCGATGGCGGCCACCACCGCCGGCGACAGCACGCGCTGGCCCCGTCGCACGGCGCGGATGGCGGCCACCAGTTCCAGTGGCGACACATTCTTGTGCATGCACGACGCGCCCGCCGCCACCACCCGTCGCATGTCGGCCGGGTCGATGCGGCTGGCCATCATCACGAATCGCGCGGTGGGCCACAGCGGCCGCAGGGCTTCCATCGCGTCCAGGCCGCCCATCTCAGGCATCAGCAGGTCCACGAAAACCACATCAGGGCGCACGGTGCGGGCAACGGCCACGGCTTCGGCTCCCGAAGACGCTTCGCCCAGCCAGATGAAAGCGCTGTCAGCGCCCAGCATGGCGGCCAAGCCGCGCCGAAACAGCGGTTGCTCGTCGATGGCGTAAACGCCGATGGGGGCCAGCGCTGAGGTCGGCATGACTTCGGCTGCGTGCAGCGCTGCAAACGCTTGCTCTCGCGGGTCTGACAATCTCTGCAACATGGAAACGCTCCCGGATGCGGCCCGCAGGATAAACATCTGCAGGTCGCTATCTGTGCAATTTCACACGAAAGGCCCCGGAAAATCAGACTCGATCACCGGAACAATGTAAGTAAATCTTACAAACCACCGAGTCACGGGGCGCGATCAGGCGCAGCGCAACTCGCCCTTGAAAACATAGCCCACGCGGGCTTGGGTGTGCAGGGGTACCGGCAAGGGCGTGGCCCGTTCGACGCGGCGACGCAGCCGGTAGACGGTGGCGCTGAGCAGGTTCTCGGCCTCGGGCGTGTCGGGGTGGCCCAACAGGCGGCAGAGGTTGGCGCGGGTCACGCTGCCTCCCTTGGCTTCCAGGAAGCACTGCATCAGGGCCAGGTCGGTGTCGCTGAGCGCGATGGCAACGCCGTCGGGCGCCAGCAGGCGATTGGCCGGCGCGTCCAGCAACCAGGCCTGGCTGACCGGCGTGGTGACGCGGCGGTGCACGCCGCGTATGGCCACCACCACCTTATCGAAGGTGACAGGCTTGGCCAGGAGCATGTCGGCGCCGCCGTCTATGACCTTGGCGAAGACATCGGGCGCCACGCGACCCGACACCACCACGATGCCGACCTGGGTACGTTTGCGCAGAATGCCGATGAGGTCGGTGCCATCGACACCCGGCAGCATCAGATCAACGATGTAGAAACCGTAGTCGAAGGGCGACTGGCTGGCCAGCAGGTCGTTGCTATCGGCAAAGTGTCGGACCTGTATGCCCAAGGCGACCAAGTGCTCAGACAGGAACTGGCTGTATTCAAGATCGTCATCAACCAAGGCCAGCGTGCGCGGCAAAGCGTTAGCGGATTCAGCAGACATCGGTATCGCGGGGTTTTGCACCCTCGCCCTCATCACCCTGGACGCCCCAGTTTAGATGCGGGACCGGCCAGAGCCGCAATTCGACCGACTAAAGTCGTGCGCGTCCCTCGAATGCGACGCGATGCCCTATTTGAACGGAGTTCAACATGAAAGTCTGCATCGTCGGCCTGGGCGCCATCGGGGGCCTGTTTGCGGGCTGGATGGGCAGCCGACTGGCTGCCGGTCGTGTCGAACTGTCGGCCCTGGCGCGCGGCGAGACGCTGGCGGCGCTGCAGCGGCAAGGCGGCTTGCGCCTGGATCCGAATCTACCGGGCGACGCGGGTGCGGGCAAGGCAACCCTGGTGCCGCTGCAAGCCAGCAGTGACCCGAAGGCGCTGGGCCCGCAAGACCTGGTGATCCTGGCCGTGAAAGGCCCCGCGCTGGCTGCCGTGGCCCCGGCGGTTCAAGCCCTGTGCAGGCCGAACACTGATGTGCTGGTGGCGATGAACGGCGTGCCCTGGTGGTTTTTCGACGGCCTGGGTGGCGCCACCGAGGGCCTGACACTGCAGGCGGTGGACCCCGGCGGCCGGGTGCGGGCGCTGATCCCGTCAAGCCAGGTGCTGGGCTGCGTGGTGCACGCGTCCAGCGCCGTGCCGGCACCGGGCAGTGTGCGGCCGGTGAAGGGCAACGGCTTGATCATCGGCCGGCCAACTGGCAGCACCGACATCAGCCTGGACGCCCGCTTGCAAACCTGGGCCGGCCTGCTGAATGACGCCGGCTTCGCGGTCACGCTGTCGGACCGCATCCAGCGCGATGTGTGGTTCAAGCTGTGGGGCAACATGACGATGAACCCGGTGTCGGCGCTGACCGGCGCGCCCAGCGACCGCATCCTGGATGACCCGCTGGTGCGGGCCTTCAACAGCGCGGTGATGCGTGAGGCGCAGGCCGTCGGCGCGGCCATCGGTATCCCCATCGCCCAAGACCCGGAAGAGCGCCATGCCATCACGCGCAAGCTGGGCAGCTTCAAGACGTCGATGCTGCAAGACTGCGAAGCGGGCCGGCCGCTGGAGTTGGACGCCCTGGTGGGCGCGGTGCGCGAAATCGCGCTGCACCTGGGGCTGGCCACGCCCAACATCGATGCGCTGTTCGGCCTGACGCGGCTGATGGCGCAACAGCGGGGCTTGTACCCACTGGGCTGAGCGGTGTGGCCGCTCAGCCCGTCAAGCGTGGATCAGGCCTTTACCAGCGCCGAGACCACGGCCTCGGAGGCTTCCTTCAGTTTGTCCTTGGCCATCGCCTTGCACGCGTCGGTGCTGGAATTGGCGGCGGCGTCGAAAGCCGTGGCCGTCTTCTGCGGGCGGAAGAGCACGGCCTTCACGGTGGGTGTCAGCGGCATCAACATCACGCGTGCCGCGACGACACAGGTGGTGCCCTTCATGCCGCCTTCGACCTGACTCACGAAGGCCCATTTGCTGGCCGGATAGGCCTTCCAGACCTTGGCCGGGATGTTCTCGCCCATCACCGCCTTGGCCCCAGCCGCGTCGATCAGCAGACCTGACGAATGGTCGACGAAGTTGGTCTTGGGCTCGGCCGCCCAGGCCGCTGCGGACAGCAAGAGAACGGGCATCATCAAGACGGCTGGTTTCATTCGGCACCTGTGCAAAGTTGGAAGGTCGGCGCGGCAAACGCCGGCGCGCAAAGTGTAATCAGGTCGATGGCGGGTGCTCCGACTCCGCGGAAGCGCTCGGCCCCCCGCCTTCGGCTTCAGCACGACGCGTACCCGCCTTGACCTATGCTGGCGCACAACCGCTCTGATCGCCCGCTGTGGACCGTCACTTCCTGACCCCGCTGTTCAACCCCCGCTCCATCGTCGCCTTCGGTGGCGGCGCCTACGCGGGCGTGGCACCAGCGGCCACAGACACCGGCACAGCCGCTCCGCCAGCACCTACCCGCGAGGCACGCGCCCTGCACGCGGCGCTGACCGAGCCCGGTGGCTACGCCGGCCCCATCACCTGGCTGGACATCGGCATGAGCGGCACGCTGGCCGACCTGGCGCACAGCCGCGCCGACCTGGCGGTCATCGCGCTGCCGGCCGACGACACGCTGGCGGCGATGGAAATCGCCGGCCGCATCCGCTGCCGCGCGGCGCTGATCCTGTCCAGCGGCCTGCCCGCCGCGCTGTGCACCGAACTGCACCAGACCGCGCGCCGCTACGGCGTCAACCTGTTGGGGCCCAACAGCCTGGGTCTGCAGCGGCCGGCCTTGAAACTGAACGCCAGCAGCCTGGGCCCGCTCGGCGCGACCGGGCCGTTGGCGCTGGTCTCGCAGTCAGGCGCGCTGACGGCCGCCATGCTGGACTGGGCGCGCCAGCACGGCGTGGGCTTTTCCACCGTCATTTCGCTGGGCCCCAATACCGTCGTTGAACTGCCGCAGGTGCTGGACTTCCTGGCCAGCGACGCCAGCACGCAAAGCATCCTGGTCTACATGGAGGGCATTCGCGACGCGCGGCGTTTCATGAGCGCGCTGCGCGCGGCGGCCTATGCCAAGCCGGTGGTGGTGATGAAAGCCGGCCGCCAGGCTGCGGGCTCGCGGGTGGCGCTGACGCACTCGGCGGCCATCGTCGGCAGCGACGATGTCTTCGACACCGCCTTGCGCCGCGCCGGCGTGGTACGGGTGCGCCAGTTCACGCAGTTGTTTTCGGCCGCGCAATGCCTGGCCTCGCGCTTCCGACCGGTGGGCGTAAACCTGGCGCTCATCAGCAACGGCGGCGGCCCGGCCGTGCTGGCCGCCGACGCGGCCGGCACGCTGGGCCTGAGCGTCGACCACGTGGCCGACCTGGGCGAAGACGCCGACGGCGCGGCCTATGTGTCGGCGATGAAAACCGCGCTGGCCGACAAAGCCGTGGACGGCCTGCTGCTGATCCACGCGCCCAAGGCGGGCGTGGACAGCACGGCAATCGCGCAGGCCATCGCCGAGGTCTTCTCGCCGGCCGCCAAACCGGTGCTGGGTTGCTGGATGGGCGAGGCCAGCGTGCGCGAGGCGCGCGAGTTGCTGGCGCTCAAACAGATGCCGGTGTTCCGCACACCCGAGGCGGCGGTGGACGCCTTCAACAGCATCGCCACTTTCTACCGCAACCAGCAGTTGCTCCAACAGACCCCACCGCCGCTGTGCGATGGCGCGAAACCCGACACCGAAGGCGCGCGCCTGCTCATCGAAGGCGTGCTGGCCGAACGCCGCCAGGTGCTGACCGAGATGGAAAGCAAGGCGCTGCTGGCGGCCTTTCACATTCCCGTCACGCGCACGATGCTGGCACGCAGTGCGAACGAGGCGATGCTGATCGCCAGTCAGCTGGGCTACCCGGTGGCGCTGAAGATCGCCTCGCCCGACATCAGCCACAAAAGCGACGTGCAAGGCGTGATGCTGGACGTGCACAGCGCCACCCAGGTGCGCGACCGCTACGCCGAGATGCTGGAAGCGGTGAAGCGGGTCCAGCCCGCAGCGCGCATCGACGGCATCACCGTGCAGCCGATGGCGCAGCGCGAACCTGGGCAGAGGCCCGGGCGTGAGGTCTTCGTCGGCCTGACCACCGACGAGGCCTTCGGTCCCGTCATCACCTTCGGCGCCGGCGGCACCATGATCGAGTTGATCGCCGACCGCGCGATGGAACTGCCGCCGCTGAACCAGTTCCTGGCCCGCCACCTGATCAACCGCGCCCGCGTGGCCGAGATGCTGGGCGCCTGGCGCGGTGCGCCGCCGGCCGACATGGCCGCGCTGGAGCGCGTGCTGCTGCGCGTCAGCGAGATGGCGTGCGCGCTGCCGCAACTGCGCGAGATGGACATCAACCCGATCATCGTGGACGAGCATGGCGCGGTGGCGGTGGACGCGCGCATCGTGGTGGGCAGCGCCACGCAGGCACTAACCGGTTCACGCAGCTTCAGTCACCTGGCCATCCTGCCCTACCCTGCCGGCCAGGAACGCGAGTGGCCGCTGAAGGGCGGCGGCGTCTACACGATCAGGCCCATCCACCCCGACGACGCCGAGATGCTGCAAGCGCTGGTTCGCGGCCTGTCGCCAGAGAGCCGCTACTTCCGTTTCGCCAGCACCTTGCCCGAGCTGCCGATGCGCATGCTGGCGCGCTTCACGCTGATCGACTACGACCGCGAGATGGCGCTGGTGGCGGTGGTCAAGCAACGCGACGTGCATACCGACGGCACGGTCAGCGAAACCGAGCGCATCGTCGGGGTCAGCCGCGTGGTCACCAACCCCGACGGCACCAGCTGCGAATTCGCGCTGCTGGTGGCTGACGACCACGTCGGCCAGGGCCTGGGTTCGCGGCTGATGCTGTCCATCATGGAAGCCGCGCGCAACCAGGGCCTGGCCGAGGTGATGGGCCTGATCCTGACCAACAACACGCCCATGCTGCGGCTGATGACCCACCTGGGTTTCAAGGTCGCGGCCTTCCCGGAAGACCCGGACTTCCGCATTGCGACCAAGGCTTTGTAGCGCGGACAGACAGCGATTGACGAGCCCCGGGGCGTCGGCGACATTTACCGGCGTCCCTTTCGGCAACCGGTAGTCGCCCACCATGCCCAGGTCAGCCCGCTCCTGCCGCGCTCCCTTCCAGGCCGCTTGCTGCGCCCTCGGTCTGCTCAGCCTGCAGGCCTGCACCACGGTCAACATCCAGGCCGGCGACGGCAGTGTGGCAGTGCACCGCAGCTTCGGTTTCGTGTATCTGCAGCCCGTACCGGGCCGCACGGCCATGGTGTTTCGCGGCACCACGCTGGGCCTGCAATCCGGTCCCTGGGGCCACAGCTTGGGCTACGCGCAAACCACGTTGACGCTGCTGCCCGCCGGCTGCCATGTCGTCGTCATGCCGGCCTCTGACAACCAGGCCAACAGCCCCGCGTTGAAAGCCCTGCGCGACAGCGACCCGTGCGCAACAGCCCCATCCCCAACCACCACCCAAGGAGGCGACTGATGCGCCCTGCCATCCGGATTTGCGCCGCCCTGACGGCGGCGGTTTTCACCTCGGCCTGCTCAACGCAAGGCAACACCATGCTGGTCTTCGGGCAGACCCAGACGCTGGGCATCTCCATCGGTGGCTCGGCCACCGACCAGGGCGCCAGCTTCACGCTGGGCTACCAGGACAAGAACTTCGCCATCGTGCCGGCCACTGTGCGCCAGGCCGACGGTGGCGCCACCCAGGTGGTGGCCAAGGTCGGCAACCCGAACAGCAAACAAGGTGCAGGCGAAGACGCCTTGTCAGTGCTGGGCCAGTTCTCCGTCAACACCAGTTCCAAGACGGCCGATGTGGGCCTGGGCAAGTTCTTCGCCACCGGCCTGGCCGCGCAGAAGCTGGCCGACGGCTTCAGCACGCAACTCGCCGGCGCCCGCACAGAAGCCATCGCCGACAAAGCCAAGGCGGCCGCCGCCGCCGCCACGACCACCAACAAATAGGCGCACGTCACCGATGCGCGCTTGAAACCTGAGCCGACTCACCGACCCCTTGAGGAGACGAACGATGGCCACCAGAACACCCAAGACCGGCAAGACGACGGCCACGGCTTCGACCCCTGCGACGCCCGCCACACCGGCAACGCCCTCAACGCCCAGCACGCCCGGCACGCCGCGCACGCCCAAGGTGGCCAAGTCAGCGCCGCGTGCACCGGCTTCCCGCGACATGCCCGCGGCCGCGGCCAGCGTCAGCCCGCCCGCCTACGGTTCGCGCGAGCTGAGCACCGGCTGCAAAGGCCCCGACGTGGCCGAACTGCAGACACGCCTGGCGGGCTTTCGCGGCACGCTGCCGGATGGCGATTTCGGCGGTGGCAGCGTCCTGCAGGTCACCACCTTCCAGCGCGATGTCATGAAGATGGCCGCGCCCACCGGCGTGGTCGACCGCGCCACCTTTTTGGCCATCGACACTTTCGCCGACCAATACCCGATCGACTTCCAACTGCTGCGCTGCCCCTGCGGCACCTGCAAGGGTTTCGGCCGGCAACTGTTCAAGGGCCTGTACTTCGACGGCCAACCCAAGGCGGAAGCCTTCTACCGCTACGAATACCCCGGCATCCACCGCATGCTGTTGTGGGCTGCGCGCGCCGTTTTTTTCTACGTTCCCAAGCGCCAGCTGACTTTCAATTCCGGCTACCGCTGTTCGGTGGACAACGCCAACCACCAGCGCAACACCACCAACCACCACGGCAAGGCGGTGGACATCGACATCGTGCTGGCACCCGGCGAAGACAAGAAGGACGACATGGTGAATTGCGATGCCGTGCGCAGCATGCTGGGCGCGACGGCCAACGCGCAGATCGGCTGGCTGACACCCAACCGAAAGTCGCTGGAGCCGAGCAACATCGCGCCGACCTGGGTGCACTACGACGTGCGCTGCTACGAGTCCAAGTACCTGACCGACGACGCTTTCTGCACCAGCAATGCGGCGCTCAACATGCGCCTGCCGATCACG
>JBBQAI010000031.1:0-38475 GCA_038316205.1 Burkholderiales bacterium
AAGCTGAAGATGAAGCTGATGAGGCAACCGATGTGGCAGAGGATGCAGCGTAGGCCGCAGCAGAAGCTCCAGACGCAGAGGCCGCCGGCGTGAGCACACTGCGCAGGCTCATGCCCACCTTCGACGGCAACAGGTCGCTGGGGTCGCGCAGACTGGACGTGTGGCTCAGCAGCATGCGTGACGTGATGACCCGTGCCGGGTGGGCGGGATGGCGCAGCACGAAACCCAGGTAGCGGCTGACGTCGGCGTCAAGGTCCACGCGGCCCTGCTCGACCAGCTTCATGAAGCCGACGGCGGTGACCAGCTTGGACACCGACGCCACGCGGTACAGCGTGTCTACGGTCGCCGGCAGGCCAAGTTCCACGCTGCGCCACCCCAGCGCCTGCTCGTACACCGGCACACCGTCGCGCAGCGCCACCACGGCGAGGCTGGCCAGCGAGGCGCTGGTGCGGTCAACGATGGCGCGCAGCTCTTTGTCGAGCAAGCTGTGCAGCGCCGGCTTCAGCGGCTCGGCCGACGTGGCGGTCCCCGACATCGCGAGCAGCCCTGTGAGCCCGACGCTGGCCAGGGCCATGCCGACGCGTCTGCCCATGCCCGTCGTGTGCAGGCGCGGCGCCATGGTGCGCGTCAGCATCGCTGCGCCACGCGGCAGGGCGGCAGCTCGCGCATCTCGGGCCGGCGGTCGCGCAACAGTTCAACCCGCTGGTAGCGCGCCGGCAGCAGCAACATCTGGGTCTGCGCAGCGCCGGGTGGCGCGGTGTGCAGGGTCTGCAACTCGTCCCAGTGTTGGCCGTCGAAGCCGATGGCGCGCCAGTCACCCGCAGGCGCCATGTCGGCAGCCCACAAAGTCTGGTTGGGCGCACCCGAACCCGGCACGGGGCCGACCTTCATCAGCACCACCGGCGAAGGCCGCCAGCCGGCCGGGAAGCGCGGCGAACGCGCTGGGCCGCTGGCCCGGTACAGCGCAGTCAACTGGCTGGCGTAGCGGTCCAGAACACCCCGGCTGTACCAGTGCACATGGCCGCCCTGGCCCTCGCGCCGCACCAGTGCGATGGAGTCTTGCACCTGTGCCCAGCTGGCGTCAGGGCCATCGCCGACGACGCGCATACCGGCCACCAGTTCGCGCGGCGCGTAGCGACCGGCGGCTTGTACGGCGCGCGTCTGCGCCAGCCAGGTGGCCTCGAAGGACGGGTAGTCGAAACGATAGTCCTGCGGCACCACCTCGTCCCAGCGCGGGGTGTCGCGCCAGGCCGTCCAGCGCGGCCAATCGAGCAGGTAATTCTCGTACGACCAGGGGAAGACAGCCGGGCTCAGCGATATGACCAATCCGGGGCGGCGCGCACGCACCTCGCGCACGAACTGGCGCGCAAATTCATCGACCTTGGCAGCACGCCAGTGCATCCAGTCCGCGTCGCGCGGATCGGTCGGCGGCTGCGCGCCGGCGTGTTCTTGTGCATAGACGGCGCGCGTGTACGCGTCGTAGCCCATGGTGATGTGGGGCCAGACGATGCGGTCGTCCAGCTGCACGCCGTCGAGGTCGTAGCGGTCCACGGCTTCGAGCACCAGGTCGAGCAGGAAACGCCGCGCCCCGGGGTGCAGCGGGTTGAGCCAGACGAAGCCGTTCGGCGCCACCTCGCGGCCCTGGATGTTGCGGCTGAGCCATTCCGGCTTCAGCCGCCGCAGGTGGTTGATCGTGTCCTGGTGCGCGGCCATGAAACCGTACTCGAACCAGGCGATGTAGATCAGGCCGTTGCGGTGGGCCTCGATCAGCGTCTCTTGCAACAGGTCGCGCGCAGGCCGTGCGCCTGGGGCATCGGCCGGATCCTGCAACGCCATCGCGGGGCGGCGGTCGACGCCCACAGTGGCCTGCAGCACCTGCGACGGGAACTGCGTGTAGCCGTTCTTCCAGACCTCGACGTACACCGTGTTCAGTCCGATCGCGCGCAGACGCTGCATGGTGAGCGCGCTGCTCGCCGGGCTGGAGATGGCGTCGTTACCGGTGGTGGTGAGCCAGGTGCCGCGCAGCTCGGCGGTGGCTGCCGGCGCGGGTGCGTGCGTGGGCATGACAGCGCACCCGGCCAGCAGGCCCATCGACACAGCGGCCACCCAGGCAGCCTGCACGGTCAGAAGAAGCGGTACGACAGGTTCAGGCCCACGGTGCGCGGCGTCAGGTAAATCGCGCGCGGGCCCATCAGCCCTGCGGCCTGGCTGGAGACCTGCGCACGCACGTTGCCCAGGTTCTGCACCCAGACGCTGGCATCCCAGGCGTCCTTGCTGACGCCCAGCGAAGCGTTGTAGCGGGTGTAGGCATCGAAGGTGCGCACGTCCGCGTTGCCGTCGACGCTGTCGGATCGGTCGGTGATGACTTTGCCGACGTAGCGCGCCGAGAGCGACGTCTTCACGTAGTAGCTGCCCGCCACGGCGACGTTGTAGTTGACGCCCAGGTTGTGCTTCCACTTGGGCCCGCCGCCCAGGATGCCGCCCTCACTCCAGGTGCGGCAACTGGTGCCGTTCGTGTACAGACACTGCGTCCTGGTTTCGTCGAACTGGCCGGTAGATGTGGCGGCGCTGTAAGTGAACTGCCAGTTGTCGTTGAGCCTGTAGCGCGCCGAGATGTCGAACCCCTGGGTATGCGCGTTCGGGCCGTTGGCGGTGCCGTTGACCGGGAAGCCGCTCACATCCTGCGAGCGATAGGTCTGCGGGTCGTTCCATTTGATGCGCCACAGGCTGGTCTGCAGGTACAGGCTGCGGTCCAGCAGGTAGCCCTTGATGCCGACCTCGACGTTGTCGGTCGAGTCGGGCTGGTAGGACTGGGCGCTCGCGTCAACGATCTTCGTGCCCTGGTTCTTGAAGCCATTGGTACCGCCGCGCCGGAAGCCCTGCGACAGCGTCAGGTAGCCCAGCAAATTGTCGTTGACCTGGTAAGCGGTATTGAGCTTGTAGTAGCTCTTGCCGTTGTCGCCGCCAAGGGCACGGGCGTCGCTGTTGACGGCGCCACCGGCATAGTCGACGACGAAGCCTCGGGCGTCGTCGGTGTAGTTGAAGACGCGCGCACCCAGTGTCACCTGCCAGGCCGGCGTGATGCGGTAGCCGACCTCGCCGAACACCGCCGTCTCGCGGTACTTGCTGCCCAGGTCTTCGGAGTAGCCGACGTCGGGCAGCGGGCTGGCCTGCGCCTTGCCGACTCCGCCGGTGCGATTGATGTAAGCGTCCATGCCCGGCAGCACTTCAGAGAACTTCAGGCTGCTGTCCTGGCGTGTGTGGTACAGGCCGGCTATCCACGATAGCGGGCCGTCGCCGCTGGACGTCAGCCGCGTTTCGTGGCTCAGGCCCTTGAAGGCGTTGTCGAAAGTCATGTAGGCCGAGCGGTCGCTGGTGATGCTTGCACCCAGGTCGTAGCCGCCCAGAATCTCGCTTTCCGGTGCGTAGAAGCTCCAGCCCTGGCTGGCGTAGTCGGCCTGGCCGCGGCGCTTGTCGGTGAACTGCGAGGTGCTGGAGTGCAGGTTGGCAAAGCCCAGGTTCCAGTCGAGATCGACAGAACTCAGGCGGAAGCGGCGGTCGGCGTATTCCTCGTAGCGCGACAGGATGGTGTCCACGGCCACGGCAGGGGGCGTCAGGCTGGCGTCGGTGTATCTGCATTTGGGCTGGCAGGGCTGGTCTTCCACTTTCAGGCCGGGGTTCTTCCAGGCCGCATCGGCCTCGGCCTTGGTGCGTGCGTTGGCCACCGTCAGCGGCAACAGGCTGGTGCCGCTGGTGCCGTGCGCCAGCTGGTCTTGCGAGGTGTAAGCGAAGGTGATCTCGATGTCCCGCGTCAGCTTCCACAGCAGCGAGACACGGCCCCCGTCCACCTTCTGCCAGTCGTCGTTGGCGTAGACGTTGCGGCCCGCGTCGGGCTTGGTCGACCAGGCATCGGCGCCCTGGCGCCAGGGCGGGTTGGAGACGCGGTCGGTGTAGCCGCCTTCGTTCAGCCGCGCGAGCGAGGCGCGCAAGGCGAAAGAAGTGCCCATCGGGATGTTGAACACCGCGTCGGTGTCGTTGGACAGCTCGCCACCTTGAACTTGGTAGAAGCTGGTGTTCAGGCGGGCTTCGGTTTCGCCGATACGCGGCTTGTTGGTGATGAACCGCAGCGTGCCGCCCAGGCTGCCCGCGCCGTACAGCGTACCTTGCGGACCCAGCAGCGTTTCCACCCGCGCCACGTCCTTGATGCGGTAGCCCAGGTTGGGCAGCGGCGTGTCGTCCAGGTAGTACGCCAGCGTGCTGCGGGTGAAGCTTTGCAGGTTGTTGGCATTGACCTGCGAGATGTTCAGCCCGCGTACGGTCACCGAATCAGCGAAACGCGCGCTGTTGCCGGCCGCATGTATAGCGTCGATCTCCTGCAGCAGCTTCTTGGTATCGGTGATGTTCTCGTTGCGCAGCTGCTCTTCGCCGATGGCCGTGACGTTGAACGGCACCTTCGATGCGGTCTGCGAACGTTTGCTGGCGGTGATGACCACCTGCTGCGGCTCGGTCTCACGCAGACGGTTGGTCGTGGCTGGGACCGAGGCGGCTTCCGCCGGTGCAGCGGCAACTTGCGCGTGCGCAGGCAGGCTGGGCAGATAGGCAGCGACCGCTAGGGTTGATGCCGCATAGGCAAGGGGCGTGCGACAAAACTTCATCGTGATGACCTCCGGGGGACAAGCTGTAGGGACGCGTCGGGGCCGTTAGGCCCACGTCGCGCCAGAGTGTTGTGCTTGCGCACAACCCCACGCTCTCTTCCAGTGGTCGGTCAAAACCCCGCACCTTGAACGATAGAGACAGATGCCCGTTGCGTCTTCAGCGTTTTCGCGGATGCCGACAAAATGTCGTATTTCATCAACGCTGACCCGAACGTTCTGCAGCGGGTCGCTTCAAAGTGACTTCCACCTTGCGGAAGTCTTTCAAGATTCGGAGCGCTGCTCTGCGCCATGAAAATCAGGATCGCAATGACACCGGACAAATTGGAACCGCCAGGCTGCAGTGGATCTGCCCACGAATTCGCCTTTCTGGATCAGGCAAGCTTTCTCAAATCGTCACGCGGTGACAGCCCATTCGCGCGACCACTCGGCCTGGCCGGTCTGTGTTGGGACGGATCGACAACCAACCGCCCTGGCGCGCGGATGGCGCCAAGGGCCATTCGCCAGGCCGGCCACATGCTGTGCGACGGCGAGCATCCGCACTTCAACTGCAGCCCGGCAAACGCGGTGTTCGATCATGGTGACTTGCGGCTGCCCAACACAGGCCTGGCCGATATGCGCGCGGCACTTTCTGAACAGTTGCCGGCACTTCTTGCACGTCATCACATGGTCTGGCTGGGTGGTGACCACTCGGTGACGTTGCCGATCTTGCGCGCGCTGCGCCGCCAGTTGGACCGCCCCGTGGCCGTGATTCACTTCGATGCGCATTGCGACACCTGGAAAGACCACTTTGGTGAACCCAGTGGCCATGGCACCTGGGTTTACGAGGCAATGCAGGAAGGGTTGGTGATCAAAGAGTGTTTCACGCAACTCGGGCTGCGGTCAGCCGGTGATCGGGCGGCGCGCGAGTACGTGCGCGACCAGGGCGGCCAGATTTTCACGGCTCGTGACCTGCGCGGCCTGGAAAACCCAGCGCAGTTGGCCGGCGTGATCAGCGCCATTCGTGAACGCCTGGCGGCTCACGACCAGCCGCCGGTCTATCTGAGCCTGGACATCGACTGTCTCGATCCGGCGTTTGCGCCCGGCACCGGCACGCCAGAGCCGGCGGGCTTGAGCACCGCGCAGGTGATGACGCTGCTGGAGGAATTGGCCGATCTCCCGTTTGTCGGTATGGACTGTGTCGAGGTTTCTCCGCCCTACGACCACGCCGAGCTCACTGCCTATGCGGCGGCCAGCCTGGTCTGGACCTACTTGGCCGGACGCGTCAGATTTCCAGCGAAGTGTCAGCAGCGCATGCCGTGAAACTTTTCAGGGTTGTCGGACTTCGCGGCTGCCTGGGTCGCGGTCATCGACCGGGCGTTTGTGTACTCGAGGATGCGCGACAGGCAGTCGCTCATGTGCGCCAGAAGCACCCGGTCCGCGTCGGGACCCGGCTTCACAGCGGTATGGCGCCTGCCATCACGTGCTCGCGCAGGGCAGGGTGCAAGCTCGCTTCAGTGACGACATCCACGCGGCGGCCCAGCAAATCCTGCGCATCGAGCAAAAGGCCTCCCAAGGCAAGCGCACTGGTACCTGGAACCAGGGTCACCAGCAGGTCGACGTCGCTGTCACTGCCATCATCGCCACGACTCATCGAGTCAAAGACTCGAACTCCCGTGACCCCGCGCCTGCGGGCCAAAGCCAGGAGTTCAGCGCGGTGGCTCTCGATCAACGGATGCATGGCCGGCAGTGTAGCCAGCCCCGGGGCGGAAGGCACTTGGTGCCGAGTTGTCAGCCAGGTCGGCGATTTTGGCCAGACCGAGGTCTGGCGGCCGGACGCATGGCTGTCCGGGTTCGGGTGGGGAAGTTCATCGAATCTCGAATCATCGTAGTCCGCTGACAGGGTTCGCGATGGTGCGGATCAACGACCTCACCAAGCCCCGGAGACCTACGGACTGATGCGAAATCGGTCCGATCTCGCACCTCAATCCAGACGGTTGTCGAGCACCGGCGGACGGGGCTCTCCCTAGAGAAATGGACTTATCAACCGCACTTTGCCGCCAGACAAATCGCCGCCATATTTGGTCCAGTGCCGTGCGATTTCGGACACCAGCCGGTTCCGGAAAGTCAAAGGGGTTAGCGACTTGCATCGCTAACCCCATGATTTCTATGGCTCCTCGACCTGGGCTCGAACCAGGGACCTACGGATTAACAGTCCGGCGCTCTACCGACTGAGCTATCGAGGAATACAGCCCACGAGTATAGCGTCGTTTTTCAACCTGCTCAGAAGGTCAACGCCACCGAAGCGTGAATAACGCGCGGGGCCAGTGGGTAGAGGTAGGCGTGGCCGTACTGATACGGCGCTTCCTTCCAGGCGCGCTGGTTGGCGAGGTTATCGATGCCCACGCGCCAGACTGCCGCATTGACGACGCCCAGGCGCTGCGTGTAGCGGGCGCCCAGGTCGAAGCGGGTCCAGCCGGGCGTGGCCACCGTGTTGTCGGGCAGCACCATGCGTTCACCCTCGTGCGTGATGAAGCCCAGCACTGCCAGCCCGGGTAGGGCAGCTATGTTGTAGGCGCCTTGCAGCTTCAAGCTGGCCGCCGGCACATTGGTTGGCCGCTTGCCGTTCAGGCTGGCGTCTGACGACCCTTCGCGCCGCGCGCGCAGCGCCATCGCGCTGCCGCGCAGGCTCAATGCGCCGCTGCGCCATTCCGCCTCGGCCTCGACACCGGTGTGGCGAGAGGTGCCGTCGGCACGCTCGACGCAACTGCCGGCCACGTCGCAGGCGCCGATGTCGCGCCACTCCGGGCGCTCGATGTCGAAGGCCGCCACGCGCCAGTCCAGACTCCGGCTGGATTGCTTGTAGCCGGCCTCGGCCTGGCGGCTCTTCAGCGCTGGCAGTGGCTGACCTGCATTGACATAGCGAGAGCGGTTGGGTGCCACCTGCGATTCGATGCCTTGGCCCCAACTCGCGTAGAGCGTGCTGTCTTCGCCCAGTGCCTGACTGAGAGCCAGCCAAGGCGTCGTGAAGGACTGGCCGTAGGCCGTGGCGCGCGAGCCGTCGGTGCGAACGCTGTCGCGTTGCAGACGGCTGTTGCGCAGGCCTATCCACAGGCTCGTGTTGTCGGCGATGGCCACCATGTCTTGCAAGTGCAGCTCGGTGCTGCGCTCGCTGCGGTTGGTGTTCTCGTCGGTCAGGCTGGGGTCGGCGGGCACGCGGGACCCGCCGTCGATGGTGCCCCTGCCGACGTAGTTGTAGGCCTGGCGGCCAAAGCGTGAATCGAAGCGCGTGGACAGCAGGCCGGCGTTGAAGCGGTGGACCATGCCGGCCACGGCTGCGCGGCCGGTCACGTAAAGGTCCAGCGCCTTGCTGTTGCGGCGTTCGCCCTCGCTGCGGAAGTCATACAGGTCGAAACTGCCGTCGCTGCAATAGCGGTCGTAGTTGTTCTCCGCGCTGCAGCCGAAAGGGAAGGCGATGCGGTCGTCGGTGCGCAATTGCTGGCTCATGCCGTGGGCGACGAAATCGATGCCGTCGCTGAGTGCTTGCGTGTAGCGCAGTGAAGCCGTGCGGCCGTCGAACACCACTGGCAGCGACCACGCCTGGTTGTTCAAGTTGATGCGCGGATCGATAGCCCTCGCTTCGGGCAGGCGTCCGCCCAACAGGCTGAAACCAGGCACGCTGGGCTGGCTCTGGTGGCTGATTTCGAACTCGGCTTCCAGCAGGCTGCCGCGTGCCAGTTGGGCATCGAAAGCGCCCGCCAGCAGGCTGCGATTGCCCTTGGTGTTGCGCACCGGTGGGTCCAGACGATCGGCGCTGGCGTTGATGCGCCAGCCCAGGCTGCCTTCGGTGCCTGCGCGGTCGCTGATGTCAACGCTGGCGCCAACCGAGCCGGGCTCTTCGAAGCTCAAGCCCGCGATGCGCACGCCGCGTTGCGGCCGCTTCACGACCTGGTTCAGTAGGCCGCCTGGCGCGCTGGTGCCGGCCTGCAAACCGCTGGTGCCTTTGAGGATTTCCAACGCTTGCTTGTTGGCCTGGCCGATGACGGTTTCAGCGTTGATGGGCAGGCCGTCGCGTCGGTAGTTGAAACGGTTGTCCAGCGTGAAGCCGCGCACCGCCAATTGGCTCCAGTAGCCCGACGGGTTGTAGGCGTCGGTGATGCCGGCGTCCAGCCGCGTCAGGTCGGCCAGGCTGCTGATGCCGGCATCTTGCAGCTGTCCGGTGTTGATGACGGTGGCCGAGAAGGGCGCGGTCGACAGCGGGATGTCGCCGAAGCCCGCCACCGTGGCGGTGTTGTTGCGGCTTTTGCCGGTGATGGTGATGACCTGAGCTTCAGGTGCGGGCTGAGCCCATGCTGCGGCACTGGCCAGAGCCAAAGGTGTGATGAAAGCGAAGCGGGAGTGAAAACGAAATGCCATCGTGTTGCCTGGTGTTGCGATGGCAGGTGGGCAAACACTGGGAGAAGGCACGCACGGGGAACCCGTGGGCCGATCAGGCTGCTTCCCTGCGCGAGGATTACCTCAGTCAGGTTCAAAGGGACTTTCTCAGTCGGTGCTGCTGTCGCAGCGCCAACACCCCTAGCGGACGCTCCACAGCGTGAAGCGAATCTCGATTGTGGCCGAAAAGCAGGGCCAGCCCGGCCAGCCGGGTTCAGCGCCTCAGATGCCGGCGTACCACTGGTAGCCCTGGTCCTCCCAATAGCCGCTTTTGCCGTCGCCGATGTCTGCGAAGTCGGCCACCAGTTCCAGTCGCATCAGGTATTTCGCCTGCTTGTAGCCCAGCTGGCGTTCGACCCGCAAACGCAGCGGTGCGCCGTTGGTGATGGGCAGCGTTTTGTCGTTCAACGCATAGGCCAGCATCGTCTGCGGGTGGTGGGCATCTTGCAGGTCGATGCTCTCGTAGTAGGGCGTCCTCTCAGCGCCGTCCTTGAAGGCATCGGCGCAATGGAACACCACGTAGCGGGCCGTTGGCTTGGGCCGGACCTGCGCCAACACCAGGGCGAGCGGCACGCCGGTCCACTGGCCGATGGCGCTCCAGCCCTCGACGCAGTCGTGGCGCGTGATCTGGGTGCGGCTGGGCATGGCGCGCAAGTCGGCCAGCGACAGCGACGCGGGTGCTTCGACCAGCCCGTCCACGGTCAGCCGCCAGTCGGCAAAGCCCTGCGCCGCAAGCGCCTTGTAATCGGGGTCGTCGGGGTCGGTGTTGCCGTTGCCGCGGAAGGTGGGTGAGAGGTCGGCTTTGCTGAACTCCTGGGCCATGGTCACGGCGCTCGCGCCGACGGCGTCGCGAACGCCCTTGCTGAGCGCCTCGCCGGCCGACAGCAATTGGTTGAACGTCGGATTGGCGTCCAGTCGGTCGCACCCGCTCACCAACACAGCACTGCCGCCGGCCAGGGCACGGCTTAGGAAGCGGCGTCTGGCGATGGCCTCGGGCGTGACCTTCAGCTTATTCATGGCCGGGCTCCGGTGATGCCGAACGGACCGGCGTGGTCGTGATGCGATAGCGCCCGGTGACCATCGAACGCAAGTGGTTCCGCAAGCCGCTGACCACCACCTCGAAGACGTGGATGGCGACGAAAGCCACCAGCAGCCAGGCCACGATGAAATGCAGCGCGCGGGCCGACTGTCGGCCACCCAGCAGATCCACCCAACCCGGCAACAGTGAATTGAGCCACGGTGACATCGCCCAACCGGCCAGCACGATGAGCGGCAGCAAACCGAAAATGACGACCAGGTAAGCCAGCTTCTGCAGCACGTTGTAGTCGCGCGCGGCCTCACCTTGCGGGTGACGCAAGCGCAGGTGGTCGCGCACCGAGCCTGCAATGCCGCGCCAGTCCTGCCGCGTGGGCGCGAGGTCTTTTTTCAGGTGGCGGCTGAACACCACATAGGTCAGGTAAACCAGCCCGTTCAGCACCAGCAGCCAGGCAAAGAAAAAATGCCACAGCCGCGCGCCGGCCAACGAATAGCGGCTGGGGATGGTCGCCCAGCCCGGAAAGGCCAGCGCAGACACTTGGCCGTCGGCCGATGTCGAGATGCCCAGCACGCCGGTGGTGACGAAGTCGTACCCGAAGACCCGGGTGATGCCCACGGGCTGACCCTGGGCGTCGACCCGCGAGGTGATCTCGAAGAAAGACGGCCGCCCGGTGTAGGACGACTTGCCCCAGTCCAACGAAGGATGGGCGTTGAAGATAGACAGCCCGCTCATCAGCAGGATGGTGAGCGACAGCACGTTGAGCCAGTGGGTCAACCGCACCGGCCAGCGGTGGCGCAGGTACAGGTAGCTCGCGGGCTTGGCTGCGGGGGGCAGGGGCGCCGAGGTCGTTGCTTGCGTCATGGCCATGCTCCACCAAGGCCAAACGGCCTGCTGTGCATTGTGGCGTTGACTTACCGCGCCTGTCGCCACAGCCGCACCGCCAACGCGGCGCCACCGGCTGCCGCCGCCAACAGGCACACGCCCACCCAGCCCGCGTGCACCAGGGCCAAGTTGCCGAGCCAGGCGCCGCAGGCCATGCCGATGAACATGCCGCTCATCAGGATGGCGTTCAGTCTGCTGCGGGCGGCCGGCTCCAGGCTGTAGACGATCGACTGGTGCGCGATCAGGCTGGCCTGCACGCCCAGGTCGAAGACCACGGCGACGACGGCCAACAACCGCAGCGAGACACCGCCTGCAGGGTCGCTGCCCGCCCAGCTACCCACCCAGGTGAAGACGGCCATTGCCAGGAAGGCTGTGACCACCAGCAAAGCGCCCACGCGGGCCACGATTTCCGGGCCCCGACGATCGGCCAGCCGGCCAGCCAACGGTGCGGCCAGAGCGCCTGCTGCACCCGCCAAACCGAAGGCGCCGGCTGCGGCGCTGCCCAGGTGCAAAGGCGCGGCATGCAGCATCACCGCCAGGGTCGACCAGAAGGCGCTGAACGCGACGCTCAGCAGCCCCTGCGCCAAGGCGGCACGTCGCAGGCCAGGGTGGCGCCGCCAAAGCGCAGCCAGCGTGCCCATCAAGGCGCCATACGGCAATTGCGTCGTGGCCGCAAAACGCGGCAGGCCGCGCCAAAGCGCCGCGCCCAGCACCGCGATGCTGAGTGCCGCCACGCCGAACATGGCGCGCCAGCCGGCGTGCTCGGCAACCAGGCCAGAGACCACACGCGACAGCAGGATGCCCAGCAGCAACCCGGTCATGACGGTGCCCACGACGCGGCCCCGGTGGGCCTCGGGCGCCAGCGTGGCGGCAGCCGGCACGATGTCTTGCGCCAGCGTGGCCGAGACGCCAATCAACAGGCTGGCGGCCAGCAGCGCGGCCATCGACGGTGCAGACGCTGCCAGAAGCAGGGCACAGCACAAGGCCAGGGCCTTGCCCAGGATGATGCGGCGGCGGTCGTAGCGGTCGCCCAGCGGGGCCAGCAGGATCAAGCCCAGCGCGTAGCCCAGCTGCGTCAGCGTCGGCACCCAGCCGATCTCGCCGGGCGCTGCGTGCAGGGCTTCGGCCAGCACGCCCAGCATGGGTTGGCTGTAATAGAGGCTGGCCACAGCCAGACCGGCGCCAACGGCCAGTAACAACACCAGCTTGCCCGGCAGGGCACTTGCAGGGTCCTGCATGCGTTCAGCGGAATTCATTGTCTTGATCTTGAATGCACGGTGCCGCAAGTTTCCAGCGTTCAACCCATGCGATGCAGCCCATTGCGGACGAGACGCCGCTTGCCTGTGGCCTGCATGTCAACATAGCGCCTATCGAGGGCCCGACGCGGTCATCGTGCAACCGAGGGAGTGCCAGGCCATGATTGAACTGTTGGGCATACCGTGGGGCCTGCGGGCACCGTCTGAACACGCGGCGCTGCTGTGCGCGCGCGCTGTCAAGGGGCAGGGCTGAATGAACGCGCCCTTCCATTCCTTCACCGAACTGTTCGACCAATTGGGGCTGGCCTCGGACGAGGCCGCGATCCAGTCCTTCATCGCCGACCATGCGCCGCTGCCCAGCGACATGCGCTTGCCGGCAGCGCCGTTTTGGACACCTGCGCAACGGCGTTTGCTGCATGAGAGTCTGGCCGCTGACTCGGACTGGGCCGAGGTGGTCGATCGCCTGAGCCTGGCCCTTCGCGCGGGCTGAACCGCTTGAACGGCGCGCAACGTCGCTGCGGGCGTCCTGGCGCCTCAGGTGATCACGCTGGGGGCGTCGCGACCGGTGCGCTGACGGATGCCGCCCACGCGGTCGGCCAAGGCAATCAGGTCGGCCAGCGCGGCCTGCGTTTCCAGGCCATGACGGGTGGCGTAGCCCTCGAAGCGTTCGATGTAGATGCGCAGCGTCGCGCCCGAGGTGCCGGTGCCTGACAGCCGGTAGACGATGCGCGAACCGTCGGCAAACACGATGCGCAGGCCCTGGTGCTGCGACAGGCTGCCGTCGATGGGATCGAGGTAGCTGAAGTCGTCGGCGATGGCCACCGGCCGGCCTTCCAGCGTGCCGCCAGCGAGCGCCGGCAGTTGCGCTTCCACGGCCTTCATCAGGCCGGCCGCCGCCCCGCTGTCGACCTCTTCGTAGTCGTGCCGCGTGTAGTAGTTGCGGCCGTATCGGGCCCAGTGTTCACGGGCGACCTGCTGAACGCTCTGCTGGCGCACCGCCAGGATGTTCAGCCACAGCAGCACGGCCCAGACGCCGTCTTTTTCGCGCACGTGGTCGCTGCCGGTGCCGGCACTTTCTTCGCCGCAAATCGTCACCTTGCCGGCGTCCAGCAAATTGCCGAAGAACTTCCAGCCGGTGGGCGTCTCAAAACACGGCACGCCCAGCGCCTGCGCCACGCGGTCGGCGGCGCCGCTGGTGGGCATGGACCGCGCGATGCCTTTGATGCCCTGCGTGTAGGCCGGCACCAGGTGGGCGTTGGCGGCCAACATCGCCAAAGAGTCCGACGGTGCCACGAAGAGGCCGCGGCCGATGATGAGGTTGCGGTCGCCGTCACCGTCCGAGGCCGCGCCCAGATCGGGCGCTTGCGGCGACATCATCAGGTCGTACAAGTCTTTGGCGTGGACCAGATTCGGGTCAGGGTGGTGGCCGCCGAAGTCGAGCAGCGGTGTGCCGTGGCGCACGGTGCCGGGCGCGGCACCCAGTTCGCGTTCGAAGATGGCGTGGGCATAGGGCCCAGTGACGGCGTGCATGGCGTCGAAGGCCAGCGTGAAGCCCGACGCGAAGAGGCGCTTCAGCGCATCGAAGTCAAAAATCTTGCGCATCAACGCCAGGTAGTCGGCGACGGGGTCTATGACCTCAACCGCCATGCCGGCCACCTGCTGCGAGCCGATAGGGTCGAGGTCCACATCGGGCGTGTCGGTGCTGCGGTAGGCGCTGATCTTCAGCGTGCACGCGTAAATGGCGTCGGTGATTTTCTCGGCCGCTGGCCCGCCGTTGGCACCGTTGAACTTGATGCCGAAGTCGCCGTCGGGGCCGCCGGGGTTGTGGCTGGCCGAAAGGATCAGGCCGCCAAAAGCCTGGTTCTGACGGATGACGCAACTGGCGGCCGGCGTGGACAAGATGCCGCCCTGGCCGACCAGCACGCGCGCAAAGCCGTTGGCGGCCGCCATGCGGATGACGGTCTGTATGGCCTGCAAGTTGTAGTAGCGGCCGTCGCCACCCAACACCAGCGTCAGGCCGTTGAAGCCGCTGCCCTCGGGCCGTACCGCGTCGAAGACAGACTGCACGAAGTTGGCCAGATAAGCGCCGTCCGCGAACTCGGCCACCTTCTTGCGCAGCCCGCTGGTGCCGGGCTTCATGCCGGCGATTGGCGTGGTGGCGATGGTCAGGATCATGGCTGCGTCCCTTTGCCGATTCCTACGTCTGTCTGCACGGCTGTCCCTACGGCTGTCTCTACGGCTGTCAGCGCACCAGTTGGTCCAACTTGTCGGTCTTGTCTTTCCACTCGTCGGCTTCGGGCAGCGGCGCCTTGCGCTTGGTGATGCTGGGCCAGTTGCGGGACAGATCGGCGTTGATCTTGATGAACTTCAGTTGCTCGGTGGGCACGTCTTCCTCGGGCAGGATCGCGTTGACCGGGCACTCGGGGATGCACACCGCGCAGTCGATGCATTCGTCCGGGTCGATGACCAACATGTTCGGGCCCTCACGGAAACAATCGACGGGGCAGACATCGACGCAGTCGGTGTACTTGCAGCGGATGCACGATTCGAGAACGACGTGGGTCATGGGCAGGCTCGGTAAGCTCGATAGGATCTGTAGTGGACAACAGGGCCGGGGCTTGCGCCGGCCACACCAATCTGCAATTTTACGGTGCGCAAAGGGCTTGCTCGACCGGTGCGGGCATGGCGGTCTGCGCGGCGCGTGAGGACCGTGCTGGAAGGCCCACGGCGAGGGCGCCCGCACCGACGGTGACGACCGTCGGCCGGCCGGCGTGCAGCACCGATGCAGCGCCCAGATCGGCCACGCGGTGGTCGCTGGACAAGCGGTCGGGCCAGCCCGCGCGCGAGACCACGCACACCGGTGTGTCCAGCAGCCAGCCGGCGGCGCGCAGGCTGCGGCCCAGCGCGGCGAGTTGCCGGCCGGCCATGTAGAAGACTTCGGTGTCGGCGCGTTGCCCGGCTTGCAGCGTGCCGCTGCGCGTCATGGCGGTGCTGAGGCTCACGCTGCGGCCGGTGCCGCGTCGGGTCAGGGGCCGCTGCGTATCGGCGGCTGCGGCGACTGCGGCGGTCACGCCCGGCACCACCTCGCACGCCACACCGGCTGCAGCCAGGGCCAGCAGTTCTTCTTCCAGCCGACCGAAGACGCTGGGGTCGCCGCCCTTCAAGCGAACCACGTGCGGCACGCGCTGCGCCCAGTGCACCAACATTGCGTCGATGGTGGTCTGGCCCATGGAATCGCAAAAGCCGCGCTTGCCCACGTCTATCCACTGGGCCTGCGGTGCCAACTCGCGCAGCGCGGGGTCGGTGAGCGCGTCGAAAAGCACCACATCGGCCTGCGCCAGGCGGCGCGCGCCACGCACGGTGATGAGGTCGGCCGCACCCGGACCTGCACCGATGAATACCACATGACCCAGCTTTCCGACAGGGATCCGGCTTTGCCGATCCGTCAGCGGACGGCTCCCTCGGGCGGTAGCGAGCGACAGCGAGCTTGGGGGCTTCATTTCACCAGCAAGGCGCCGCTGGTGCGGTGGCTGGCAGCGTCCACCACGATCAGCGCCCCGCCGACGCGGTTGCTGGCGTAAGGGGCCAGCGGCAAGGGTTGTTGCAACTCGAAGACCACGTCGCCGATTTCGTTGACTGCCAGCGTGTCGGCGGCTTGCGGTTGCAGCGTGTGGATGTCCAGCCTGTCGACGATGCGCAGCAGCCGCGCCTGCACCCAGCGGTTGCCGTGGCGCACCAGGTATTTGCGGCCGGGCGTGGCGGGCTCGGTGTCCAGCCAGGCCAACGTGGCGGTGAAGCGGCGCACGGCTTGCAGCGTGTCGGGCGTGGCCAACCAGTCGCCGCGTGACACGTCGAGCTGGCGGTCCAGCACCACGCCGGCCGACTGCCCGGCACGGGCTTCGGCAACGGCCGAACCGGCGCGGCGCAGCGCGGCCACCACCGCGCGTTCGCCACTCGGGAAGACCTGCAAACGGTCGCCCACGTGCAGGGCACCCTGGGCGATGCGGCCCCACAGCACGCGCGGCTGTTCACCGGTGCCGCTGCCCTGGCGGGCGACATACTGCACCGGCAGGCTGAAAGCGCCGGTGTTCAACTCGGCCGTGGTCGGTAGCTGTTCCAGCAATTGCAGCAGCGAAGGCCCGCGGTACCAATCAGCGTCCAGCGGCTGTGTGACGTTATCGCCGCGCAGCGCCGACACGGGCACCGTGCCGGCGACTGTCAAACCCGCCTCGGCGGCGAAGGCGGCCAGCGCTTCAGAGACGGCGGCGAAAGCCGGGCCCGGGTCGGCGATGGCATCGAGCTTGTTGACGGCAAACACGATGTTCGGCACGCGCAGCAACTGCGCCAGCAGCGTGTGCCGGCGGGTTTGCGGCAGCAGCGCCACCGGGCGCGCGGTGAGGTCTAGTTTGGTGATGTCCACCAGCACGACAGCCGCGTCGCTGCCGGCCGCCGCCGTGACCATGTTGCGCGTGTACTGCTCGTGGCCCGGGGCGTCGGCGATGATGAATTTGCGCGCCGGCGTTGCGAAGTAACGGTAGGCCACGTCGATGGTGATGCCTTGTTCGCGTTCGGCTTCCAGACCGTCGGTCAGCAAGCTCAAGTCGAAGTCGGGCCCACCGGCGGCGCGCGGCGCACCGATGCCGGTGGCGTCGCGTGCCCTCAGCGTCTGTAGCTGGTCGGCCATGATGGCGCGGCAGTCGTACAGCAGACGGCCGATCAAGGTACTCTTCCCGTCATCGACGCTGCCGGCCGTCAGGAAACGCAGGGCAGGGCGGTGGGCCAACGCGGGCGCTGACCGCAACGCAGTTGGTCCTTGGGCAGGCATCAGAAATACCCTTCCTTCTTGCGCCGTTCCATCGAGGCTTCCGAGGTGCGGTCGTCCATGCGCGTGGCGCCCCGTTCGCTCACCGTCACGGTCAGCGTTTCAGCCACGACGTCCGCGGCTGTCAACGCATGGCTTGCCACCGGGCAGGTGCAGGTCATGTCACCCACGGTGCGAAAGCGCACCGCCACGGTTTCCACCACCTCGCCAGCTTGCGGCGGTGTCACCGCCGTCACCGGCACCAGCAGGCCTTTGCGGCGCACCACCTCGCGGTCGTGGCTGTAGTACAGGCCGGGCAGGGGGATCCCTTCGCGCGCCAGGTAAAGCCACACGTCCAGCTCGGTCCAGTTGCTGATCGGGAAGGCGCGGAAGTGCTCGCCGGGGTGGATGCGGGTGTTGAACAGCGTCCACAGCTCGGGGCGTTGCTCTTTGGGTTGCCACTGCCCGAAGCGGTCGCGGTGGCTGAAGATGCGCTCTTTGGCGCGCGCCTTTTCCTCGTCGCGACGCGCGCCGCCAATCAGGCAGTCGTAGCGGCTTTCCTCGATGGCTTCCAGCAGCGCCACGGTCTGGTGGCCGTTGCGGCTTTCCGATTCATGCGACAAGCGCACGGTGCCGCGCTGGATGCTGTCTTCAACGCTGGCCACCACCAGGCGTTCACCCATTTCGGCGACGCGGCGGTCGCGGAATGCGATGACTTCGGGGAAGTTGTGGCCGGTGTCCACGTGCAGCAGCGGGAAGGGAAGTTGGCCGCTGTAGGTCTGGCCGCTGACGTGGTTCTTGAAAGCTTTTTCGGCCAGGCGCAGCACGACGCAGGAATCCTTGCCGCCGCTGAACAGCAACGCTGGCCGCTCGAAAGTGGCCGCCACTTCGCGCAGGATGAAGATGGCCTCTTCCTCCAGCCCGTCCAGGTGGGCGTGGTCCAGGCCCGGCAGCAAGCTGTCCAAAGTCCTCGGGGCGTTCATGCAGTCGTTTCCTTGGATACGCTGTCGCTGTCACTGTCACTGCGGGCCGGAATGGCATGCAAGCCGCATTCCTTGGCGTCCTCGTTTTCCCACCACCAACGCCCCGCGCGGACGTCTTCGCCCACCGCGACGGCCCGCGTGCAGGGCTCGCAGCCAATGCTCGGGAAGAAGTCGTCGTGCAGTGGGTTGTAGGGCACGTCGTTGACGGCAATATAGTGCCAGACGTCGGCCTGACTCCAGTCGGCCAGAGGGCTGAATTTCGTGCGGCCGTGCGCGTCGATGGACTCAAAAGGCACTTCGGCGCGGGCGCCCGATTGTTCACGGCGCAGGCCAGTGACCCAAGCCGTGCGGCCGTCCAGCAAACGCGCCAGCGGTTCCAGCTTTCGCAGAGCGCAGCAGGCCTTGCGCAAGTCGATGCTCTGGCGCATCGCCAGGTCGCCGTGCAGGCGCCCGAACTGCAGCACCCCTTCGGCCTGCGGCAACCAGCGTTCGACGGCCAAGCCGCAGCGCTGCTCCAGGCGCGGAATCAGCGCCAGCGTTTCGGCATGCAGCCGGCCGGTTTCCAACGTGGCCAGCGCGATGGGCAAGCTGTGACGCGCGATCAGGTCGGCCAGCACCATGTCTTCGGCGCCCAGGCTGGTGGTCAGCACGACGCGGCCCGGGTGCGCAGCGGCGGCGGCTTTCAGCACAGCCACGGCCGAGGCCACGCGGTCCCCGTGGCCCGGCTCGGCGCGGGCGTAAAGCCGGGTGGCGGTGCTCACGGTGCAGCCACGCGGGTGTTCTGCGGACCGGACCGATGGCTCTCGTTTGACAGCGCAGGCACGCGCTCCGGTGTCATGGTCTGGTAGTGATTCTCGAAGTAGCCCAGGGCGCGCTGAGCGGTCGCCAGTTGCTGGTCGGCGCGCATTTGCACCGCGTCGAAACCGCAGCGGCGCAGCAGCGGCAGCATGTCGGCCAGCACCTCGCCGGTGGCGACGATGTCGCCGCTGTAGCGCAAACGGGCGCGCAACACCACGGCTTGTGAATAAGCCCGGCCGTCGGTCCATTTCGGGAACTGCAGCACCAGCACGGCGTGGCGCTGGATCTCGTCGGCGCGCAGCAGCACGTCACTGTGGTTGTCGAGCAGCAGCGCGCCGTCGAGCAGCGCGGTTTGGCTATCGATGAATTGCATGCGGGGCTCCCGGGTCAGCCGTTCAGGCCACGGTGGCGGTGCTGCGCCGCACGGCGTCGGCCGCGTTGCGGAAGGGTAGCGGTCCCAGGCGGCGCGCCGTAGCGATGAAACGCTCACCGACGCGCCGTTCCCGCAGATAGGTCGCGATGACGGCTTCGATGACATCGGGCACTTCGTCGGCCGCGAAAGACGGGCCGATGACTTTGCCGGCCTGCGACGCGCCGCTGAGCGTGCTGCCATCGGCACCGGCCACCGAAACCTGGTACCACTCGCGGCCGTCTTTATCGACGCCCAGCACACCGATGTGGCCGCTGTGGTGGTGGCCGCAGCTGTTGATGCAGCCGCTGATGTGCAGGTCGATGTCGCCGATGTCGTGCAACTCGTCCAGGTCGTCGAAACGCTCGGTCAACGCCGCGGCAATCGGGATGGAGCGGGCGTTTGCCAGCGCGCACAGGTCGCCGCCGGGGCAGGCGATCATGTCGGTCAGCAGACCGATGTTGGGCGTGGCGAAACCGTCTTCGCGGGCGTCCAGCCACAGCGCACGCAAGTCACTTTCACGCACCCAGGGCAGCAGCAGATTTTGTTCGTGCGTCACACGCATTTCGCCCTGGCTGTAGCGCTCGGCCAGCGCGGCGGCAGCGTCCATCTGGTCGGCGGTCACATCACCCGGCGCCAGGCCAGGGCGCTTCAGCGACAGCGTCACCGCGCGCAGCCCGGGCACGCGGTGCGCCTGCACATTGCGTTCGAGCCAGCGGGTGTAGGCGGGCAACACGTCGCCGGCCGGTTTGGTGGCATCGCTGGGCGCGATCACCGGGTCGGCGAAGCTGGTCGTCACGCGCGCCAGTTCGGCTTCAGGGATCAGCGACGTGCCACCATCGGCCAGCAGCGTTTCGAATTCGATGTTCACGGCATCGACGAAGCGCTGGCCCTCGGCTTTGACCAAGATCTTGATGCGCGCCTTGTACAGGTTGTCGCGCCGGCCGTAGAGGTTGTAGGCGCGGACCACCGCCTCGATGTAGATGAGGATTTGCTGCCAGGGCACGAAGCTGCGGAACAGCGTGGCGATGACCGGCGTGCGGCCCATGCCGCCGCCCACGGCCACGCGGAAGCCGACAGCGCCTTCGGCGTTGCGGTGCAGCTTCAGGCCGATGTCGTGCCAGTCGGTGGCGGCGCGGTCTTCGCGGGCGCCGGTCACGGCCAGCTTGAATTTGCGTGGCAGGAACGCGAATTCCGGGTGCAGCGTGCTCCACTGACGCAAGATTTCGCAATAGGGCCGCGGGTCGACTTCTTCGTCGGGCGCGATGCCGGCCAGCGCGTCGCTGGTGATGTTGCGGATGCAGTTGCCGCTGGTCTGTATGCCGTGCATGTCGACTTCGGCCAGCAGGTCCATCACGTCGGCGGACTGATCCAGCGGGATCCAGTTGAACTGCAGGTTCTGGCGGGTGGTGAAGTGCCCAAGGCCACCCCGCTCGGTGGGCTGGCCGGCGTTCTGCAGGTCGTGTTCACGGGCGATGCGCGCCAGCTGGCGCAACTGCCGGCTTTTCAGTTCGCCGTAGGGCACGGCCACACGCAGCATGGGTGCGTGGCGCTGCACGTACCAGCCGTTCTGCAGGCGCAGCGGCTTGAATTCCTCGCCGGCGAGTTCACCGGCCAGATGGCGCTGTAACTGGTCGCGGTACTGCGCGGCGCGGGCGTGGACGAAGCGGCGGTCGAAATCGGTGTAGGCGTACATCGGGGGCGGGCATTTGGGTTTTCGACGGGGCAAGCGCCCAGCGGACACGGACTCTACAAAGGCTGCTTATATTTTCAAACTACAGAGTAGTTGCTTGCTTAGTCTTAATTGGATATATCAATTTGGCGGCCTACCTTGTCGCTCTCTACAATTGGCCGATGAAACGCCGTCTGCTGTTCCAAGGGCTCTACGGAGCCGCCCTGCTGGCGGCGCTCAGCGCTTGCCAGAGCCCACCGCTGGTCGTGCAGCCCCCGCCTGCGGCCCTGCCGCTGCCGGTGGAGCCCAAGGTGCTGCGGCTGCCTCGCATCGGTCTGGCGCTGGGCGGCGGCGCGGCGCGGGGCTTCGCGCACATCGGCGTGATCCAGGTGCTGGAAGAAGCGGGCATCAAGCCTGACTTGGTGGTCGGCACCTCGGCCGGCAGCTTGGTGGCGGCGATGTATGCCTCGGGCAAGACCGGCGCCGAGATGGCCGCGACGGCGCAGACCATGGACGAAGGCGCGATCACCGACTGGTCTTTCCCGGCGCGCGGCCTGATCCGCGGCGAGGCGTTGGCCCGCTACGTGCGCGAGCAAACCGGCAACCGCACGATCGAGCAGATGAAGATGCCGCTGGGCATCGTCGCCACCGACCTGGACAACGGCACGGCCATCCTTTTCCAGCGCGGCGACACTGGCGCTGCGGTGCGCGCCAGCAGCGCGGTGCCGGCGGTTTTCCAACCGGTGCGCATCGGCACGCGGGAATATGTCGACGGCGGGCTGGTGTCTCCCGTGCCGGTGCGCTTCGCCCGCCAGATGGGCGCCGAGATGGTCATCGCGGTGGACATTTCGGCACCGCCCGATGGCAATGCCACCACGGACATGATGAAACTGCTGCTGCAGACCTTCGCCATCATGGGCAAGAGCATCAACCAGTTCGAACTGCGCGACGCCGACTTCCTGCTGCGGCCCGTGCTGCTGGGCGTGTCCAGCGCCGACTTCACAGCGCGGCTGAAAGCGATCCAGGCCGGGCGCGAAGTGGCGCTGCGCCTGCTGCCCGAGCTGCGGGCCAAGATCACGTCGATGATGCGTTGACCCAAAGTCGCGTTGAGCAAAGAAAAGAGCCCGGCGCACTAGCGCCGGGCCCAATTACCTTCCACACGAGAGACCTGAGAGTGGGGCTCTCAGGCCCTGGGTAGAGCGAGCCGGTTCAGAAAAGTTCAGCCTGAAACCAGCATTTTTCGCTTGACCCAGTCAAGCTACCGAATCAAGCAGCCTTCTTGCCTTTGCCGGCCGAGCTGGCGGCCTTGACGGCCGTGTTGCTCATCGCGGTGAAGTTGGCTTCGGCGGCTTCGGTGGCTTGCTTGGCAGCCTTGTTGATGCTTTCGTAGGCGTTGTTGGCAGCGGCCACAGCCGACTTCACCAGCGCCACGGCGCTTTCGCTGCCGGCAGGCGCGTTCTTCACGGCGGTGTCTACCAGGGCCAGCACCTTCTTCTGGCTGTCGGCCATCGTGGCTTCGGCAGCCTTGGTGACTTCAGCGCCGGTGCCGGCGACGATGTCGTACAGATGGCGGCTGTAAGCAGCGGCCTTTTCGGCGGCGGGCTGCAGCATGCCAGCTTGCAGGCTCATCAATTCTTGCGCGTCCTTGACCGACAGGGCGGCTTGGGTTGACTCAGCGGCTTCGGCCAGTGAGGTCTTGGCGACTTGCAGGTTCAACTCGACCAGCTTCTCGACGCCTTCGAAGGCCTTGGCGGTCAGGCCGAACAGGGTTTCCAAGCTGGCTTTTTGTGCGGCCAGGAATTGCTCATTGGTGAACGTGGTGGTCATGGTGTATCTCCGTAAAGGTTGAGGACTGAAACCATTGCCGCGCTACCTGAACAACTTTGCTGCGCTGCAACATAGTTCGAAGTATAGGCATCCGTCGGGGCCTTGCAAGCGATTTTTGCTGCAATGCAACATTCTAGGTGAGGCTTCCTAGAATCCTCGCCGTGCAAGCCTTCCACTCCGACGCATTCGTGCTGGCCCTGCCGCCAGGGCACAGCTTCCCGATGACCAAGTACAGCCTGCTGCGCGAGGCCGTGGCGGCCACGTTGCCGGCGGTGCGGGTGGCCGAGGCCCAGCCGGCCAGCGACGGCGAACTGGCGCTGGCCCACGACCCGGCGTGGATCACTGCGGTGGTCGAAGGCACCACCTCAGCGGCGCAGCAGCGCGAGATCGGCTTCCCGTGGTCGCAGCGCATGGTGGAACGCGCGCGGCGCTCGGTGGGTGCCACCATCGCGGCGGCGCGCAGTGCGCTGTTCGCGGGCGAGGGTGTGGCCGCCAACCTGGCCGGTGGCACGCACCACGCGCAGGCGCACAAGGGCTCGGGCTATTGCGTCTTCAACGACGTGGCCGTCGCCGCGCGGCTGATGCAGGCCGAGTGGCACCGCCATGACAACCGCAACCCACGGCAGCTGCTGCGCGTCATCGTCATCGACCTGGACGTGCACCAGGGCAACGGGACGGCGGCCATCTTTCGCGACGACCCGACGGTGTTCACGCTGTCGCTGCACGGCGCGCGCAACTTCCCCTTCCGCAAGGAAGCCAGCGACCTGGACGTGGAACTGCCCGACGGCTGCGACGACGCCACCTACCTGGCCGCGCTGGACGCCGCACTCGCGCAGGCCTGGGCCCGCCACGCCGACGGCCCGCCCGGCCTGGCTTTTTATGTCGCTGGCGCCGACCCGCACGAGGGCGACCGCCTGGGCCGCCTGAAGCTCAGCGACGCGGGCCTGGTGGAACGAGACCGCCGGGTCTTCGCGGCCTTGGCGGCGCGGCGCATCCCGGTGGCTGTTTCGATGGCCGGCGGCTACGGGCGCGACATCAACACCACGGTGGCCGTGCACCGGCGGACGCTGTCCGAAGCTGTGAATGCTTGGCAGGCCTGGGCTGCCGGAAGAGCGGCCGGTCGATGAAAGAATGCCAGGCATGCAGAACGCCACGAATGAGCGCCCTCAGCCGCAGCCGCGCGCGCACTTTGTGCATTTCCAGACCATCACCACGCGCTGGATGGACAACGATATCTACGGCCACGTCAACAACGTCGTGCACTACAGCTTCTTCGACACCGCCGTGAACCGCATGCTGATCGAAGCCGGCGCGCTGGACATCCACGCGGGCGCCGTCATCGGCCTGGTGGTGCACACGGAGTGCCACTATTTCGACAGCCTGGCATTTCCGCAGGCCGTGCATGCCGGCATCCGCGTGGCCCATCTGGGTAAGTCCAGCGTGCGCTTCGAGTTGGGCCTGTTCGCCGACGACGCGCCGCTGTCGGCTGCCGCCGGTTCTTTCGTGCACGTCTACGTGGACCGCGCCAGCCGGCGCCCGGTGCCCGTGCCCGACGCACTGCGGGCGGTGTTGACGCCGCTGATGCGCTCTTGAATTCGCCCGAACGAACCGACCCCTGCATGACAACCACGACCACGCCAACACCCGACTCCATCGCCGCCGTCGACGAGGCCATCACCAGCCGCCGCTCGCTGCGGGCCTTCCTGCCCACGCCAGTGCCGCGTGCAGACGTCGAAGCGATCCTGGCCGTCGCCGCCCGTTCACCCTCGGGCACCAACACGCAGCCATGGAAGGTGCATGTGCTGACGGGTGCTGCGAAGGAAGCGCTGTCGAGCGACATCCTCGCCGCCTTCGATGACCCGGCGGCACGCGCCCAGCACACTGAGGCCTATGCCTACTACCCCACCGAATGGCGCAGCCCCTACATCGACCGCCGCCGCAAGGTGGGTTGGGACCTGTACAGCCTGCTCGGCATCGGCAAAGCCGACAAGGCCGCGATGCATGCCCAGCATGCCCGCAATTACCGCTTCTTCGACGCGCCGGTGGGTTTGATCTTCACCATCGACAAAGTGATGCAGCAAGGCAGTTGGCTGGACTACGGCATGTTCCTGCAAAGCGTGATGGTGGCGGCCCGCGCGCGTGGGCTGGACACCTGCCCGCAGGCTGCCTTCACGCAGTTCCACCGCATCATTGCCCAGCACCTGAAGCTGGGCGCTGACGAGATGGTGGTCTGCGGCATGTCGCTGGGCCATGCCGACCCGGCAGCCTTGGCCAACCAGCTGGTCACCGAGCGCGCGCCAGTCGCAGCCTTCACGCAATTCCATGAGTGAAATTGCTAACGTTTGGCGCGCGCGATGAATGCGGCGCTCTCTGTCGTGTCAGCGATGGGCCCGCACATCGGGCCGGTGCCTCTGGAATTCATCTTTTTCGCGGTGGTGCTGGCCGGCGTGGCGCTGTTCCATTCGCACACCTTGCGCATCGCGATTGGCGGTGCGCTGTTCATCGCGCTCTACAAGATAGCCTTTTCGCCCTTCCACACCGGCGCCGGCCTGTCCGGTTTTGCCAGTCACCTGGGCCACGAATGGGTAATCCTGAGCAACCTGTTGCTCTTGCTGCTGGGCTTCGCGCTGCTGGCCGACTTGTTCGAGAAAAGCGAGGTGCCGGCCATCTTGCCGCGCTTCCTGCCCGACGACTGGAAAGGCTGCTTCGCCTTGTTGGTGCTGGTCTTCGTGATCAGCAGCTTCCTGGACAACATCGCCGCCGCGATGATCGGGGGCGCGGTGGCGCAGACCGTCTTCAAGGGCCGCGTGCACACTGGCTACCTGGCGGGCATCGTCGCGGCCTCGAACGCCGGCGGGGCTGGCAGCGTGGTTGGCGACACCACCACCACGATGATGTGGATTGCCGGCGTGCACCCGATGGAAGTGCTGGAGGCCTACATCGCCGCCGGCTTGGCGTTGCTGGTGTGTGGCATCCCGGCGGCGCTGCAGCAGCAGGCCCATTCGCCGATCCAGAAAGACGCTGACCCCAGCGCCCGCGTGGACTGGGTGCGGGTGGGCATCGTGCTCTTCATCCTCGGGGCCGCCATCGCCGTCAACGTGCTGATCAACACCCGCTACAGCGCCGTGTCGGACGCTTTCCCATTCCTCGGCGCTGCCGTCTGGCTGGCCATTTTGATCAGCGCCGCGCTGCGGCGGCCGACCTGGGCGGTGTTGCCCGCCGCTGCGAAAGGCGCGCTCTTTCTGTTGTCACTGGTGCTGTGCGCGTCGATGATGCCGGTCGAACATCTGCCCGGCGCGTCGTGGCAAACCGCGCTGGGCCTGGGCTTTGTGTCGGCCATTTTCGACAACATCCCGCTGACCGAACTGGCGTTGAAGCAGGGCGGCTACGACTGGGGCTTCCTGGCCTACGCCGTGGGCTTTGGCGGGTCGATGATCTGGTTCGGTTCGTCCGCCGGCGTGGCCTTGAGCAGCATGTACCCCCAGGCCCGTTCGGTGGGGCACTGGTTGCGGCAGGCTTGGCACGTGCCGCTGGCCTATGTCTGCGGCTTTTTCCTGCTGCTGGCGGTGCAGGGCTTCCATCCGGGCGCCGCGCTGAAAGGCAGCGCTTCGGCCCCGTCCGTCACCGTTAACACCACCCCTTTGAAGTGATGCCATGACCCGACCCCAAGTGCTCGTTGCCCGCGCTGTGTTTCCCGAAGTCGTCGCCCGTCTGCGCGAACATTTCGAGGTCGAAGACAACCCGTCCGACACCATTTACACACCGGCCGAATTGATCGCCCACTTGCAGGGCAAGCAGGGCGCCTTTACCACCGGCAGCGAGCGCATCGGCGCCGAACTGCTGGCTGCCTGTCCGGCGCTGCGGGTGGTCGCCAACATGGCCGTGGGCTACAACAACTTCGACATTGCGGCCTGCAACGCAGCCGGCGTTTTGGCCACCAATACGCCCGATGTGCTGACCGAAACCACGGCCGATTTCGGCTTCGCGTTGATGATGGCCACGGCCCGCCGCATGACCGAGAGCGAACGCTTTCTGCGTCGCGGCGAGTGGACGCGCTGGTCCTACGACATGCACACCGGCAGCGACGTGCACGGCGCCACCTTGGGCGTGCTGGGCATGGGCCGCATCGGCCGGGCCATCGCACGGCGCGGCGCCCTGGGTTTCGGCATGCAAGTGATCTATCACAACAGAACTCGCCTGCCGGCCGAGACTGAAACCGAGTTGGGCGCGCGCTACGTCAGCAAGGCTGAACTGTTGGCCCAGGCCGATCACTTGGTGCTGGTGCTGCCATATTCGGCCAGCAGCCACCACGCCATCGCGGCGGCTGAACTGGCGCAGATGAAGCCGACAGCCACGCTGACCAACATCGCGCGTGGCGGCATCGTCGATGACGTGGCGCTGGCCGCTGCGCTGCGCGAGGGGCGCATCGCAGCAGCCGGTTTGGATGTCTTCGAAGGCGAGCCTTCGGTGCACCCCGACTTGCTGGCGCTGAACACCGTGGTGCTGACGCCGCACATCGCCAGCGCCAGCGTGGCCACGCGGTTGGCGATGGCCAACCTGGCCGCCGACAACCTGATCGCCGCGCTGACGGGCGGGGTGGCCCCCACGCCCATCAACGCCGACGCGCTGGGCCTGCCGCCGGTCAAGCCTTCGTGAACTGACCCGGGTCGATCGGCAGCGAGCGCACACGCTTGCCGGTCAAGGCGAAGAGCGCGTTGACCACCGCTGGCGCGATGGGCGGTGTGCCGGGCTCACCGATGCCGCCCGGGTCTTCGCTGCTCTGCACGATGTGCACTTCCACCTTGGGCATCTCGTTCATGCGCAGCATCGGGTACTGGTGGAAATTGCCCTGCTCGACGCGCCCGTCCTTGAAGCTGATCTTGCCGTAGAGCGCTGCCGTCAAGCCGTACACGATGGCGCCTTCGATCTGCCTTTCGATGGTCAGCGGGTTGACCGTCATGCCGCAGTCCACCGCAGCCACCACGCGGTGCACCCTGGGCGTGCCGTCGGCGCCGACGCTGACCTCGGCGACCTCGGCCACGTAGCTGCCGAAGCTGGAGACCACGGCAATGCCCCGCGCCACGCCCTTGGGCAGCGGCTGGCCCCAGCCGGCCTTTTGCGCCGCCAGTTCCAACACCGCCTTGTGGCGCGGTGACTTGTTCAGCAGCGCGCGGCGGAACTCAAACGGGTCTTTGCCGGCGGCGGCCGCCATCTCGTCGATGAAACCTTCGGTGAAGAAACCGTTCTGCGAATGGCCCACCGAACGCCAGAACCAGACCTGCGGCCCCGGCTCCTTGCGGCCATAGGCGATGCGCTGGTTGGGGATGTCGTAGGGGTGGTCCGCCAGCCCTTCGAGCGCGAAGCTGTCGACACCGTTCGGCGGGATCTGCATGAAGCCCGAGGCGGCCATGATGGACGGTGAACCGACGCCGACCTTCAGCATCGTCAGCGTACCCTGGTTGTCCAGCGCGCCCGAGAAGCGGGCGACCGAAGGCGGGCGGTAGAAGCCGGCTGCCATGTCGTCTTCGCGGGTGTAAATCACCTTCACCGGCTTGCCGCTGATCTTGCTGAGCAGCACGGCGTCGATGGTGAAGTCGGGCGCGAAACGACGACCGAAACCACCGCCCAGCAGCAGGGTGTTGATCTTCACCTTGGCTGGCGTGACCTGCGCCACCTGACCCAGGATGCCTTGCGCCGGGCCCTGGCTTTGTGTGCCGGCCCAGATCTCGACGCTATCGCCCTGCACCCAGGCCGTGCAGTTCAGCGGCTCCATGCAGGCGTGCGCCAGATAGGGCGCCTCGTAGCGCGCGTCCAGCGTCTTGGCGGCGTTGGCGGTGGCGTCGCGCGCGTTGCCCTGGTCCAGCGCCACGGCGTCGGCTTCGCGCGCGCCTTCGTCCAGCAAATCGCTGATGGCCGCGCTGTTCAGTTTGGCGGCCGCGCCCAGGTCCCACTGCACGTCCAGCGCATCACGGCCCTTTTTGGCCGCCCAGTAGCCGGTGGCCAATACGGCCACACCGGAGGGCAGGGTGATGACCTGCTTCACGCCCTTCACCGCCTTGGCGGCGGCTTCGTTCACCGCCTTGGGCTTGGCGCCAGCAGCCGGTGCGCGGGCCATCACCGCCACCAGCATGTCGGGCACTTGGGCGTCGATGCCGAAGCGCGCGCTGCCGTTGCTTTTGGCTAGCGTGTCCAACCGCTTGGTGGGTTTGCCCAGCAGCTTGAAGGCCTTGCTGTCTTTCAACTTCGGCTTGGACGGCACCGGCAGTTTGGACGCCGCCGCCACCAGCGAACCGTAGCTGGCTTTTTTCCCGCCGGGGCCGCTGACCATGCCCTTGCTGGTGGTCAAGCTGGCCGCATCCACCTTCCATTCAGCGGCCGCAGCGGCCACCAGCATTTCACGCGCGGCGGCGCCGGCCTGGCGCATCGGCAACCAGTTGGCGCGGATGGTCGTGGAGCCACCGGTCGCCTGCATGCCGAACATTGGGTTGTTGAAAGCCTGATCCACCGGTGCCTGTTCGACGCCGACTTGCGCCCAGTCGGCGTCCAGTTCTTCGGCCACCAGCATGGGGATGGCGGTCAGCACGCCCTGGCCCATTTCCGACGAGCCGCAGACCACGGTGACGCGGTTGTCGGTGCCGATGCGCACGTAGGCGCTGAGTGCGGTGCTGCCCGCGGCGGCGGCGCGGCCTGTGGCCGGCAGTGCGAAGGCCACGACCAGCGCGCCGCCAGACTGCAAAAAGGCGCGGCGCGACAGTGCGGTGATGGGCGACACAGCGTTTGTTGCGTCGGTGTTGTGTTCGAGCGTCTTACCCATGGATCAGCCCGCCTTGTGCAAGGTGATCGCAGCGGTCTTGATGGCCGCGCGGATGTGGTTGTAGGTGCCGCAGCGGCAGACGTTGCCGCTCATCGCAGTGTTGATGTCGGCGTCGGTGGGCTGCTTGTTCTTGGCCAGCATGGCGCAGGCGCTCATGATCTGGCCGCTTTGGCAGTAGCCGCACTGCGGCACGTCATGCGCCACCCAGGCGGCCTGCATGGCTTTGCCGGCCGGCGTGGCGGCCATGGCTTCGATGGTGGTGACCTTTTTGCCGGCAGCCGCCGACAGCGGCGTGACGCAAGACCGCACGGCCACGCCGTCGATGTGCACCGTGCAGGCACCGCACAGCGCCATACCGCAGCCGAATTTGGTGCCCGTCAATTGCAGGTCTTCACGCAGCGCCCACAGCAGCGGCATGTCGGCTTCGGCATCGACTGCCACGCTCTTGCCATTCACCTTCAACTTCAACATGCCGGTCTCCTCACAGTTAGGCGGCGGAGCGTACTGCAAGGAACGCGGCTCTGCAGCCGCCGGGCTGAGACAATGGGCGTATGCCTGAATGGATCGTGATCGCGCTGCTGGCGCTGAACCTGTTGTTGTTGATCGCCCTGGTCTTGCGCCGAGCCCCGGACACCGCCGGCGACATCGCCGCCGCCAACGCCGCCATGAATGCAGCCGCAACGGCCACCGCCAACGCCGCCATTGAGAGGCTTGAACGCGAACTGCGCGACGAGCTGGGCCGCCAGGGCCAAACAACGCGCAGCGACCTGGGCACTTTCCAGCAAATGCTGCTCGCGCAAAGCGGCGATGTGGCGCGCACCCAGAACGAGCAGATCGACAGCTTTCGCGCTCAGTTGGCCAGCACCCAACAAGCCGTGGGCGCGGCCTTGACCCAAGCCGCCTTGGGCCTGGCGCAACAAAGCCAGGCCGCGCGTGAGGCACAAGACGCGGCGCTGCGCCGCTTTGGTGAAGGCCAGGGCGAACAACTGCGGGCCCTGTCCGAGGCCAACGAACGCCGGCTGGCCGAGGTGCGAACGGCGGTTGAAACGCGGTTGGTGTCGTTGCAGGAAGGCAATGAAAAGAAGCTCGACCAGATGCGCGCCACGGTCGATGAAAAGCTGCATGCCACGCTGGAAACCCGGCTGGGCGAAAGCTTCAAGCAGGTGGCCGACCGGCTGGAACAGGTGCACAAAGGCCTGGGCGAAATGCAGACCCTGGCGCGTGACGTGGGCGCGCTGAACCGCGTGCTGACCAACGTGAAGACGCGCGGCGTTTTCGGTGAAGTGCAACTGGCCGCGCTGCTGGAGCAGGTCTTCACGCCTGAGCAGTACGCCACCAACGTGGCCACGGTGCCGGGCAGCAACGACCGCGTGGAATTCGCCATCCGCCTGCCCGGCCGTTCGGGTGGTTCGGGCGCCGGCACGGCAGGCGACACACCGCTGTGGCTGCCGATCGACGCCAAGTTCCCGCGTGAAGATTACGAACGCCTGCTGGACGCTTCTGAGCGCGCCGACGCGCCGGCGATGGAAGCCGCCGGCAAGGCCATCGAAACGCGGCTGAAGCTGGAAGCCCGCAGCATCCGCGAGAAGTACGTGTCGCCGCCACACACCACCGATTTCGCCATCCTCTTCGTGCCCACGGAAGGGCTGTACGCCGAGGCCCTGCGCCGGCCGGGCCTGGCCGAGGCGCTGCAGCGCGAACACAAGGTGATGCTGGCCGGTCCGACCACGCTGCTGGCGCTGCTGAACAGCTTGCAGATGGGCTTTCGCACGCTGGTGCTGGAGAAACGTTCCGCCGAGGTCTGGGAGGTGCTGGGCGCTGTCAAGACCGAGTTCGCCAAGTTCGGTGACGTGTTGGTCAAGACACGCAAGAAACTGGACGAGGCCGGCACCACCATCGACCAGGCTTTCGTCCGCACGCGGGCGATGGAACGCCAGTTGCGCAAGGTTGAGTCGATGCCAGACGAACGCGCTGCGCAGTTGCTGCCGGGGTTGAACACGCCGCTGCTGGAAGACGATGCCGATGTCTGAGCAAGCCGGCCACACCGCCGGCACCGGCCGCGTGCTGCTGGCCTTGATCGTTGGCCAGTTGGGCATGCACTCGGCGATGGCTGGCCTGCGCCTGGCCGCGCCGCTGCAGTTGCTGGGCGACGGCCAGAGCGCCTGGACCGTGGGCCTGGTGCTGGCCTTGTTCGCCGCAGCGCCGGTGCTGCTGGCCTTGCCCGCCGGGCGCCTGGCCGACCGCCTGGGCTACCACCGCCCGGTCTACCTGGCCGTGCTGCTGACGGTTTCCGGCTGCCTGCTGGCCATCGCGTCCACCTACGTCGCGGGTGCCGGCCACCTGGTGCTGCTGTGTGCGGCGGCATCGGCCACCGGCGCCGGCACCAACATCGGCATGCTGACCATCCAGCGCACCGCCGGTGTGGCGGCACGTACCAGTGCCGAGCGCGTGCGCATCTTCAGCTGGCTGGGGGTGGCGCCCTCGTTTTCCAACGTCGTCGGGCCGGTGGCCACGGGTTTGATGATCGACGGCTATGGCTTTCGCGCAGCGTTCGTCCTGCTGCTGCTGATGCCGCTGGCCTCGCTGCTGTCGGCACGCTTCGTGCCGAAGTTGCAGGCGGCGGGCGCTGCGCCGCGAGTAGCCGGGCGCAGTGCCTGGAGCCTGCTGCACGCGCCGGGGCTGGCGCGTTTGCTGACCGTCAATTGGCTGCTGTCGATGTGCTGGGACGTGCACACCTTCGCCGTGCCGGTGCTGGGCCACGAACGCGGTTTCAGCGCCAGCACCATTGGGCTGATCCTGGGCAGCTTCACGCTGTCGGTGACAGGTGTGCGCCTGCTGATTCCATGGCTGGCCCACCGCCTCAGCGAGGTCACCGTGGTGCGCCTGGCGATGGCAGGCACGGCCATCGTTTTCGTCGCCTACCCGTTGGCACCCAACGCCTGGGTGATGGGCAGCCTGGCGGTGCTGCTGGGCATCACCCTGGGCAGCGTCGCGCCGATGGTGATGTCGATGCTGCACCACCTGACGCCCGACAACCGCCACGGCGAATCGCTGGCCTTCCGCTCGATGGCGATGAACATGTCGAGCACGCTGATGCCGCTGCTTTTCGGCGCCACAGGCGCGCTGGTGGGCGCGGCGGCGCTGTTCTGGGTGGTCGGCGGCGCGGTGGGCGCCGGTTCATGGGCGGCGCGCAAATTGGCGCCAGTGCCTTGATGTCACGCCAGGCGGTCAGCCTCAGATGCTGACACTCAGAAGCGCACGCCATTGACCGGCTTGCTGTCGTCGGCAGGCAGTTCGGCGCGCGGCGCGGGTGCAGCCGGCTTGGCGGCGGCCACTTTCTCGACCAGCGGCAAGACAGGCGCCGCCTGCCAGCCTGGCGGCAGCTTCGATACACGCGGGTAGCCGGCAGCGTCCAGGTAGGCCGTCCAGTCTGTTTCCGACAAGCCGCGCAGCGGTTGCGCGCCGATGGTCAGGGCTGGCACGGTGCGGCCGCCCACAGCTCGCTCCAGCGCCACCGCGTCTTCTTCGCTGCTGACGCGGCGCTCAGCGAATGGAATGCCGCGCTGCTGCAACAGGCGCCGGCCGTTATCGCAAGGCAGGCAGTCGTTGCCGGTGTACAGCGTGACGGGGTAGCGCTGGGCGATCTGGCGCAGTTCGGCCGGCAAGGCGGTTTCGGCCGGCTGTGCGGCGCCGCTGCGGCCCAGCGTTGTGATGCGGGTGTTGGCTTCGGCACGCGGCCTGTCGGTGTAAGTGACGCTGCCGTCGGACGCCACCACCTTGTACTGGGCCAGCGCGGGCGTGGTGGGCAGCGCACAGGCGACCATCACCGACATCGCGGTCATTGTGACCCTCACACCGCTCACACCGCTCACACGGCTCACACCGCGCGTACCACTCACGGGCTTCCAGACTTGCAGGGGCTTGGACTTCATCACTGGATAAGGCTGCCGGAAAGACGGATGACGGAATCTAGCTGAGTTCTATCCGAATGGCGGCGCGCGCTCAAGCCAGCCCTTGGTGGCGCAGCAACGCATCCAGGCTCGGCTCGCGGCCGCGGAAGGCGCGAAAGCTGTCCAGAGCCGGCCGGCTGCCGCCCACTGCCAGCACCTGTTCGCGGAAGCGTGCCCCGGTGCCGGCGTCGAAAACGCCGCTTTCCTCGAAAGCACCGTAAGCGTCGGCGCTGAGCACCTGCGCCCAGGCGTAACCGTAGTAACCGGCTGCGTAGCCGCCATCGAACAGGTGGCCAAAGGTGTTGGCGTAGCGCAGGAAATTGGGCGCTGGCATGGGCTGGAGCTCGGCGTTGACCTCGTCGCAGACTGCCTGCACGCGCGCGGCGGTGTCGCTTTCGGCGTGCAGGCGCATGTCGAAGAGCGCGAATTCGCATTGCCGCAACAACTTCAGGCCGCCCTGGAAATGTCTTGCTGCCACCATCCGGTCGAACAGCGCGCGAGGCAGCGGCTCGCCGGTCTCTGCATGGCAGCTCAGGCGCTGCAGCACTTCCCACTCCCAGCAGAAGTTTTCCATGAACTGGCTCGGCAACTCGATCGCGTCGCCTTCCACGCCCGATATGCCCGACACCGCCAGTTCGTCCACCTGCGTCAGCATGTGGTGCAGGCCGTGGCCGAACTCGTGGAAAAGGGTGATCAGGTCGCTGTGCGTCAGCAGTGCGGGCTGGTCGCCGACGGGCGGCGCAAAGTTGCACACCAGGTGCGCCACGGGCCATTGCAAGTCGCCGCCCGGGCGCAGCCAGCGGCCCCGGCAGTCGTCCATCCAGGCGCCCGACTGCTTGCCTGCGCGGGCGTGCAAGTCGAGGTAGAAGCCGGCCACGCGGTCGGCGCCGGCATCACCTGCATGAGCGGCTGCGGACTGTATCCGCCACACGCCAAAGTAGCGCACGCTGTCGTGCCACACCGGCGCGGCTTCGACGCGTATGGCTACCCCGAACAAGGTTTCGATCAACTGGAACAGGCCCTGCAACACGCGCGGCTCGGTGAAGTACTGCTTCACCTCCTGGCTGCTGAATGCGTAGCGCGACTGCTTCAGTTGCTCGGCGGCATACGGCCGGTCCCAGGCCTGCAGGTCGGGCAGACCGAGCGAGTCGGCGGCGTAGCTTCGCAGTTCGGCCAGTTCGCGGGCTGCGTGGGGGCGGGCGCGTTGCGCCAGGTCGCGCACGAAAGTGAGCACCTCGTCGGGGCTGCGCGCCATCTTGGCGACCAACGCCAACTCGGCGTAGTTGCCATGGCCCAGCAGTGCGGCTGCTTCGGCACGCAGTTCCAGCAGCTCGCGCATCAGCGGGCCGTTGTCCAGTTCAGGTGCGCCGAACTCGCTGGCCCGGGTGGCGTCGGCACGGTAGACCGCAGCACGCAATGCGCGATCACTGGCGAACTGCATCAGCGGCAGCCAGCACGGCGCCTGCAGGCTCAGCTTGTAGCCGGCCAAGCCTTCGGCCTCGGCAGCGGCGCGGGCGGCCAGGCGCACGTCGGCCGGCACACCGGCCAGGCGTTCTTCGCCGACCAGCAGGCTCCACGCGTCGGTGGCGTCCAGCACGTGGTCGCCGTACTGCTGCGACAGCGCGCCCATGCGGTCCTGGATGGCGGCGTGACGTTCGCGCGCGGTGCCTTGCAGCTCGGCGCCGCCCAGAACGAAGTCGCGCAGCGCGTCGCCCAGGGCCTTGCTTTGCGCGGGCGCCAGCTGCTGCGCGCCCGCGCTGGCGGCGATGGCCTTGTACTTGGCGTAGAGCCGTGCGTCGGCGCCCAGACGGGTGCTGAAGTCGATGATGCGCGGCAGGTTTTCGGCATGCGCCGCGCGCAGCGCCGGCGTGTCGGCCACGCCCTGCAAATGGCTGGCGTGGCCCCAGGCGCGCATCAGTCGTTCGACGGGCACGTCCAGCACCAGTGACAGCGCCTGGTAGTCGGCCGGCACCGCGTCGCTGACGGCCGCTTCCAGCGCCGCTTCGGCGTCGGCCAGCAACACGTCCAGCGCCGGGGCGATGTGCTCGGGGCGTATGGCTGAAAAGTCGGCGGCGAAATCAGCCGTGTCGCTGTGCTGCAGAAGCGGGTTCATGCTGCTGCCTTGGTCGCTGCGCTTGCTGCTGCCTCGGCCGCCTGTACCGTGTTGACCAGCAACATGGTGATGGTCATCGGCCCGACACCGCCGGGCACCGGCGTGACCCAGCCGGCCACGTCACGCACGGCCGCGAAGTCAACGTCGCCACAGAGCTTGCCGGCCTCGTTGCGGTTCATGCCCACGTCGATGACGATGGCGCCGGGCTTGACCATGTCGGCCGTCAGCGTATTGCGCCGGCCCACCGCAGCGACCACCACGTCGGCCTGGCGCGTGTGCAGGGCCAGATCGGGCGTGGCGCTGTGGCAGACGGTCACGGTGGCGTGGGCCTGCAGCAGCAGCAGCGCCATCGGCTTGCCCACGGTGTTGCTGCGGCCGATGACCACCGCGTGCTTGCCCTTCAGGCTGACGCCCGTGCTTTCGATCAGCTGCATGCAGCCGAAGGGCGTCGCGGGACGAAGGCCGGGCAGGCCGGCCATCAAGGCGCCGGCCGAGTGCACCGAGAAACCGTCCACGTCTTTCGCCGTGGCGATAGCCTCGATGACCTTGTGCGGGTCGATGTGCCGGGGCAACGGCATCTGCACCAGGATGCCGTGGATGCTGGGGTCGGCGTTCAGCGCGGCCACGCGGGCCAGCAGCTCGGCTTCGGGCAGGCTGGCTTCGTACTGCTCCAGCACCGAATGCAGGCCGTGTTCCTGGCAGGCCTTGACCTTGTTGCGCACGTAGACCGCACTGGCCGGGTCGTCGCCGACCAGGATCACCGCCAGGCCCGGGCGCTGCCCACGCGCAGTGAGTGCCGCCGCCCGCAGGCCCACATCAGCACGGATTTGCTTGGACAGCGCAACGCCATCGATCAGCTGTGAGGTCATCGTCTCAGTCCTTGAAACAACAAAGGCCGCCGACCTTGAGAGGACAGCGGCCTTGTCAGTCAGAGCGCGTTGTGCGGCGCGAGATTCAGACTTTGGTCTGCGCGCCCAGCGCGATCTTGAGCAGATCGGCCACCGTGTTGGCATTCAACTTTTCCATGATGTTGGCGCGGTGCGCCTCCACCGTCTTGATGCTGATGCCCAGGTCGTCGGCGATTTGCTTGTTCAGGCGACCGGCAACGATGCGTTCCAGCACCTGTGCTTCACGCGTCGTCAGGCGGCTCAGCAGCGCGTCGCGGCTGGCTTGTTCCTGGTGCTGGCTGAAAGCGCTGCGCGCGCTGTCCAGCATGCGTTCCACCAGGCCGAGCAGCTCTTCTTCCTTGAAGGGCTTTTCAATGAAGTCCATCGCGCCTTTCTTCATCGTCGTCACGGCCATCGGCACGTCGCCGTGGCCGGTGATGAAGACGATGGGCAGCGGACTCTTGCGTTCCATCAAGCGGTCCTGCAGTTCCAGGCCGCTCATGCCGTCCATGCGGATGTCGGCGATCAGGCAGGCCACCTCGCGCGGGTCGAAGCGGGCCAGGAAGGACTCTGAAGAATCGAAGCACTTGACGCGGTAGTCCTTGCCTTCCAGCAACCACTGCAGTGAATCGCGAACGGCCTCGTCGTCGTCGACAACGTAGACCGTACCTTTTTTGGGGATCAAGCTCATTGCGGCTGATGAGGCGGTGTGCGCCCTAGGTATTCGTGGAGGTTTCGCCCTCGAGCGGGGCCGCGATGGTGTCGGTACGTGGGCTCAGTTCAACCGGAACAGTGAACGCGAACCGGCAACCGACGACCTGGGTCCCATTGTAGAGGTTCTGCGCCCGCATCCGCCCCCGGTGCGACTCGATGATCGAGCGGCACAAACTCAGACCGATGCCCAGACCTTCGGGCTTGGTCGAGAAAAAGGCTTCGTAAAGGCGGGCCAGCACTTCCTCCTTGATGCCCGGACCCATGTCGGTGACGCTGAACTCGATGACGCCGCCTTCCTCTGGCGTGTGGCGCGGCACCACGCGCAGTTCGATGTGGCGGCGCTGCGGCGGCATCTGCCCGCTGTCGATGGCCTCGGCGGCGTTCTTCAGCAGGTTCAGCACCACCTGTTCGATCAGGATCGGGTCGACCATGATTTCCGGCAGTCGCTGCGCCACGTAGCAGTGCACCGCCACGTGGCGGCGGCGCAGTTCGATGCCCGCCAACTCCACCGCGTCTTCGACGATCTGCCGGGCTTCCGAGGGCTGGCGCTGCGGCTCGCTGCGTTTCACGAAGGCGCGGATGCGGTGGATGATCTGCCCGGCTCTTTCGGCCTGTCGCGCGGTCTTCTGCAGCGCGGCAATCAGGTCGTCGGGCCTGATGGTGTCGGCCTTCACGCGCGACACGATGCCGCTGCAATAGTTGGCGATGGCCGTCAGCGGCTGGTTCAATTCGTGGGCGACGGAAGATGCCATCTCGCCCATGGTTACCAAACGGCTGGTCACCTGGGCTTTTTCGGCCTGCGCCGCGCTTTGCTCTTCGGCGCGCAAACGCGCGGTGATGTCGGTGGCGATCAGCATCTGGGCGAGGCGACCGTCCGTCCATTGCAGGTAGCGGGCCCGCACCTCGAACCACTTCTGCAGCGGCTCCACGAAGACTTCCCGAGAATCGGAACCGGCCTCGGTCAGTTCTTGGGTCGGCAGGCCCGACAGGCCGTCGATCCCGTCGCCGTCGTCGGCGCTGTAGGCCGTGACGCCCACCGCGCTGCCGGCCATCTGCTGGTGGCCGCGCGCATCGCCGCCGAACCAGAGGCGGTAGCTGCGGTTGGCGAAGAGCAGCTCGCCCTGCTGCACCGACAGCACTGAAACGCTGGCATCCAGCCCTTCCAGCACGGTGGTGAAGCGTTCGTGGCTGGCGCTCAGCTGGTCGCGGATGCGCTTGGCTTCGGTGATGTTGGTGATGCTGGTCATCCAGCCCGTCTGCTGGCCCCT
>JBBQAI010000092.1:0-17568 GCA_038316205.1 Burkholderiales bacterium
GGAATTCACAAGCCTGAAAGGCCATGCCGCGGTGCGCCGACGCCACCGCCACCAGCACGATCTGCTCGCCCGGCTGCAGCACGCCCACGCGGTGGATGACCCGCGCCGCGCGGATGTCGAAGCGCTGGTGTGCGGCGTCGATCATGGCTTCGATGGCGCGCTCGGTCATGCCCGGGTAGTGCTCAAGTTCCATCAGGCTGACGCCAGCGACTGCGCCAGGTCCGTTGCGGTCGCGCACCGTGCCGACGAAGCTGGCGATGGCACCCACGCCGTGGTCGGCCGCGTGCAGGACGCGCACTTCGGCAGCCAGGTCGAAATCAGCGGTCTGGATGCTGACGCGCGGCGCGATGTCGTCCAAGGTCAACTCTGCTCAACCACCCGTGACGGGCGGAAAGAAAGCCACTTCTGCGCCCTCGTTCAGCACGGCAGATTCGTCGCTCATCGTCTGGTTCAGCGCACAACGCACGGCGCGGTGGCGGGCCAGCACGTCGGCGTGGCGGCCACCGCGCGCCAGCAGTTCGTCGCGCAGCGCGGCCAGTGTGGTGCCGGCGGCGATGTCCAGCGCCTCACCGGCGCCCAGGGCTTCGCGCAAGGACGCGAAATAGCGCACGGTGACTTTCACGGTGCCTGTCACCGCGACACCAGCATCGAAAGCGGCAGGAAGCGCACTGTGTCGCCGCGCGCGATGGCCTGCGAGCCGGGGTTGTCGACCAGGCCGTCAGCCCAGACGACCGAGGTCAGCACGCCCGAGCTCTGATTCGCGAAGAGCGACAGGCCGCCCTCGGCGTTCAATTGCACACGCAGGAATTCGCGGCGGCGGTCGGGGCGCGGCCAATCGAAGTCGGCGCGCATCGACAGGCTGGCTGTTGCGGTGCTGTTCATGCCCTGAATCACGCGCAGCACCGGAACGACGGCGAGCAGGAAGGTGATGAAGGCCGACACCGGGTTGCCGGGCAGGCCGACGAGCAGCGCGGCGCCGCCGTCCTTGCCGTCACCGTTTCGACGGATGCGACCGAAGGCCAGCGGCTTGCCCGGCTTCATCGCAATCTGCCAGTCGTCCAGTTCGCCTTCGGCGCGGGCGGCGGGCTTCAGGTGGTCTTCTTCGCCCACCGACACACCGCCGCAGGTGACGATCAGGTCGCTGACCGCCGCTGCTTCGCGCAGCGCGGCGCGTGTGGCGTCCAGTGTGTCGCCGACGATGCCCAGGTCGATGACCTCGCAGCCCCCAGCCTGGGCCAGCGCGCGCAGCGTGTAGCGGTTCGAGTTGTAGATGGACCCCGGACGCAGCACCTCGCCGGGGTTCTGCAGTTCGTCGCCGGTGGAAAACAGCGCCACGCGCGGACGGCGCAGCACGGTCAAGGTGGCTGCGCCAACGGAGGCGGCCAGACCCAGCGCCTGGGGCGTCAAACGCTGCCCGCGTTGCAGCACGGCGGCGCCTTGCTGCACGTCCTCGCCGCGACGGCGTATCCACTGCCCTGCCGTCGGTACGGTGTTCACGCGCACGCTGCCCAGGCCGCCCTGTTCCGACGCCGCAGCGACCGCTTCGCACTGTTCCTGCATCACCACTGCGTCGCCGCCGGCCGGCACCTGGCCGCCAGTGAAGATGCGCGCCGCCGTGCCCGGCTGCAAAGCCTGGCCGACGTGGCCGGCGGGGATGCGCTGGGTCACGGGCAGCAAGGTGCCGGCCACAGGCACATCGGCCGCGCGCAGCACGTAGCCGTCCATCGACGTGTTGTCCTCGGGCGGCACGTTCAGGCCCGACAACACGTCGGCGGCCAGCACGCGGCCCAGCGCGTCGAAAGTCGAGACCGTCTCGGTCTGCGTGATGGCGTAGGGCGCGCTGCCGGCGACCAGCAGGGCCAGCGCTTCGTCCAGGCTCAACAGCGGGCGTGGGTCTTTCATGGTGTGCAGTGCGTTTCGATGTAGCGCTTGACCGCCTGCACGTCGGCGGCCATTTCGACAAAGCGTTTGGGCAGCAACTCGATGCCGCGCAATGCGGCCGGCGGCTCAGGGTTGATGCCCGTGGCTTCGCGGATGGTGCCTGCGAACTTGGCGGGCAGCGCCGTTTCCAACACGATCATGGTCACACCCGGCTGCAGGTTTTCACGCGCCACCTTCAGGCCATCGGCGGTGTGCGTGTCCACCATCACGCCTGTCGTTTGCCAGGTACTGCGGATGGTCGCCAGGCGGTCAGCGTGGCTGCTTTTGCCGCTGACGAAACCGTAGCCGGCAATGCGCGCATGTTCATCCGGCGTGACCGTGAAACCACCGTCGCGGGCCAGCGCCGCACCGAACAATTCTTTCGTGCGCGCGCCGTCGCGCCCGAGCAAGTCGAACACGAAACGCTCGAAGTTGCTGGCCTTGCTGATGTCCATCGAAGGGCTGCTGGTTTCGTGCGTCTCGGCCGTGCCGCGCGGCCGGTAGGTGCCGGTGCGAAAGAACTCGTCGAGCACATCGTTCTCGTTGGTGGCCAGCACCAGTTGCGCAATCGGCAAGCCCATGCTGCGCGCCACGTGGCCGGCGCAGATGTTGCCGAAGTTGCCCGACGGCACGGCGAAGCTCACGCGCTCATCGTTCGACTTCGTGGCCTGGAAGTAACCTGCAAAGTAGTAGACGACCTGGGCCAGCAGCCGCGCCCAGTTGATGCTGTTCACCGTGCCGATCTTGAAGTCGCGCTTGAACGCCAGATCGTTGCTGACCGCCTTGACGATGTCCTGGCAGTCGTCGAACACACCTTTGACCACGAGGTTGTGGATGTTGGCGTCTTGCAAGCTGAACATCTGCGCCTGCTGAAAGGGGCTCATGCGCCCCAGCGGGCTCAGCATGAACACGCGCACGCCTTGCTTGCCCCGCATCGCGTATTCGGCCGCGCTGCCGGTGTCGCCGCTGGTCGCGCCCAGGATGTTCAATGCTTCGCCGCGACGGGCCAGTTCGTACTCGAACAAATTGCCCAGCAACTGCATGGCCAGGTCCTTGAAGGCCAGCGTGGGGCCGTTGGACAGGGCTTGCAGCATCAGGCCTTCGCCGATGGGCTTGAGCGGCGTGATCTGCGGTGTCCCGAACACCGCTTCGGTGTAGGTGGCCTCGCACAGGCGCTTCAGATCGGGAGCCGGAATGTCGGCTATGTAGAGCGACAGAATCTCGAAGGCCAGGCTGGCGTATGACAGGCCGCGCCAGCGGGTCAGCGTGGCCGCATCGACTTGCGGGTACTGCGTCGGCAGGTAGAGGCCGCCATCGGGCGCAAGGCCTTCGAGCAGGATGTCGGAGAAGCCGCGCTCGGTTTGATCGCCCCGCGTGCTGACGTACTTCAATTCAACTCTTCCTTGCGGATGCGCACGATGGGCGCCAGCACCGTCGGCAGCGCCTGCATCTGTGCCAGCGCGGCCTTCATGCGGCCTTCGACGGTGTCGTGGGTCAGGATGATCAGGTCGGTGTGCTTTTCACCCTCGGCGCTCTCGCGCTGCAGCACCGCGTCGATGCTGATGTCGTGCTCGGCCAGGATGCCGGTGATGCGCGCCAGCACGCCGGTCTGGTCGGCAACCTGAAGGCGCAGGTAGAAAGCCGTCACCACCTCGTCGATGGTCAAGATGGGCGTGTCGCTCAACGAACCCGGCTGAAAAGCCAGATGCGGCACGCGGTGGTCGGGGTCGGCGGTGTGCAGGCGGGTGATGTCGACCAAGTCGGCGATGACCGCACTGGCCGTGGGTTCGCTGCCGGCGCCTTTGCCGTAGTACAGCGTCGGGCCGACCGCGTCGCCGTGTACGACGACGGCGTTCATCGCGCCTTCGACATTGGCGATGAGCCGCGTGCTGGGGATCAGCGTCGGGTGCACGCGCAGCTCAATACCGTGATCTCGGCGGCGCGTGATGCCCAGCAGCTTTATGCGGTAGCCCAGTTGTTCAGCGTAACGAATATCGGCCGCCTGCAAGCCGGTGATGCCTTCCACATAGGCCTTGTCGAACTGCACCGGCACGCCAAAGGCGATGGCCGACATGATGGTCGCCTTGTGCGCCGCATCCACGCCTTCGATGTCGAAAGTCGGGTCGGCTTCGGCGTAGCCCAGGCGCTGCGCCTCTTTCAGCACCACGCCGAAATCCAGGCCCTTGCTGCGCATCTCGCTCAGGATGAAATTCGTCGTGCCGTTGATGATGCCGGCCACCCAGTCGATGCGGTTGGCGGTCAGCCCTTCACGCAACGCCTTGATGATGGGGATGCCGCCGGCCACCGCCGCTTCGAAGGCCACGATCACGCCCTTGGCGCTGGCCGCCGCAAAGATTTCGCTGCCGTGCACGGCCAGCAGCGCCTTGTTGGCGGTGACCACGTGCTTGCCGGCCGCTATCGCTTCCAGCACCAGCGTGCGGGCGATGCCGGTGCCGCCGATCAGCTCGATGACGATGTCGATGTCAGGGTTGGCGATGACCTGGCGCGCATCGGCCACCACGGTCACGCCCTCACCCACGATGCTGCGGGCGCGCGCGGTGTCGAGGTCGGCCACCATCGTGATGGCAATGCCCCGACCGGCGCGGCGCTGGATCTCTGCCTGGTTGCGCTGCAACACCTTGAAGGTGCCACTGCCGACGGTGCCGATTCCCAACAGGCCTACTTGAATCGGGTTCATGTGGAGTGACGTTTGCGGAAGTTCGACAAGAAGCGCGCGATGCGACCGATGGCTTCGGCCAGGTCATCGCTGTTGGGCAGAAAGACGACGCGGAAGTGGTCGTGGGCGATCCAGTTGAAGCCGGTGCCCTGCACGATCAGCACCTTTTCTTCGGCCAGCAATTCGTAGGCGAACTGCTGGTCGTCGTCGATGGGATACATCTTCGGATCGAGGCGATGGAACATGTACAGCGCCGCCTTGGGCTTGACCACGCTGACACCCGGAATCTCAGTCAGCAGGTTGTAGGCCAGGTCGCGTTGGCGACACAGCCGGCCGCCGGGCGCAACCAGGTCCTTGATGCTCTGGTAGCCGCCCAACGCGGTCTGTATGGCCAACTGCCCCGGCGTGTTGGCACACAAGCGCAAGGAAGCCAGCATGTTCAGGCCTTCGATGTAGTCGCGGGCGTGGCGCTTCTCGCCCGACACCACCATCCAGCCGGCGCGGTAGCCGCAAGCACGGTAGTTTTTCGACAGGCCATTGAAGGTCACGAACAGCACGTCTTCGGCCAGACTGGCCATGCTGGTGTGGGTGTTGCCGTCGTAGAGCGTCTTGTCGTAGATCTCGTCGGCAAAGACCACCAGTTGGTGCTGGCGGGCCAGTTCGATGATGGCCAGCAGCACCTCGTCCGGGTAGAGCGCACCGGTCGGGTTGTTGGGGTTGCAGACGATGATGCCGCGCGTGCGCGGTGTGATCTTGCGGCGGATGTCGTCGATGTCGGGCAACCAGCCGGCCTGCTCGTCGCAAACGTAGTGCACCGGCACGCCGCCGCTCAGGCCCACGACGGCGGTGTACAGCGGGAAATCAGGTGCCGGGATCAACATCTCGTCGCCGTCATTCAGCAGCGCACTCATGCTCATCTGGATCAGTTCAGACGCGCCGTTGCCCAGGTAGACGTCGTCAACCGTCACGCCCTTGACATTCTTTTCCTGCGTGTAGTGCACCACCGCCTTGCGCGGCGCGAACAGGCCTTTGCTGTCGGTGTAGCCGGCAGCCGTGGCGGACGGCAGGTTGCGGATCATGTCCTGCACGATCTCGTCGGGCGGCATCAGGCCGAAAGCGGCAACGTTGCCGATGTTCAACTTGATGATCTTCTGGCCCTCTTCTTCCATCTGCCGGGCCTTGTCGAGCACCGGGCCACGGATGTCGTAGGCCACATTGGCGAGCTTGGCGGACTTGGAGATGGGTCTCACGGCGATGCGGCCAATGCGGCGGTAGCGGGGGGAACTTAGAATTATCCACGCATGAAGTTCCAGCCCGACACACTCGACGGCGTCAACCCCATCACCCGGCAACAGCCAGGTTGCGTGTGGGTTGGCAGTACGCCCTTTCAGCACAGCGTGCTGGTGCCCTGGCGTGGCGAAGTGCTGCTGTGGGCAGCAGCCACGCTGGCCGACTTGACCGCCGAACACTTCGAACGCGTCGCCGCCTTCAAACCCGAGGTGGTGATCTTTGGCAGCGGCAACCTCCTGCGCTTCGCGACGCCGGCCTTGCTGCGCAGCCTTTTTGAGCAGCGCATCGGCGTCGAAACCATGGACACCGCCGCCGCCTGCCGCACCTACAACGTGCTGGTGGCCGAGGGCCGCAACGTGCTCGCAGCGCTGCTCATCGAACCACCGCTTTGAGGGGGCTTGCGGCACCGCCGGTCGGGCCCGGCAAGGCCACGTCGGCCGGAGACTTTATAATTCTGCATTAGCCAGCTTCGGCACGTTTTTCTGGCCCGGCCTCTGGCCTCGGTGCAGTGCGAGAAAATCACCCATGACGCCCGTCATCAATAAATCGCTCCCTGATTTCGAAGCCCTGGCCACAGGCGGTGTGAAGTTCACGCCGCAAGTCAATCTGGGCAAGGCCGTCGTCCTTTATTTCTACCCCAAGGACAACACCCCCGGTTGCACGACCGAAGCCATGCAGTTCCGTGACCAGCACAAGGATTTCATCAAGGCCGGTGCCGTGGTGTTTGGCGTGTCGCGCGACAACATGGCCAGCCACGAGAAGTTCAAGCAGAACCTGGAACTGCCCTTCGAGCTGATCGCCGACACCGAAGAGAAGCTTTGCCACATGTTCGGCGTGGTCAAGAACAAGATCATGTACGGCAAGAAGGTCAAGGGCATTGAGCGAAGCACCTTCCTGATGGATGCCGAAGGCGTGATGCGCGCCGAGTGGCGCGGCCTGAAAGTGGCCGGCCACGTCGACGAGGTGCTGAAGGCCGTGAAAGAGCTGAAAAAGACGGCCTGAGCCCAGGCTGAGCCCTGTTTCAGCCCAGGTTCAACCGCCCGTTTGAGCACCAGCACCTGCATCCCGCACCTGCGGCCCAGCCGCAGCCCTGCGTACCCTCTACGAAGCCGCACAGCAGCCTGTGCGGCTTTTTTTCTTTTCACCTGAGCAACCACAGCCATGCCCCTGCCCAAGCCGCCCGCGAAAAAAGGTGACCAGCTGCAAAGTGCCGATTACGTCGCCCCAGCTGCGGCACCGCGTGCCGACAAACGTTCGGTGAAAACCAGAGCTGCGGTGCCCCCGATGCAGGCCGCGCTCGACTTGCACGATGGCACCAGCGCGCAAGCGGCCCGCCACAGGACGGCGCCGGCACAAACGCCAGCGCGCGCGCTGGCTCCGGCACCTGCTCCCGCACCGGCAGCGGCCCCGGCAGCCGGCATGCTGGCGCCCTACGCCCGCCCGACCGCCGCCACCCAGCGCCCCGAGCCCACGCCGCGCCCGCGCAAGGCCAAGAGCAGCGGCCCGGCCAAGCTCTTCGTGCTGGACACCAATGTGCTGATGCACGACCCGATGAGCCTGTTCCGTTTCGAGGAACACGACGTCTTCCTGCCGATGATCACGCTGGAAGAACTCGACGGCCACAAGAAGGGCATGAGCGAGGTCGCGCGCAGCGTGCGCCAGGTCAGTCGCGAACTCGATGCGTTGGCCAGCCTGGCCGCCAAGGACGGCAGCCTGGACGCCCACGCCGGCATCGAACTGGCCAAGACCGGCCACAAGGAAGCCGGCGGCAAGCTCTACTTCCAGACCACTTTCCTGGACGTCAAGCTGCCCGCCGGCCTGCCGCAAGGCAAGGCCGACAACCAGATCCTGGGCGTGGTGATGAGCCTGCGCGAGCAGCAACTGAACAACGCAAACGCGCGCGAAGTGGTGCTGGTGTCGAAAGACATCAACATGCGCGTCAAGGCGCGCGCTTTGGGCCTGCAGGCCGAGGACTACACCAACGACAAGACGCTGGAAGACGGCGACCTGCTCTACACCGGCGTGCAGGCACTGCCGGCTGATTTCTGGGACCGCCATGGCAAGACCATGGAAAGCTGGCAGCAGGGCACGAATACTTACTACCGCATCAGTGGGCCGCTGGTGCCGTCGCTGATGATCAACCAGTTCGTCTACCTGGAAACGCCGGGTGCCGCCGCGCTCTACGCCCGCGTCACCGAGATCACCGGCAAGACCGCCGTCTTGAAAACGCTGCGCGACTACGCCCACATCAAGCACTCGGTGTGGGGCGTCACGGCACGCAACCGCGAACAGAATTTCGCCTTGAACCTGTTGATGGACCCGGACTGCGACTTCGTCACGCTGGCCGGTACGGCCGGCACCGGCAAGACGCTGATGACACTGGCCGCCGGCCTTTCGCAAGTGCTGGACGAGCGCCGCTACACCGAGATCATCGTCACCCGCGTGACGGTGCCGGTGGGCGACGACATCGGCTTCCTGCCGGGCAACGAGGAAGAAAAGATGGGGCCGTGGAGGGGCGCCCTGGACGACAACCTCGAGGTGCTGGCGCGCACCGATTCCAGCGCTGGCGAATGGGGCCGCGCGGCCACCAACGACCTGGTGCGCAGCAAGATCAAGATCAAGAGCTTGAACTTCATGCGCGGGCGCACCTTCCTGAACAAGTACGTGATCATCGACGAGGCGCAGAACCTGACGCCCAAGCAGATGAAAACGCTGATCACGCGCGCCGGGCCAGGCACCAAGATTGTCTGCCTGGGCAACCTGGCGCAGATCGACACGCCCTACCTCACCGAGGGCAGTTCGGGCCTGACTTATGCCGTGGACCGCTTCAAAGGCTGGCCGCACGGCGGGCATTTGACGTTGGCGCGTGGCGAGCGCTCGCGCCTGGCCGACTACGCAAGCGACGTCCTGTAGGCGCGGCCTGCACAGCGCGCCGTCACTGGAAAGCAAAGGCGCGACCATGGATGCGGCTGTCGGCAGGTTGATCAAGGGGTCGCGCACCGCGGGCTTGCGGGCCGGCGGATGGACCGCTGTGGCGATGTGCGCGCTGTTGGCCGCTTGCGCAGTGCAACCACCCGCCGTGGGCTCGGCGCAAACCGAACTGCTGCAGCGATGGGGCGCACCGACTTCGCACTACGCACTGCCCGAGGGCCAGACGCGGCTCGAGTACGCCACCGGCCCCTACGGCCGCACCACCTGGATGGTGGACGTGGACGCCGGCGGCCGCATCCTGGGCGCGCGGCAGGTGCTGAACGAAGCCGAATTCCTGGCTTTGCAGACGCAGATCGCGCGCGGCCTGGATCGCGACGGCCTGCTGCGCTGGATTGGGCGTCCCGGCGAGCGCAAGCACGGCGGTTACCAGGGCGGCGAGGTCTGGTCGTGGCGCTATCCGACCAACGACTGCCTGTGGTTCCAGGTGTCGGTCACCACCGAAGGCCAGGTGCACAGCGGCGCCTACAGCATCGACCCGGCCTGCGACGCGCCCGCCAACGGCCGCGACTGAGCGGCGCCGCAGCTCACCCCGGCTGCACGCGCAGGAAGCTGGCGAATCGCGGCACGCCGCCTTCGGTGTGACCGCGGTGCGTGTAGCTGATGACGCTGCCCAGCGACGGCGCTTGTGCGCGCTGGGCGTCACTGAACCCGGTGCCGATCCGGAACTCGACGCCATCGGGCGTGCGCACGCGCAAGGCGCCGAGTCGCCCGGCGTGCTTGCCCCGACCCGGCAGTTGCTCCACGACGACCGCCTCGGCATCGTGCACAGGCTTCAGCTTTTGCAGCACGCCGCTGCGACCGGTGACGTAGACCGCGTCAGCGCGGTGCAGCACCAGGCCTTCACCGCCTGCCCGGACGACGTCCTGCAGCCTGCGCTGGAGCGCGCTGCGGTCGATTACCGGCGCTTGCGCCACGGCCTGCAGCGGCGCCCAGCCGATGTCGCGCGTGATGCGCTCGATGCGGGCGGCACGCTGCGCGAAATCGCCGGCGGCGCCGGGCAGTTCGAAGACCTTGTAGTGCAGCTGCTGCCACTCGGCATCGTCGGGATGCAGCCGACGCACGGCGGCCGAAGCGGCTTCGAAGTGTCCGCGCGCCACCCACAGTTCGCCATCCAGTGCGACAGCCGGCAGACGCACAGTGAACCAGGCCGGCGCGGCGATCGGCAGCCCGCTGCGAAAGCGCAGCGTGTGGCCGTCCCAGCAGGCGCGCACGCCGTCGTACTTCTCGCTGACCAGGAAGCCCGCCGGGTCGATGTCGGCGGGCGCTTCCTGCGCCAGCACCAGGGGCGGCGCGAGGTCGCGGCTGCGCGCGACGACACCCGGCGCCCAGCCGGACGAGACGAGGGTGGCCGCTGCAGCGAGCCAGCGGCGGCGGTTGATCTGCGCGGAAGCGATTGAGGATGCGGCAAGGCTTGCGGACATGGTGGCCTTCGAGGTGGCTGAAGGCCTTCAGTCTCGGATCACGCCACCGAATTGGCCATCGCCCAGGTGGCGGGAACCACCACCCCCGAGCGGGGGCACCCCAGGCTCAGCCCCAGCGCCGCAAAGCCAGCACGGCGTTCAGCCCGCCGAAAGCGAAGCTGTTCGACAGCGCCGCATCGACGCGGCGCGCACGCGCCACGTTGGGCACCACATCCAGGTCGCACTCGGGGTCGGCTTCCAGGTAGTTGATCGTCGGCGGCAGCACGCCGTCGCGCAGCGCGCCGATCACCGCCACCAGTTCGATGGCACCGCCCGCACCCAGCGCGTGACCGTGCATGGACTTGGTGGACGAAACCGCCAGCTGTTCTGCGTGTTCACCGAAGACGGCGCGGATGGCGCGCGTCTCGGTGCGGTCGTTGGCCGTGGTGCCGGTGCCGTGGGCGTTGATGTAGCCCACGTCCTGCGCTGCCAGCCCGGCCTGCGCCATTGCGGCCCGCATCGCGCGGGCCGCGCCACCGGCGTCGGGCATGACGATGTCGGCGGCGTCGGCCGACATGCCGGCCCCGGCAAATTCCGCCAGGATCGTGGCACCGCGCGCCTGCGCGTGTTCCAACGTTTCCAGCACGAAAACGGCAGCGCCTTCACCCAGCACCAGGCCGCGCCGGCCTTTGCTGAAGGGGCGGCAGGTGTCGTCGGCCATCACCCGCATGGCCTCCCAGGCCTTGACCGTGCCCACGGTGATGCAGGCCTCGACGCCACCCGCCAAGGCGACATCAACGACGCCCGTCTGCAACAGCATCAGCGCCTGCGCCAGCGCGTGGTTGGCCGACGCGCAGGCGCTGGCCACGGCGAACACCGGGCCGCGCAGGCCCATCTCCAGCGAAATTTGCGAAGCCGGCGCGTTGGGCATCACGCGCACGATGGCCATCGGGTGCACGCGAGGGTTGCCCTCGCCGTAAAGGCGGCGGGCCATGCTGTCTTGCGTGCTGGCGCCGCCGATGCCGGTGCCGATGACCACGGCCGCGCGATCGGCTGCCTCGCCTTCCAGCTTCAGCCCGGCCTGGGCCATGGCTTCACGCGCGGCGACCAGCGCGTACTGCGACACCGGGTCCAGCAGCACGAGGCGTTTCTCGTCGAAGTAGGCCGTGGGCTCGAACCCCTTCAACTGCGCCGCCACGGGGGTGCGCAGGTCGGTGGCTTGCAGACCGGTCAGCGGTGCGATGCCCGCGCGGCCATCGCGCATGGCCTGCCAAGTGGCCACGGCGGTCAGGCCCAGCGGGCTGACACAGCCCTGCCCGGTGATGACGACCCGGGGGACGCCAGACCGCAGCGCAGCCACGGACGAGGCGCTCAAGCGACCGTGGCTTTTTCGGCCAGCAAGCGGTCGACGCCTTCGATCAGGTCGCGCACGGTCCCGGCGGAATACTGGTCTTCACGCTCGGGCACCGAGATGTTGAAACGATCTTCGATCTCGAAGAGCACCTGCACCGCGTCGAGCGAGTGCACATCCAGATCCTTCAGCGTGGAGTCGAGCGTGATGCGCGTCCGGTCCAGAGAGCAGGTCTTGGCGATGATGTCGAAGATGGCTTGTTCGGTGCTGCTCATAGGCTGATCTTTTGGCCGAGCGCCCGAGCCTGATGGCGGCTCGGGCGCGGGAAGTGACACGCATTATCCCGCGCCGCGAGTGCCGCTTTGCCACACCCGTCTAGGCAGTTGCCACCAAGTCACGAATCTGCTGCAGAGCCATCGGGTCTTCCATCGTCGTCACATCGCCCGCATCGCGGCCTTCGCAGACGGCCTGGATCACCCGGCGCAGCATCTTGCCCGAGCGCGTCTTGGGCAGCGCCGTGACAAAGCGCACCCGCGCCGGCCGCGCCACAGCACCCAGTTGGGTGTCGACCAGCTTCATGATCTCGCCTTCCAGCTTCAGCGCCCCGGCGGGCGTGTCGGCCAGGCTGGCGTCCCGCAACACGGCGAAAGCCATCGCCACCTGGCCTTTCAGTTGATCGGCGACGCCGACCACGGCCACCTCGGCCACGGCCGGATGGTTGCTGATGCTTTCTTCGATCTCGCGCGTGCCCAGGCGGTGGCCAGCCACGTTGATGACGTCGTCGGTGCGGCCCAGGATGAAGTAGTAGCCGTCGGCGTCGCGGATGCCCCAGTCGAAGGTGCTGTAAAGCATCTTGCCGGGAATGCTATGCCAGTAGGTTTTGACGAAGCGCGCGTCGTCGCGCCAGATGGTCTGCATGCAGCCCGGTGGCAGCGGGCCGGCGATGGCGACCACGCCTTTCTGGTTGGCGCCGGTCAGTTCCTCGCCGGTGTTCTCGTCGATCAACTTGACGTCGTAACCGTAGACCGCCTGGCCCGGGCTGCCGAACTTGCTGGGCGCTGGCTCGACGCCGTTGCAGATGCTCAGGATGGGCCAGCCGGTTTCGGTCTGCCAGTAGTTGTCGATGATGGGCCGGCCCAACGCGTCAGAAATCCACTTGGCGGTCGGTTCGTCCAGCGGCTCACCCGCCAGGAAGAGCGCGCGAAGGCTGGACAGGTCGTGCCGCTTCAACGCCTCGGGGTCCTGCTTCTTCAGCACGCGCACGGCGGTGGGTGCGCTGAACATGACTGTTACCTTGTACTTTTCGACCAGGCTCCACCAGATGGCCGCGTCAGGCCGCGTCGGCATGCCCTCGTACAGGATGGTGGCCATGCCGGCAATCAGCGGGCCGTAGACGATGTAGCTGTGGCCGACCACCCAGCCGATGTCGCTGGTGCTGAAGTAGGTCTCGCCAGCATTCCCCTGGAAGATGTGCTTCATGCTGGCGGCCAGCGCCACGGCGTAGCCGCCGGTGTCGCGCTGCACGCCCTTGGGCTTGCCAGTGGTGCCGCTGGTGTACAGGGTGTAGCTGGGGTGGGTGGCGTCCAGCCACACGCAGGGCACGGCGGTGCCGGCGTGCGTTTGGCGCCAGACGCTGTAGTCCTCATCACGACCCGGCTCGCGGCCGTAGGCGGCCAGGCCGCGGTCCACCATCAACACCTTGGCGGGCTTGTGGGTGGCCAGATTGATGGCTTCGTCCAGCAGCGGTTTGTAGGCCAGCACCTTGCCACTGCGGCTGCCGGCGTCGGCACTGACGATGACGGTCGGCTCGGCGTCGTCGATACGGCTGGCCAGACTGCCGCTGGCGAAGCCGCCGAAGACCACGGTATGCAGCGCGCCGATGCGCGTGCAGGCCAGCATCGCAAAGACAGCCTCGGGAATCATCGGCATGTAGATCAGCACGCGGTCGCCCTGCTGCACGCCCAGGCTCAGCAGCGTGGCGGCCATGCGCTGCACCTCGGCGTGCAGTTCGCGGAAGCTGTAGCTGCGTTCTTGATTCGTCTCGGTGGAAACGAAAATCAGCGCGGCCTGGTCGGGCCGTGTCGCCAGGTGGCGGTCGACCGCGTTGTGGCACAGGTTGGTCGTGCCGCCGACAAACCACTTCGCGAAAGGCGGGTGGCTGTAGTCGCAGACTTGGGTCGGCGGCGTGTGCCAATCGATCAACTGCGCCTGTTCGACCCAGAAGGCGTCGCGGTCCTCGATCGAACGGCGGTGGAATTCGGCGTAGCCCATGCGAAGTCTCCTGATGCGGGGGCGCTCGAAGGTCGCCACGGTGACCCGCATTTTCGGCCGCGCCCTTGCTGGTGGCTGACGCGCCGAGTGCCTTGTTCGGACGTCAGCGAACGCCGGCCTTCAGGTCGAAGCGCCCTTCAGATGCGAACCACGACACGCCCCCGCACCTGGCCCGCCATCAGGCGCTGCGCGGCGGCGATGGCGCCCTCCAGCGGCACCTCCTCGATCATGGTTTCCAACAAGGCCGGGTCCAGATCGCGGGCCAGGCGTGACCAGGCTTGCTCGCGCAGCGCGCGCGGCGCCATCACGCTGTCGATACCGGCCAGCGTGACGCCGCGCAGGATGAAAGGCATCACGGTGCCGGGCAGGTCGAAGCCCTGGGCCAGGCCGCAAGCGGCCACCACGCCGCCATAGCGCACCTGGGCCAAGGCGTTGACCAAGGTGTGGCTGCCGACAGCGTCCACCACCGCCGCCCAGCGTTCCTTCTGCAGCGGCTTGCCCGGCGCGCCCAGTTCGGCACGGGCTATCACCGCGCTGGCGCCCAGTCGGGTCAGGTAGTCGGCCTCTTGTGTCTTGCCGCTGGCCGCGACGACGCGGTGGCCCAGCTTCGCCAGCAGTGCGATGGCGACGCTGCCGACACCGCCCGTCGCACCGGTCACCAGCACGTCGCCCGAACCGGGCTGCAGGCCGTGGCGTTCCAGTGCCAACACACACAGCATGGCGGTATAGCCGGCCGTGCCGATGGCCATCGCCTGGCGGGGCGAGAAAGCCGCCGGCAACTTCACCAGCCAGTCGCCCTTCAACCGCGCGCGTTCGGCCAAGCAGCCCCAGTGGGTTTCGCCCACGCCCCAGCCGTTGTGCACGAACAAGTCGCCGGGCTTCCAGTCGGGGTGGCTGCTCTCCAGCACGGTGCCGGCGCCGTCGATGCCCGGCACCATCGGCCAACTGCGCACCACCGGCGAGGTGTTGGTCAGCGCCAGGCCGTCCTTGTAGTTGAGCGTCGAATAGGCTGGCTGCACCAGCACGTCGCCGGCTTCAGGCAGTCGGCTTTCGGCGATCTCGCTGACGCCGGCACGAAATCCGTCGGCGTCTTTTTCCAGCAGCAGGGCTTTGAACATGGTGGTGTCGGCATTGGCTATCGGGGCCGTGATGCTGCCACGGCGGCCCCGGCTTACAGCCTGAATTGACCGCCAGACTGCCGCTGCTATCCTTGCCGCTCCCATGCGCCAGCCCTTGTCCAAGCCCGATTCCTTGCGCGTGAGCCGTCACTTGAGCCAGCGCCTGAGCCTGGGCTTGCGCCGGCTACCCGCTTCGCTTCCGGGTTTGTTGCTGGCGGCAGCCAGCTGGGTCCATGCTGCGCCCGAAGCGCCGCCGCAACCGCCACCGCAGCCCGGCGACGCGGTGCTGCACTTGCTGAAGGAAAAGGGCATGCTGCCCGACGCGGCACATCTGGCGGCCCAGATCTCCTCCCAGATGGAAGCCAGCCCGGTGGTGCAGCAGATGCGCGACACCGCCAGCGACCTGGTCCTGTCGGCGATGAATTTCCTGGGCGTGCGCTACCGCCGGGGCGGCAATACCGCCGAACAGGGCTTCGACTGCAGCGGCTTTACGCGCTACGTTTTCGAAAACAGCGTGGGGATGGTGCTGCCGCGGCGCGCTGACCAGCAGGCCAAGGACAGCGCGCTGAAGGCCATCAAGAAAGACGAATTGCGTCCCGGTGACCTGGTCTTCTTCAACACCATGCGCCGGGCGTTCTCGCACGTCGGCATTTACGTCGGCGAAGGCAAGTTCATCCACGCCCCGCGCGCCGGTGGCGAAGTGCGCGTGGAAGACATGCGCGCCGCCTACTGGACGCAGCGCTTCAACGGCGCACGCAGGGCCGAACTGCCGGCACCGCAGGCCAACGCTCAACCTTGAAGCCGGCTGGCGCTACGGGCAGCGCCACAATCGAGGTATGGGCGACACCGTCATTCCACTGGCCGATCTGCGCTACGCCACGGCACCTCCGCGCGTGCCCGAACACCCGGCGCCGGCCACCGGCCTGCTGGCCGACCGCCTGGGCCGGCCGCTGCACGATTTACGCATCTCGGTCACCGACCGCTGCAACTTCAGATGCAGCTACTGCATGCCGAAAGATCTCTTCGACAAGGACTACAAGTTCCTGCCGCAGACCTCGCTGCTCAGCTTTGAAGAAATCACGCGCAGCGCGCGGCTCTTCGTTGCCCACGGCGTCACCAAGCTGCGCTTGACCGGCGGCGAGCCGCTGCTGCGCAAACACGTCGAAGTGCTGATCGGCCAATTGGCTGCGCTGCGCACACCCGGCGGGGCGCCGCTGGACATCACGCTGACCACCAATGGCAGCCTGCTGGCGCGCAAAGCGCAAACCCTGCGCGACGCCGGTCTGCAGCGCGTAACGGTCAGCCTGGACGCGCTGGACGACGGCATCTTCAGGCGCATGAACGATGTCGATTTCCCGGTGGCCGATGTGCTGGCCGGCATCGACGCTGCGCTGCAGGCTGGCCTGGCGCCGATCAAGATCAACATGGTCGTCAAGCGCGGCACCAACGACCACGAGATCGTGCCGCTGGCCCGCCATGTGCGCGAACGCTACGGCCCCAGTGTGGTGCTGCGCTTCATCGAGTACATGGATGTGGGTGCCACCAACGGCTGGCGCATGGACGAGGTGCTGCCGTCGGCGCAGGTGGTGCAGCAGTTGTCAGCCACCTTCCCGCTCGAACCGCTGACGGCGACCACGCCGGGCGAAACGGCGCAGCGCTGGCGCTATCTGGACGGCGGCGGCGAAGTCGGCGTCATCAGCAGCGTCACGCAGGCCTTTTGCGGCGACTGCAACCGCGCGCGGCTGTCCACCGAAGGCAAGCTTTTTCTGTGCTTGTTTGCCAGCCGCGGCCACGACTTGCGCGCCCTGCTGCGCGGCCACGCCCCCGACGGCCAGCCGTGGACCGACACGCAAATTGCTGCTGCCATCGGCTTGATCTGGGCCGACCGCGACGACCGCTACTCGGCCTTGCGCAGCGCGATGCAGGCCGACACGAACAGCGGTGAACGGCGCGTCGAGATGCACTACATCGGCGGTTAGGCACAGGCCCGCGCGGCGCGCAAAACAACGCCCCGCCAACATCGCACCATGGCCGCCGTTTCTTGACCCCGGTCAAGAATGTGAAGCCCGCGCCGGCCACTCTTGATCCAGGTCAAGAGACGTCCGAGGGTTCCCACTTGGACGAGCGCAAACACACTGCCCGGCAGGGGTAGAAGTCCCGAGGCTGACAGGAGGGTGCGCACCGTATAAACCGCCATCGTTGGTGTGATTCATCAACAAATGCACATCAACCCCCATTGGAGAGACCTATGTTGAAACGCCTGCTCGCCTCTTTCGCGCTGGCCCTGCCGTTGATTGCCGCAGCCTGGGAGCCCAGCAAACCGGTTGAGTTCGTGGTACCCGCCGGCACTGGCGGCGGTGCCGACCAGATGGCCCGCTTCATCCAGGGTGTGGTCACCAAGAACAAGCTGATGGGCCAACCCCTGGTGGTGGTCAACAAGGCCGGTGGCGCCGGTGCAGAAGGCTTCCTCGACGTCAAGGGCGACAAGGGCAACCCGCACAAGATCATCATCACGCTGTCCAACCTGTTCACCACGCCGCTGGCCACGGG
>JBBQAI010000200.1:0-4199 GCA_038316205.1 Burkholderiales bacterium
CGCCGACACGAACTGCCCGCTGGCCACCGCCGCACCCGACAGCGTCAGGCTGCCCGCAAGCGGCAGCGTCGTGATCTTCACATTGGCAAGCAGGTTGGCAACCGCATCGTTCGGGTCGCCAAAGCCGAAGTCGGCCACCGCGATGGTGTAGGCCGTGTCCTCGGCCGTCGTCACCGTCTTGCTCGTGCCGCGCGGCGCGTCGTTGACGGCCAGCACGTTCACCGTAAATGTGGTGATGGTGGTGTTGCCGCCGTCGAACACCGACAGCGTGATGGTGGTGGATCCACCGTTGGCGCTACTGTTGGCGTTGGCCAGCGGCGTCACGGTGATGGTCCGATTGCCGCCCGAGCCACCGAGCACGAGGTTGCCGTTGGCCACCAGCGCCTGGTTGCTCGACGTTGCCGTCACCAGCAGGCTGGCTACGGTGGTCTGGTCGTCGGCAACGGCAAACGCCAGCGCCCCGGTGGCGCCATCCTCGTTGACGGTCTGGTTCGCGATGGCTGTAACGGTGGGCGGTGCGCCGATCGGGTCATATTCGTAGGCGCCGATGTCGGCGCGCGCGCCGAAATAGGCCACTCCGCGCTGGTCGCTGCCCGCTGCCGGTGTCGGGCTGGCCAGGTCGCGGGCTGCGCTGGCGGCGACTATGGCATGGGTGCGCGTGAAGCCGCCGTTGGTGGCCAGCGCCAATAGCCCCGCCGAGGTGTTGGTCCGGTCGGCCGTGCCGTTGAAGCCACTCGAGTTGTCGCTGCTCAGGTTATAGCCCAGTGACCTCTGGTTGCCACTGGTATTGCCCCCGCTGTTGCCGGAGAACAGCGAGTTCTTGGTGGTAGTGGGATGGTTGCCGTCCCTGTCGTACAGGCCGCCACCTTCACCATTGCCGTCGGTCGCAGTATTGCCGGCCACCGTCACATGGTCCAAGGCGGCATCCCGGTCTGACCACAGTCCCCCGCCCTGCTGAGCGGTGTTACCGCTCAGCGTGGCATTGAAAAGCGTCGTGGAGTCGCCCTTGTTGTTGACGCCGCCGCCATGACTCGCGCTATTGCCGGCGACGGTGGTATTGACCAGGGTTGCGACTGCGTCCTTCTTGATATAGATGCCTCCGCCGTCCTTGGTGTCGGCCACGTTATCGCGGATCTCGACATTGAGCGCGTCCAGACTCGCTTGCGCTTCGAGGTAGATGCCCGCCCCGTCCGCGTCGCCCGAACCGGTGTCGCCATTGGCGCGCACGATCACGTTGCGCAGCGTCAGCCCGCCGTCGGCATAGATGCCAGCTCCCTTGGTGGCGCCGCTTCCCACGTTGTTCTGCACCACGACATCGGTCAGCGTAAGCGCGGTTCCGGTGTTGACCCGGATGCCACCGCCCTGGTTGCTGCGCCCCCCCTGAACCGTCAGCCCGGCAATGGACACCGTGCCCGATCGCACGTCCAACACGCCGTCGGTCCCGTTGCCGCTGACGACGGTGGTGCTGGCGCCGTTGCCCACGATGTTCACACTGCCCGTGATGTCGAGATCGCCGCGGTTGTTGGCGTCATCCTCAGCCGTCAGCAGAGGCTTCGCGCTCAGATTGATGCTGTTGACGGCGAACACGATGGTGTCGGTACCGGGATTGGCATTGGCTTGAGAAATGGCCCAGCGCAGGCTGCCGGTGATTTTCCCCCCGAGCAGGTTCAGGTCCGCCCCCGTCGTCACAGTGTAGGTAGCCATCACCGCCTGCCACTGCGCCTGCTGCGCGAAGCTGATGGCCGCCGCAGCCTCGATCGAGCCGGCCTGGTATTCGAGCGTCCAGTCGCCGCCCAGCGACGCGGCGCCGGTCAGGTCGGTGCTGGCGGCCACATCGGCGCCGGTCAGCAGCGCCATGTCGTTCACCAGGCGCTGGCCGAGCGCGGTCTGCGCGAGATCGCAGCCATACAGCAGCAGGTCCGCATCGGCCGTGAGCGCCGAGCCCCAGGCCGCAACCTCGCCCGCGCGCTGCACCAGAGTGGCTGCATCGAGCGTGCTGCTGCCCAGCTGCAGGGCGCCGTCGCTGCCGTGCGCCAGCACATGCACGGCCGTGATGTCCTGGCGCCCCGCCAGGGTGGCGCCGATCAGCGCCAGGCCGTCCTGGTCTTTCTCGATCGAGACGATCTCGATCGGACGCCCGGCGTCGCGCTGCGCGCGCAGGTCAGCGACGAGAGCCTGCGCATCCGGCAGCGCCGCGTCGACGAACGCGATTTCGCTGCGTTGTACTAGCGCCTCAACGGGAGCCGCATGCAGCAGCTGGTGTGACAGCGTGTCGGCGCCGGCGCCGGCCAGAACAAGCGGCGAAAAATCCGCCGAATGCAGGATCCGGTCCTCCATGGTTTCGACAACCAAATGTAGGCTGGAGGCAGTCATGCGTGCTGGCGCAGGCGCGCGTGTCAGAGTGGTGCGCTACCGGTCAGCGCGCGATGTTGGCCTAAGGTAGGGTCCATCCTGGACGCCGGCGTGGCAGCAGCCAGGCTGCCGGGCAGATCGGCCTTGCAACGCAGCCCGGCCGGCAGGCGATATTCGGGATTGGGCAAGGTCAGGCGCACCCGAAAGCTGTTGCTGGCCGCATCGAACACCCGGTCCACATGGCGCACTGTGGCGACGACCGCGCCCACGCCCGGCAACTCGGGCCGAATCGTCACGCGATCGCCGGGCGCCAGTGTCCCGAATTGCGCCGTGGGCACCATCAACTCCACGCGCAGCGGATCGATCACCGCAATCCGCAGCAGCGGGCTCTGCTCTACCCGTTCGCCGGGGTTGACGAAGCGTTCGACCACCACGCCCGCGAACGGGCTGCGCACGCTGCGCAAGGCCAGATGCGCCTGGGCCACGCGGCGTTCATCGACCCATATCTGCTGCTGGCTGTGCACCTGGTTGACTTTCTGGCGCGCCACCTCGGCTTCGCCACGCGCCTGTTCCAGCGCCTGGTCGGATACGAAACTCTGCGCCACCAACGCGTGGGCGCGACGCAGCTTCTGCTCGGCCAGTTCCAGGCTCGCATTGGCGGCCAGTAGATCGGCATCGACGCGGGCACGGGTGTCGGCGGCCGTCACGCTGGCACGCTCCACATCAGCGCGCAGGGTCAGCAGCAACTGTCCGGCGGTAACGCTGTCGCCACGTTCAACCTGCAACTTGTCCACCACTCCGATGACCTGGGAGCCGATGTCGGCCACCCGATCGGGCTCGATCAAACAGCCCAGCGGTTTGGGCGCGGCCGGCGGCGCGGCCGCGGGCCGGCTGGGTTGCGCCATGGCGGACGTCGCCATCCAGATCAGGGCTATGGTCGCGCCCAGCATCCGGGCGCTGCCGCAACCCTTCAGGGAAAGCTTTAAAAACATGTGCGAATCCAGAGGAGTTGTGCAGTTTTGCACTTTCCATGGTAGCCGTGCGCAAGCTGCGTCATCGCGTAATAAGGCTGGAAAAGGGATGCTTTATCCAGTTTTGCAACAAAGGCGCGCCTTGCCCAGGGGAACGCCCTGCGCTGCGCCGCGCGCCTCGCATCCATCGCTTTGTCGTCACAACGCAGGGTCGTCTTATGCACGGACAGGTTCTAAGCCCCTGCACCCGCGAACGCCAGGCGGCTCTCCCAATACAGATCCTGCTCCAGCAGGTTTGCACGCAGTCCGGCGCGGCGCTGTTCTTCGCGCCTCTGGGTCCAGTGTTTAAGCGGCTGCGCCAGCCACGGGGGAAACTCCGGCCCGTCTGCTGACCGGAGGGCCCACTCCTCCACGCTGCCCGGGTCGCCGTGGCGCGCGCAGCGGCCCGCCAGTTGCCGGTCCAGCCGCCGCGACGGATTCTGCTGGCACGACAACACATGCAGGCCGCCCGCGCTGCGCGCGGCCGGATCGAGTTCGATGTCGGTTCCGCGGCCGGCCATCCGGGTGGCCACCGTGATGCTGCCGCTCTGGCCGGCGGACGCCACCAGAGTCGCCTCGCCGGCCGCCTGCAGCGCGTTGAGCACCCGATGCGCGATGCCGTGGCGGCGCAGCAATTCGGACAGCTGCTCGGATTGCGCAACGCTGTCGGTGCCTACCAGTACCGGACGGCCCGACGCACGCAATATGCGCAGACGCTCGAGCACCGCGTCGAACATGGCGTCGGCGTTTTCGAAACGGCGCGCCGGAAGTTGCGTGCGCCGGCATGGCTGGTGCAGCGGTATCGACACCACTGCGGTCCCGTAGACCGAGGCCAGT
>JBBQAI010000019.1:0-51696 GCA_038316205.1 Burkholderiales bacterium
CTCGTGGCTCATGGTCGCCAGGAACTGGCTCTTGGCCAGGTTGGCTGCCTCGGCGGCTTCCTTGGCGCGCACCAGCGAGGCATTCGCGTGGTCGGCCTGCAGGCTGTTGCGCACCGCGCGCAACGCTGTGGTGCGGAACTCCAGCGTGGCCCGCATCATCGTCACACCAAAGAGCACAGCCAGCACCGCCAGCGGCAGAGAGTAGGCCTGAGGGGACAGCAGCGACACCGCTGCCAGCGAACCGAGTTGCATGATGGTCAGCAACACAAAGCTGCGGCCGGCCATGGACATGAAGAAGGCGGCCGTGGACACCGAGCCGCAGACGATGCCCACGTAAACCGTGGCCGTGGTGCCGCGCAGCAAAGGGTAGATGAAGACGGTGGCCACCACCCACATCAGGCCCACCAGCACGGCATTGACTTCCAGCTGCAATTGCAGAGAGCGGGCGCGCTCCGGTGCGATGTCACCATCGCCGCGGTGCATCAGGCCCAGCACCAAACGCCAAACCGCCACCGGCAGCCCCAGAGCCAGGGTGGCCAACGCGGCCCGCCCGTCGCCGGCATCCCGACCCAGCCAGGCGATGAACAAGATGGCCACCGTCAGCAGCGGCACGCTGCGTGACGAGTTGCGCACGGCAACGCGCAGCATGCTGCGCTGGATGGCAGTCTCTATTCCGTCGGGCTCGGTCATGGGAGGCTGAGGATAGCGTGGCCCCTGGTGCAACCCGCCGGTCCCGGCAGCGCGCCGGTCACGACTGGATGTAGTTCTCCAGCTGAGCAATGGTGGCCTCGTGCGTGGCGATGATGTCGTCCATGATGTCGCGTATCGAAATCATGCCCTGCACCGTGCCGGCGTCGACCACCGGCAAGTGGCGGATCTTTCGCTCGCTCATCAACTGCATGCAGGCCCGCGTGCCGGTGCGCGGCGTCACGGTCAGCACCTGCGAGGTCATGATGTCGGACACCTTCGTTTCGCGCGAATTGCGGCCCTGCAGCGCCACCTTGCGCGTGTAATCGCGCTCGGACACCACGCCCACCAGGCGCGAGCCATCCATCACCATCAAGGCGCCCACCGAATGTTGGGCCAACAGTTCCAGCGCCGCAAACACGCTGTCGTCCGGGCGCACATGCCAGAGTGTTCCTTCGCGTTTCTGAAGCAGTTCTGAAACCGGTTTCATGGCGTCTCTCCTGGGGGGCGTCCTGAGTTGCGGACTGGTCTTGAGCCTACCCGAACGACAGCGTTGTTCAAGCCGGAAAGACACCGAAGGCGAGAGACGGCGCAGTGGGCGCGCAAGACTGGGCAACCTATGATGATCGCCATGGCCCGCACCGACACCCTGCGTATCTGGGACATCTCGCCGCCGGTGCACGCCGGCTCGCCGGTGTTCCCCGGCGACGCGCCCTACCGCACTGTCTGGGCCGCGCGCATCGCTCCGGGCTGCCCGGTCAACGTCAGCACGCTGACCTTGTCGCCCCACACCGGCGCGCACGCCGACGCGCCGCTGCATTACGACGACGCGGGCGTGGCCATCGGCGCTGTCGATCTGGCACCTTTCCTCGGGACCTGCCGCGTCATCCACGCCCTGGACGCTCGGCCTTTGATCGAATGGCGCCACATTTCCCACGCCATCCGGGGCGGCCTGCCAGCGCGCGTGCTCGTTCGCACCTACGAGGCGGCACCGGTGGACCGCTGGGACGAAGCACTGGCCGCCTACGCGCCCCAGACCATCGAACGCCTGGCCGACCTGGGTGTGACGCTGATCGGCATCGACACCGCCAGCATCGACCCAGCCGCCAGCAAGACGCTGGACAGCCACCAGGTCATCCGCCGCCGCGGCTTGCGCGTGCTGGAAAACCTGGTGCTCGACGGCGTGCCCGAAGGTGACTTCGAACTCATCGCCCTGCCCTTGAAACTGACCACGGCCGACGCCTCTCCCGTACGCGCCATTCTTCGAGAACTTGCATGACCCGTGACGACGCCCTGGCCCTCGACGCCGCCGACCCGCTGGCCCCCTTGCGCGAGCAGTTCGCGCTGCCGGCGGGCGTGATTTATCTGGACGGCAATTCGCTGGGCGTGCTGCCGAAAACCACTGCCGCCCGCGTGCTGCAGGTGGTGCAAGACGAATGGGGCACGGGCCTGATCCGCAGCTGGAACAGCGCCGGCTGGATGGACCTGTCGCAGCGCATCGGCGACAAGATCGCGCGCCTGGTGGGTGCCGGCGCGGGTCAGTTGGTGGTGGCCGATTCGACCAGCGTCAACCTGTTCAAGGTGCTCAGCGCAGCCTTGACGCTGGTCGATGCGGAGAGCCAGGCCGACGCCCCAAAGCGCAAGATCATCCTCAGCGAACGCAGCAACTTCCCCACCGACCTGTACATCGCGCAAGCGCTTTGCCGTGAACGCGGTTTCGACCTGCAACTGGCCGAGCCCGACGAGCTGCCCGCGCTGCTGAACGCCCACACCGCCGTGTTGCTGCTGACCCATGTGAACTACCGCAGCGGGCGCATGCACGATATGGCGGCCTTGACGCATGCCGCACACGCGGGCGGCGCCTTGACGGTGTGGGACCTGGCGCACAGCGCCGGCGCCGTGCCGGTGGACCTGCTGGGAGCCGACGTCGATTTCGCCGTCGGCTGCGGCTACAAATATTTGAACGGCGGCCCCGGCGCGCCCGCCTTCGTTTGGGCACACCCGCGCCACGTCGACCGGTTCTGGCAGCCGCTGGCCGGCTGGATCGGCCATGCCGCACCTTTCGATTTCACGCCGGGCTACCGGCCCGCAGCGGGCATTGCGCGCTACCTGTGCGGCACGCCGGCGGTGTTGAGCCTGGCGGCGCTGGAATGCGGCGTGGACACGGTGCTGGCCGCTGAACCGCTGGGTGGCGTGCCCGCCTTGCGCGCGAAGTCGCTGGCCTTGACGCGCTTGTTCGCGGCGCGGGTGCAGGCGACCTGTCCGGAACTGACATTGGCCTCACCCGCCGACGACGCGCTGCGCGGCAGCCAGGTGTGCTTCGCGCACCCCGAGATCGGCTACCCGGTGATGCAGGCACTGATCCAGCGCGGCGTCATCGGCGACTTCAGGGCGCCGGACATCCTGCGCTTCGGTTTCACGCCGCTCTACGTCCGCTACGTCGATGCCTTCGACGCTGCGGAACACCTGCGCGACGTGCTGCACAGCGGCGAGTGGCGTCGGCCGGAATTCAACCAAAGACAGGCGGTCACATGAACACAAAAATGGCTGCGGGCGGCTGCCCTTTTGGCCACGGGGGCGAGTTGTCGCCCTTGCCCGACGGACCGGTGGCCGTGCCCGTCGAGCCGGAGCACGACGGTGCACAGCTCGATTTCCGCAGCGACATGAGCTACGGCGACTACCTGCACCTGGACCGCGTGCTGACCGCCCAGCATCCGCTCAGCCCCGACCACAACGAGATGCTGTTCATCGTGCAGCACCAGACCAGTGAGCTGTGGATGAAGCTGATGCTGCACGAGCTGCGCGCCGCCATCGCCCATGTCGCGGCCGATGACCTGCACCCGGCTTTCAAGATGCTGGCGCGGGTCAGCAAGATCATGGAACAACTGGTCCACGCCTGGGACGTGCTGGCCACGATGACGCCGCCGGAATACAGCGCCGTGCGGCCCTATCTGGCCAACAGCAGCGGCTTCCAGAGCTGGCAGTACCGATGCATCGAATTCAGCCTGGGCAACAAGAACAAGACCATGCTGAAGCCGCATGCGCACCGGCCTGATCTGCTGGCGCATGTGGAAGCGGCCTGGCGTTCACCGTCGCTTTACGACGAAGCCCTGCGCCTGCTGGCCCGGCGTGGCCTGGTCGTGCCAGCCACCCACACCGTACGCGACTGGACGCAGCCCTACGCCGCCAACGACGGCGTGGAGGCCGCTTGGCTGGTGGTCTACCGCGACCCGGAAGCGCATTGGGACCTGTACCAGCTGGGCGAAAAACTCACCGACCTGGAAGACGCCTTCCGCCTCTGGCGCTTCCGCCACGTGACCACCGTGGAACGCATCATCGGCTTCAAACGCGGCACCGGTGGCACGGGTGGGGTCAGCTATCTGCGCAAGATGCTGGACGTGGTGCTGTTCCCGGAAATCTGGCAGTTGCGCACCCACCTGTGACGCGTGGGTGTGGCTGTGGGCGACGGTTCAAGCCGGCGCCACCATGCTTCACAGCACCGCGTTCAGCGCCCGCTCGAAGGTGGCCACCGTGCGGTCTATGTTCTGCAGCTTGTCCAGGCCGAACAGGCCCAGGCGGAAGCTGCGGTAGTCGGCAGGTTCGTCACAGGCCAGCGGCACGCCGGCAGCCACTTGCAGGCCTTGCGCAGCGAAGGCCTTGGTGTTCTGCCAATCGGCATGGTCGGTGTAGCTGACGATCACGCAAGGTGCCTGGAAACCGGGCGCTGCGACACTGTTGATGCCCTTGCTTTCCATCAGCGTGCGCACGCGGCGGCCCAGTTCGATCTGCGCCGCCTTGGCCTGCGCAAAGCCCAGCGCGCGGGTCTCGTTCATGGCGTCGCGCAACATCACCAGGCCGTCGGTCGGGTAGGTCGCGTGGTAGGCCATCGCACCTTGTTCGTGGGCTTCCATCATCGCGGCCCACTTCTTCAGGTCCAGCGAAAAGCTGCTGCTGATGGTGGTGGCCATCAGCGCCTTGGCATGCTCCGACAACATGACCAGACCCGCGCACGGTGTGCTGCTCCAGCCCTTTTGCGGCGCGCTGATCAACACATCGACACCCGTGGCGCGCATGTCCACCCACATCGCACCCGAGGCCACGCAGTCCAGCACGAAGAGACCGCCGTATTCGTGCACGGCGGCGGCGATACCGACCAGGTAATCGTCGGGCAAGATCATCCCGGCCGAGGTTTCCACGTGCGGCGCAAACACCACCGCCGGCTTCGTGCTGCGGATGGTGGCCACGATCTCGTCCAGCGGCGCCGGCGCGAAAGGTGCGGGGGGCGCCTTCGCTGCCGTCGAAATCATGCGGGCCTTCAACACCGTGGACGACGAGGTCACGCCGGCCATGTCGAAGATCTGCGTCCAGCGGTAGCTAAACCAGCCGTTGCGCACGATGAGCACGTCTTTGCCGCTGGCGAACTGCCGTGCCACGGCTTCCATGCCGAAGCTGCCGCTGCCCGGAACGACGATGGCGCTGGCCGCGCCGTAGACCTCCTTCAACGTCGCCGACACGTCCTTCATCACGCCCGAGAACTTCTTCGACATGTGGTTCAAGGCGCGGACGGTGTAGACCACCGAGTATTCAAGCAGACCGTCGGGGTCGACGTGGGGCAGCAGTCCGGGCATGGAGCCTCCGAGGGGACTGGCGGTGTGGGGCGCTCAGCTTAGCAGTGCCCGGCGATGGATGCGGCCACGCGTGCATCCACGAAACCTAGAATCGCGGCTTTGCCGTTTGGAGCGCCGCCATGGACACCCGCACCTCCCCGAACCGTTTGCGTATCACCCAGTTGCGCGAGGTGCTGGCCCAGCGCGGCTTGCACGCGCTGCTGGTGCCGTCCAGCGACCCGCATCTCAGCGAATACCTGCCTGAACACTGGCAGGGCCGACAGTGGCTGTCGGGCTTCACGGGGTCGATGGCGACCCTGGTCGTCACCGCCGACCAGGCCGCGCTGTTTGCCGACAGCCGGTACTGGGTGCAGGCCGAAGCCGAGTTGGCCGGCACCGGCATCGATTTGGTGAAGATCGCCAGCGGCGGCGCCGCCGACCACCTCGACTGGCTCGCCCGCCACACGCCGAAAGGTGCGGTCGTGGCCGTCGATGGCCAAGTGCTGGGGCTGGCGGCAACCCAGGCGCTGCAGCAGGTGCTGGCCTCGGCCGGCGTGACGCTGCGCACCGACATCGATGTGCTGAACGACATCTGGCCCGAGCGCCCTGCCCTGCCCGCGCAACCGGTCTACGAACACCTGGCGCTGCACGCCGCCACGACGCGCGCCGAAAAGCTCAGCAACGTGCGCCGCGCGATGGCCAGCCGGGGCGCCACGCACCACTTCATTTCCACCGTGGACGACATCGCCTGGCTGACCAACCTGCGCGGCAGCGACGTGACCTACAACCCCGTCTTCCTGGCGCATTTGCTGCTGGACCTGACCGGCGGCACGCTCTTCGTCGGTGCCGGCAAGATCAACCCCGCGCTGGCCGCCGTGCTGAAGGCCGACGGCATCGTGCTGGCGCCTTATGCGCAGGCTGGCGCTGCAATGGGCCAGCTCGGGGCCGGGCAGACGCTGCTGATCGACCCCAAGCGCATCACGCACGGCCTGCGTGCGCAGGTGGGCGCCGCTGCAACGGTGGTCGAAGCCATCAACCCCAGCGCCTTGCTGAAGAGCCGCAAGACCGCGCAGGAAGCCGCTTTCGTGCGCGAGGCCATGGCCGAAGACGGTGCGGCGATGTGCGAGTTCTACGCCTGGTTCGAAGCCGCGCAGGCGCGCGGTGAACGCATCACCGAACTGACCATCGACGAGCGCTTGAGCGCCGCACGCGCGCGCCGGCCGGGCTTCGTGGGCTTGAGCTTTTCCACCATCGCCGGCTTCAACGCCAACGGCGCCATGCCGCATTACCGAGCCACTGACGAATCGCACGCTGAGATTGAAGGTGACGGCCTGCTGCTCATCGACAGCGGCGGGCAGTACCTGGGCGGCACCACCGACATCACGCGCGTGTGGCCTATCGGCCAGGTCAGCGCGGCGATGCAACGCGACTACACGCTGGTGCTGAAAGGCACGATGAACCTGTCACGCGCGCGCTTCCCGCGCGGCACGCCCAGCCCCATGCTGGACGCGCTGGCCCGCGCGCCGCTATGGGCCGAGGGCATCGAGTTCGGCCACGGCACCGGCCACGGCGTGGGCTATTTCCTGAACGTGCACGAAGGCCCGCAGAGCATCAGCAAAGCCGTGGTGGACCCCAACATGGCGATGGAGCCGGGGATGATCACCTCCATCGAGCCCGGCGTGTACCGCCCGGGGCAGTGGGGCGTGCGCATCGAGAACCTGGTGCTCAATGTGCCGGCGGTGACCGCCGAGAACAACGGCTTCGGCGAGTTCCTTGAATTCGAGACGCTGACGCTGTGCCCCATCGACACGCGCTGCATCGCGATGGACCTGATGCGCGCCGATGAAATCGACTGGCTGAACGGCTACCACGCCACCGTGCGCGAGCGCCTGGCGCCCAAGCTCAGCGGCGAGGCGCTGGCTTGGTTGAACACGCGCACCGCAGCCATCTGAAGCGGGGCGTCAGGCCCTGCCGTACTTCGCGATCAAGTCCTTCGCCGACTTCAACAGCGCCGCGCCCTTGTAGCCGCGCTTGTCCATGTCAGCCACCCATTCATCGTCCACCCGGCTGCTGAGCTTGATGAACTCATCGGCCTCGGCAGCAGTGAAAGTGTGGATGGTGTTGCCGCGGTCGGTGGCGCTCTTGCGGCCGACGGGGTCGTTGCCCTGCTGCGTCTTGCCCAGCCAGGCCGAGGTGGCCATGCCCGAGTTCGCATCAATGACCTTCTTCAAGTCGGGCGCCAAACCGTCGTAACGCGCCTTGTTCATCGCCATCACGAAGGTGGTGGTGTAGAGCGCCGGCGTGCTGGCGGCGAATTCGCTGTGGAACTTGGTCAGTTCGTGCACCTTCACCGAGGGCACCACTTCCCAGGGAATGACGCAGCCGTCGATGGTGCCTTTGCTCAGCGCATCCGGTATCTGCGGCAGCGGCATGCCCACCGGAATCGCGCCCACCGAGGCCAGCATCTTGGTGACCTGGCGCGTCGGGCCGCGCAGCTTCAGGCCCTTCAGGTCGGCGGCGGTCTTGATGGGTTTGTTGACGGTGTGGAAGAGGCCCGGGCCGTGCACGTGCAGGGCCAGCACATGGGTTTCCTTGAACTCGTCGGGGGCCTGCGTTTGCAGGTATTCCCAAAGCGCCTTGGAGGTGGCTTCGGCGTTGTTCATCATGAAAGGCAGCTCGAAGGCCTCGATGCGCGGAAAGCGGCCGGCGGTGTTGCCGGGCAGCGTCCAGACAATGTCAACAACGCCGTCGCGCGCCTGGTCGTATAGCTGCACCGGCGTGCCGCCGAGTTGCATGGCCGGGTAACCCTCGAACTTGATGCGGCCGCCGCTTTCTTTCTCGACCTTGTCCATCCACGGCTTGTGCATGGTGAGCCAGACGTTGCTCAGCGGCGCCATGAAGGTGTGGAACTTGAGCGTGACGCTCTGCTGGGCGAAGCCCGACAAGTGCGGCGCACCCAGCACGGTGGCGGCAGCGGCGCCTTGCATGAAAGAACGGCGTTTCATCTTGGAGTTCTCCGGGCATCTGTGAAGCTGTGAAGTTAACGGGGCCGGCTGGAGGCGGTGGTCGCGGTTTACCCTGATCCGCAGGCACCGCGAGAATCACCTTCGATGTCCACCCGTTACGAAACCGGCCTGTGAAGACCATGACGATTGCAACTCTACTTTTGATCGCGGCCCTGCTGGGCGGCGGCTGGCTCTGGACACCCGACGGCGACCGCGCCACGCTGGAAGCGAAGTACGCGCCACCGCCCAGCAACTTCATCACCGTCGCCGGCGTTCGCTTTCATCTGCGGGAAACCGGCCCACTGAACGCGCCTGACGCACCCACCGTGATCATGCTGCACGGCTTCGGCTCCAGCCTGCACACCTGGGAGCCGTGGGCGTTGGGGCTGCAGGACCATTTCCGCGTCATCCGCATCGACCTGCCCGGCGCCGGCCTGACCGGCGCCGACCCCAGCGGCGACTACAGCGATCTGCACACCGTCGACCTGTTGAAGGGCCTGATGGACCAACTCGGCGTGGCCAAAGCCAGCTTCGTCGGCCACTCGATGGGCGGGCGCATGGCCTGGCGCTTCGCAGCCGAGCAGCCGCAACGCGTCGAGCGCCTGGTGCTGGTCGCACCGGACGGGTTCGCCAGCCCCGGCTTCGAATACGGCAAGGCTCCGGAAGTGACCGCGCCCGTGCGCGCCATGCAGTACATCCTGCCGCGCTTCGTGCTGAAGATGAGCCTGCAGCCGGCTTACGCCAACCCGAAATTGATGAGCGAAGAAGTGGTGACGCGCTACTGGGACATGATGCGCGCGCCCGACGTGCGCCCGGCGCTGATCCAGCGCATGCAGCAACTGGTGCTGCAGGACCCGCAGCCGCTGCTGGCACGCATCACCGCGCCGACCCTGCTGGTGTGGGGCGAGCAGGACGCGATGATTCCCATCGCCAACGCACAGGACTATCTGCGTGCCATCCCGGGTGCCAAGCTCGTCACCTTCCCCGGCGTCGGCCATCTGCCGCACGAGGAAGCACCGGCGGCCACGCTGCCTGCCGTGCGCAGCTTCCTGCTGCCACCGTGACCTGCAAAGTTGACGCGCCGATGGCGCTTGCAAGCTTCGTTTTCTTCATGCTAAAGTGATATCACTTTGATCGCAGAGGAGCGAACGATGAATGCCTTGAACACCCCGACCAACCAGCCAGTCGCCGCGCAGAGCGCGCTGCACGAACTGCCTGCGCTGACGCTGCCCGGTATCCCGATGGTGGGCGCGGCGTTGGCCTGTCTGGCGCTGCTGGGTTGGACCTTGTACAGCCTGCTCATGCACACGCCCGGCGCCACCGCCTGGGGCATGCTCTTTGCCCCGGCGCTGATCTTCATCGCTCTGGGCTTCTACGTGCTGAACCCCAATGAGGCGGCCCTGCTGAACCTGTTCGGCCGCTACCGAGGCAGCGATCGCGGCAAGGGCTTGCGCTGGGCCAACCCCTTCCTGAGCACCCGCAAACTGTCATTGCGCGCGCGCAACCTGAACTCGCCCACGCTGAAGGTCAATGACCAGCGCGGCAACCCGGTCGAGATCGGCGCGGTGGTGGTCTGGTCGGTCAAGGACACCGCCCAAGCGGCCTACGACGGGGACGACTTCGAGCGCTATGTGCAGGTGCAAGCCGATGCCTCACTCCGCCATCTGGCTTCGCGTTACCCGTATGACGAAGGCGAGGAGCCGGCCGGCAGCATCACCACCCTGCGCGGCGGGATGGACGAGGTGTCGGCAGCGCTGCGCGACGAGCTGCAGGCGCGCTTCGCCAAAGCCGGCGTGCAGGTCATCGAAGCCCGACTCACGCACCTCGCCTACGCACCCGAAATCGCGCAGGTGATGCTGCGCCGCCAGCAGGCCGAGGCCATCGTCTCGGCGCGGCACAAGATCGTGCAGGGCGCTGTGGGCATGGTCGAAGCCGCCATCCGGGGGCTGTCAGAGCGCGAGATCGTCGTGCTGGACGACGAGCGCAAGGCCGCCATGGTGTCCAACCTTTTGGTCGTGTTGTGCAGCGACCGCGAGGTGCAGCCGGTGGTCAACACCGGCACCCTCTACAACTGAGCGCAGCGAGCGGCTCAGCAGCAGCATGGCCAGCCCAGGCAAAAAAGCCTTTCCGCTGCGCATCGACCCCGACCTGTGGGCCGAGATCGAGCGCTTGGCGGCGCAGGACCTGCGCAGCGCCAACGCGCAAGTGGAGTTCCTGCTGCGCGAGGCGTTGGCCCGGCGCGGTGTGCGCCTGAAGCCGCCCCTCGCACGTGGCGGTGCCGCCGCGCGCGAGGGTGGCGATGCGCCCTCAGATCTTTGAGGACAGCGGTGCGGCCGGCAGCGGCACGCCGCCAGCACCACCCTTGTAGGTCAGCGGAGCTATGGTCTCGACCTGGCCCACGCCGGCCTTGCTCCAGTCGCACACACCACCGCTGAACACAGATTGCAGACGGGTCTGCTGGCCGGCCGTGAAGGTGACGCCGGTGTAGTCCGCGAGAACCACGGGCTTGAGCTGGCACTTCAGGATGTTCTCGGTGATGGCACCACCGGCCACCTGGCGCGGCGAAGCCTTCTTGGCCAGCCGGGCGTCGGCGTCGCAGACGGCCTGGTCGAGCACCTTGGTGGCGAAAGTGGTGTCACCGGTCAGGTAGCACAGGTCCACCGCCGCAGCCGGCTTGGCCGCAATGACTTGCGCCTGCGTGCGCTCACCGTTCAACCAGGTCTTCGGCGCGCTGGTCAGCAGTGCGCTGAGCCAGGTGTCCATCGTCGTCAGCGAGGCCACGGTCACCGCCGCCACCTGGGCTGCGGTGCCGGGCAACAGGCCCGTGCCATAGCGCCAGATCACCTGGTTGCCGCTGTTGCCGCCGTTGGACGCGGCGATGCGGGCCCGTTCGGAATAGCTGCGCCAGATGTAGTGGATGCCGGTCTCGTCCCAGCCGCGCGAATCGATGATGGGCAGCTTGCCCAGGTTCTTGCCGCTCGACACGATGCCGCTCTTGTAGGCGATGTCCAGCGCCACAGCGTCGGCCACCGAACGGGCTGCCGTGCGGTTGCTGTCGATGTCGGTGCCGCCGATCTTCTCGTTCAGCGTGACGAACTCTTCAGCCGTGATCACGCCGGCCAGCAAGGCTTTCAAGCCGTACTGCACGCCCACGTTGTCACCGGTCTGCAAGGCCCGCGTGCCACTGCCCGCCAGGGTGTTGGCGGTGGTGCCCCAGACCGCTGCCGACAGGTCGGCATCACCGCAACGCGTGCCGGTGGGGTTGGTGACCGGGTCGTAAACCAGCGCGGCCGGCAGCAGGCAGTTGTTGCGCGGGGCTTCACCGGGGATGCTGCCCACTGCGCCCGTGGTGGCGTCCAGCACCAACGTGCGAACGTAACTGCCGGGCCGGTTGTTGAAACCGAAGGCGTTGTTCCACGACTGGCAGCCGACCTGGTCCAGATGACCGTTGATGGCCGTCTTCTTCGCATTGATCTCGGCCTGCGTCTTGCCGGCCATCAGCGCCGTCCAGTCGGTGCCAGCGTAGAAGTTCACCAGCAGCACGCAGTCGATGACTTCCAGGCCGGTGGTGATGCTGTCCGGGTAGTCGCAGGAGGGCTGCAGGCCGTCCAGCAAGCCCGGGAAGGTGGACGCGATGGTGTTCTGCTGGATCGAGCCGCCCGAGCAGCCGTTGCCCAGCGTGTACTTGATCTGGCCGTAGCTGCGCGTGATGTATTCCTTCATCATCATCAACGTCTCGGCCACCAGCACGCGGTTCGAGTTGTAGAGCGAATCGGTCAGGCTGTGGTCCACCACCATGAAGCCGCGCGACAGCGCCGCGTCGTCGGCCCAGTTCTGCTCGGTGCGGAACTGCTGGCGCGGCTGGCCGGTGCTGGCGCCGAAGCTGTAAACGACCTTGCCGTTCCACTGTGCCTGCGGCGCCAGCGGCGTCCAGGCGGTGGTCTTGGTGGGGTCGAAGAGCACCACGACGTCGTAGATGCCGCGGTTGATGGTGCCGCGCTCCACACGCACGATGTAGGGCACGGTGACACCGGCTGTGGTCGTGGTGGTGGCCAGATCCGTCGGCGTGACGCCCACGGTGTAGGGCTTGAAGCAGTTGTTGGCGGCGGCCACGGCCGGCGGTGTCGGGTCGGGCAGGGCCGTCGAACAACCGGCGGTGGTGGTGCGGTAGAACAACTTGAACTCGGTGGCAATGTTGCACTGCGCGTCGGTGGCGCTGGTGCTCAGACCGCTGCCGTTCGAGGCCGGCGTGTTGCCATTCGCGGCCACGGCGGTGGGCGTGGCGCACACCCAGGGCGTGGTTTGCGCCGACAGCAGCACCGGGCCGCCGATGGGGGCGTTGGTGATGGTCAGCGTGGCGCCCGAGAACTGGCCATCGACGGCGCGTGCGCGCAGTTTGTTGGTGCCTGTCTTCAGGCCTTTGACGACGCCCAGGATACGGCCGTCGCTGCCCTTGACGAAGGAAGAACTGACATTGGTTTCATCCAGGTCGACCACCAGCGAACTGGCGTTGGCGCCGGCTGGCAAGCTGATCTCGACGAGCGCCGAGCCGCCGCTGACCAGGTCAGCGCGGTTGGACAGGGTGGTGATGGTGGTGTCGCCAGGCAGTGGGTCGCTGCTGTTGCAGGCCGCGAGCAATGCCAAGGCGCCCAGCGCAGCCCATCGGGCCGCGAGCGTGTGTCGTGTCATGTGTTGTCTCCAAATGCCCGCACGGTTCATGCCGCGCGGATCGCGCTTTGATGATGCGACTTGCCCGCAAGGCTGGCTACTGCGGCCTATCCCTTAGCCGGCGTCACCTCCGCGACAGTGCGCCCCGCCGGCTCACCCCCGAAGATCAAGGCTAACCACAGCCGCGACGGAGGGCTAGGCTCACGCCCACACCACCCTTATCGAGAACGTCATGCAAGCCCGAATTGCCGCCCTGACCCTGCTGTGCGCCGCCGCGGCTGCCCAGGCTGCCACTTCCAGCCACCAGTACCAGTTGGACGGCAGCCTGGCCGACGACCTGGCCGGCCCGGCGCTGGTCAGCGCTGGCGGCACGCTGGACGCCACCGGCTACAGCTTCGGCGCCAACCAGGGCCTGACGATGGGCGTCGACCTAGGGGCGACGTACACCATCGATCTGCTGTTCCACTTCGACGCCGTCAACTCGGGCTGGAACAAGATCATCGACTACAAGACGCTGACATCGGACAGCGGTATGTACACCCTGAACGGCAACTGGAACTATTGCTGCGGTATTCCGGGTTCGGGCAATTTCGGCAGCGTGGCGGCCGGCGTGGATGCGCGGCTGACCATGGTGCGCGAAAGCAGCGGCGCGGTCGCCATCTACATCAATGGCGGGCTCGGTCTCGGGCTGGGCAATGACAGCGGCGTCGGCGACTTCACCGGCAACAGCGTGCGCTTCTTCATCGACGACTTCGCCAGCAACCAGAACGAAGCCCGGGCCGGCCGTGTCGATTTCATCCGCACGTTTGACAGCGCGCTGAGCAGCACCGAAGTGGCGGCGCTGGGCAACGTGCCCAGCCCCATTCCCGAACCGGCCAGCGTGGCCCTGATGCTGCTGGGACTGGCCGGCGTGTTGGGCTCAGTCGGGGTCAGCCGACGTACTTCACCAGCCACAAGCTGACGGCCGGGAAGAAGAACAGCAGCAGCAGGCGCAGCGTGTCGCTGGCCAGGAAGGGCAGCACACCCCGGTAGCTTTCGCCGATGGGCACATTGCGCGCCATGCCGTTGACGACGTAGACGTTCAAACCCACTGGCGGTGACAGCAACCCGAAGCTGACCGTCATCAGCACCAGGATGCCGAACCAGATGGCCACGCTTTCTTTCGGCATGCCGAAGTCCAGCCCGATGACGACCGGGAAGAAGATCGGGATCGTCAGCAGCAGCACCGACAACTCGTCCATCAGGCAGCCCAGTGCCAGGTAGAACAGCACGATGACGCCGACCACCATCAAAGGCGACAGGCCCCAGCCCTGGACGAGGCCCGAGAGTTGTGCAGGCACCTGGGTCAGCGCCAGAGCCGAATTCATCAGGTCGGCACCGAGGAAGATCATGAAGATCATGGCCGAAGACTCGGCCGTGGCGTAGAAGCACTGCGCGAACTTCGCCAGCGTCATCTCACGCTTCAGCAGTGCCGCGATGAAGGTTGCCGCAGCGCCCACGGCAGCGCCCTCGGTGGGCGTGAACTTGCCGCCGTAGATGCCCCCGAAGACGATGCCGAAAATGATCACGATGGGCAGCACGCCCCCCAGGGTTGAAGCAGTGAGGCCCGGTGCTGCGGCATCGTGTTCGGGCGCTTGGCCCGGCACCACGCGCACATAGATCGCAATGGCTGCGATGTAGCCGAGCATGGCGATGAGGCCCGGAATCATCGCTGCGGCGAACAGCTTGGCGATGTTCTGCTCGGCCAGGATGGCGTAGATCACCAGCGGCACCGACGGCGGGATCAAGATGCCCAGCGTGCCGCCCGCAGCCAGGGTGCCGGTGGACAGGCGGTCTGAATAGCCGTGGCGGCGCATCTCGGGCAGTGCCACCGAAGTGATGGTCGCCGCCGTCGCAACCGACGAGCCGCAAATGGCGCCGAAGGCCGCGCAGGTGACCACCGCAGCCATCGCCAGCCCGCCCTTGAAGCGCGACATCAAAGCCGCCGCCACTCTGAACAGCGCCTTGCTGATGCCGCCCTGGGTGGCGAAATTACCCATCAGGATGAACAGCGGAATGACGCTGAGGTCGTAACTGGCGAAGCGGGCGAAAGCCTGGGTGTTGAGGAAGCTGGCCAGCGGCATCCAGCCGGCCTGGGTGACATAGCCCACAGCACCGGCCACAAACATGGCCACGCTGATGGGCGCGCGCAGCGCCATCATCCCCACCATCACGACGAAGATCCCCAGGGTCAGCTGTATCGGGCTCATGCCTGCGCCTCGGTGGCGGCGTGGCCTTGCACCGCCTGGGTCAAGGCAATCACCGCCGTCAGCGCCATCGCCGGCACCATGGCTGCGTAGACCGTCCACTCGGGCAAGCCCAACATCATGGAGCCCGATTGAGAGGCCCAGGCGTTGAGGCCGCCGACACCGGTGCGCCAGGTCAGCAACACCATCACGGCGCACAGCGTCAAGGCGCCCAGGCGGTCGAGCCTGGCTTGCGTGGCCGGCGCCGCCTTGGCGGTGAAGAAGTCCACGATGATGTTGCCGCGACGCAGCTGACACCAAGGCAGAAACAGCGCCACGGCGGCACCGGCAGCAAAGCCCGACAGTTCGACATCGCCCACGACGGTCCAGCCCACGGTGTTGCGTCCGATCAGGCTGACGCAGGTCATCAGCGTGATCGCGGTCAGCAACACGCCGGCCAACACGGCGCAGAACTTGGCGCCTCTTTCCAGCAATTGCACAGGTCTCTCCTCGGGGCGCGGTTCAGTATTGGGTGGCGGGCAGGCGCACGCTCAGACCTTCCAGCGCGACGGTCAATTCGATCTGACAGGACAGGCGGCTGGTGGCTTCACGCGGCGTGGCGGTCATGTCCAGCATGGCCCGTTCATCGGCTGTCGGCACGGGCAAGCGCGCGATCCAGTCGGCATCGACAAAAACATGGCAAGTGGCGCACGTCAGGCAGCCGCCGCAGTCGGCCGCGATGCCCTCCACACCGGCAGCCACGGCGGCCTGCATCAGGCTCTTGCCGGTGCGGCCTTTGATGCGCTGCGCGCGGCCGTCGGCGCTGCGCAGGGTCAGGGTGATGGTGGTTGACATGAAGCAGCTTGGCCCGGTTTTCAATAACGCCCGAAGTATTCACGACGCTCCCACTGCGCTGGGTCTTCGGCCTGCGCGTGGCGCGCCAGTTCCTGCCGTTTGACAGTGTCGTAGACCAGGCCCATCTTCGGGCCCAGGCCGCGCTGCAGCACCGCGTCGCCGGCCAGTGCGTCCAGCGCCTCGCGCAGCGATGCGGGCAGGCGCGCAGCCGAGCCGAGGTAGGGCGTTTCGGTGGCGGGGCCGGGGTCTAAACGCCGTTGCAGCCCATCCAGCCCGGCCCAGATTTGCGACGCGATCGCCAGGTAGGGGTTGGCCATCGGTTCGCCGATGCGGTTTTCGATGCGCGTGGCCACGTCGCCTTCACCCCAAGCAGCGCCGATGACGCGCAGCATCGCGCCCCGGTTGTCGCGCCCCCAGACCACCGCCTGCGGCGCCATCACGCTGCCTTGGTAGCGGCTGTAAGCCGGGATGGTGGGCGCGCACAGCGCCGCCATGCCGGGTGCGTGGGCCAGCAAGCCGGCCAGCCAGTGGGCGCCGACGTCGCTGAGGGTGCTGCGAGCGTCGGTGGCGTCGGCGGCGGCAGTAACCCCGCCCGCTGCGCTGTCACGCTGCATCGCATTGCGCCCTTGCGCGTCGGTCAACGACTGGTGCAGGTGCCAGCCGCTGGCCACCGCCATCGGCAACGGCGGCCGGCAGACGAAGCTGGCGTGCAGCCCCGCGCGGCGCAGCGCCTGGCGCAGACCGTTGCGCAGCAGGATCATCTGGTCGGCGGCGGTCAGCGCGTCGGTGGGCGCGAAGACGGCCTCGAACTGGCTCGGCCCGAATTCGATTTCCAGCGAGCGCAGCGGCAGGCCCAGGCCCAACGCCGTGCGGCGCACGATGGCCAGCGCGTCGGCACACTGGTCGGCATGGGCTTCGGACAGCAGCGCGTAACCCGGGTGCAGCAGCGCCACGGCGGGCGGCTCGGCAGGCCAGGCGGCGTCGGCTGCGCCCAATTTTTCGTCGGTGATGCGGTGGATGTGGAATTCCACCTCCAGCCCGCAGCGCAGGCCGTAGCCGGCTTCGCGCAAGGCCGCCAAAGCGCGCAGCAGCACGCCGCGTGGGTCGGCCAGCACGGGGCTGCCGTCGGGCCAAAGCGGGTCGCAACGCACCCAGGCTGTGGCGTCGGCCCAGGGCAGCACGGCGAAGCTTGCCGGGTCGGGCAGCAGTTGCACGTTGTTGGCAGCGCCGAAACGGCCGGAGCCCTCGGACTCGGTGCCCGTCGCGAACAGGGCGCGGGTGGCGGCGTCTGCGGAGGGGTCGAAGACTTGGAAGGCCGTGCGGTCCGCCGTGTCCTTCAACAGCAGCGTGCTGACCATGCCCACGCCGCCCAGCAGCGCCTGTGCGAACGCCTCGGTGCCCCCGACCACCGTCTTGCTGCGCAAGGTGCCATGCAGGTCGGCCCAGGCCAGGCGCAATTGTTCGATGCCCGCTGCGCGCAGGCGGTCCAGCACGGCCTCGCAGGCTGCCGCCCGGGCGGCCGTCATGCCGGCGCGGTAACGCCAGCCGCCAGCCAGCCCGCGCCTGCGCGTTTGGCCGCTGCGGCGGCTTGCCAGTGCGCCTGCCAGTTCGCCGCCGGGGCGATGCAGTCCACCGTGTCCGGACCCTTCAGCGCGGCGGCTTGTTCCGCATCCAGCACCATCGGCGGCGTGCCACCGTTGCGAACCGTCTCGATCGCCTTGAGCAGCATGCGGCGGTTGGCCATGATGACCTTGTCGCTCTGCCCCAGGTGTTCACGGGTGCGGTCCTGGATCGCGCCCATGCTTTCCACGGCCCACTGGTCGTGCAGGTTGATGTCTTCCTCGCCCATGCCCAGGAAAGTGCGCGTGCGCTGCTCCTCGGGGTTGAAGTTCCAGCCGTTGTGGCGGCCGTTCTGCGGCACGTAGTCGGGCAGTGTCATGTGGGCCAGGCGCTGTTCGCGCATGGTTTCCTTGTCCAGCGGCCCGGCGAAGCTGGTGAAGAAGGTGTACCAGTAGGTCTGAGTGTCGTCCACCGGCACGTGCATCTGCGTGATGGTGACGGTCTCGGACAAAGGTATGACGAAAGTCTGCGGGAAGGCGGCGTGGGTGACGCGCACATGCGTCAGGCTGCCGTTGATCAAGCGCAGCGTGGTCAGCTGCGTCAGGCCGGGTGCGACTTCGTCGAAGTGGATTTCGGGGCTGCAGACCTCGCGCATCACGCGGGTCATCGGCCAGCGTTCGCCGTCCACCTCGCCAGCGCTGGCCGCGCGGAACTGGCGGCCGAATTCCTTCTGGCCCGTTGCGTCCAGCGCGTCGTCTTGCAGATAGCGGTGCAGGAAGGACGGGTGCGCGGGGTCTATGCCCACCTCGAAGGCCTGCAGCCAGTTGCAGCGCCACAGGCCCTTGAAGGCGAAGCTGTGGCTGGCCGGCGCGGCAAAACAGTCGAAGGCCGGCAGTTCGGGCGGTGTGCTGTCTTCAGGGCCCAGGTAGGCAAAGATGACACCGGCCGCCACGCGCAGCGGATAGCTGCGCTGGCGCACACGCTGGCACAGCGTCGAACCCATCGGTTCAGCCGGCGTTTCCAGGCACTGCCCACTGGCCGCGAACTTCCAGCCGTGAAAGGGGCAGCGGATGCCATCGCCTTCGTGCCGCGCAAAAGCCAGGTCGGCGCCCCGGTGCGGGCAGTCGCGGTCGAGCAGTCCCAAGGTGCCCGCCTCGTCACGGAACAGCACCAGGTCCTGCCCCAGCAGGCGCACCGCCTTCAGCGGCCGCTCGGCCATGCGCGGGTCCAGGCGCGGGTCGAATTCGTCCAGCAGGGCGGCGGGTTGCCAGTAACGTCGCAGCAACTCGCCAGCGGCTGTGCCGGGGCCGATTCGGGTGATCAGTTCGTTTTGTGCAGCATGCATGGTGCGGCGCAGTCTAGCGGCGGGCCGGGGTGAAACAAGCACTGCAAACGCGGGGTCGGGGTGTGACTACCACGGCGCTGTCTTCACTTGCGTGCAACATGGGCGTTACTGGATGCCGACACACTGGGCAACTTCCTTCACGCTTCATCAGGTTTCCGAACATGCCATTCACCTCGTTGTTCCGCCATGCACTGCCCGCCGGCGTCCTGAGCCTTTTCGCTGCCGTGGCGCAGGCGCAAGACATCGACTCGATACGCCTCCTGCCAACCGGTGAAGGCCAAGGCGCCGGCCTGATCGGTCTGGGCGTGGCCACCGGGCCGCGCTTCCCCGGTTCCGACGACACCCGCACCCGCGTGCTGCCGGTGCTGGCCTACCAGTGGGCCAACGGCTGGTTCGCCAGCACCCTGGGCGGCGTCGGCGTGAATCTTTCCAGCGCGCCGGGTCTGCAATTCGGCCCCCGCCTGACAGTGGACTTCGGCCGCAAGGAAGACAGCGACAGCAGGCTGCGCGGCATGGGCAATGTGAACCCCGCCGCCGAACTGGGCGGCTTTGTGAACCTGCGCGTGGTGGACGCGCTCTCGCTGCAGGCTTCGTTGCGCGCCGGCTCGGGCGAAGACCACAAGGGTGTGCGCATGGACCTGGGCGCCAGCTACGGCTTCCCGCTGGCACCTGGCCTGCGGTTGCGCCTGGGCGCCAACACCACGGTGGGCAACCAGGCCTACGCACAGACCCACTTCGGCGTGACGGCCAGCCAGTCGGTCAACAGCGGCTACGCCGTCTACAAGCCCAAGGCCGGTTTCCAGGACGTGCGCGCCAGCGTCGGACTGAACTACGCCATCGCGCCGCGCGTGATGCTGAGCACCACCCTCACCAGCACCAGCCTGCTGGGCGACGCCAAAGGCAGCCCGTTGGTGCGCAAGACCAACACGGTCAGCGGTCAGTTGGGCCTGGCTTACGGGTTCTGAGGTGGCTCAAGCTGCGGCGTGACGGCCGTGGCGGGCGCGGCGGCCACCTCGGCAACCACGGCCGCCACGGCAGGCGCCCGCAAGTCAATCACCACGGTGTGCGCGACGCGGTCCTGGATGCCCTGGCGATTGACGTCCCACAGCACCTGCAGAAAACCCAGCCCGCCAGTGGCCATGCCGGCGGCGTAACCGCCGTATCGGCGCAGGCAGCGCATCACGGTCAGCGGCCGGCCGGTCAGTTCCACCACACGCAGGTGTAAGAGTTTCTTGCCCAGCGTCTGCCCGCCCCACCAGGCCGGCAGCAGCGAGAAGTAGACGATGCCCCAGCCGAAGCTGACCCCCACCGATTCGATGGCGCGGTCGACTTGTTCGCGCCACTTGAAAGGCTGGGGCTTGCGCAATTCGACGATCTGCGCCTGCAGGCGCCGGATGCGCTGGGCGTCGCTCAGACCCGGCGCTGAGGCTGAGGTGGCGGCTGTTTGGGCGTTGTCTTCAGCCGCGCTTTCAGCAGCGGTTTCAGCAGCTTCGGCCTTGGCCTCAGCCGCCACGGCCGCGCGCTGCGCTTCGCGATTCGGCCCCCAAGTGTCCCAGGCGTCTTGCAGCGCCAGCAAGCCCAGGCAGCCCGCGAACAGCCAGCCCACCAGCAAGCGCTTGCGCACCCCCGCCCGCTGGCCGCGCAGCAGCAGCGCCACCAGGGCCAGGCCGCAGACCAGCCAGAAGCCGCCGACACCCGCCAGCAGCGCCATGAAGGCCAGGTCCACGCCCATGGCCAAGGCTCGCCTGTGCGGCGTGGCCAGCGGCAGGCCGATCAATTGCGGCGCCAGGTTCAGCGGCTCGGCGGTGACCCAGCGCGGCTGATGGGTCAGGCGGGTCAGGCGGGCTGGCCTCACGGTCTACAACAAAACGATGTCGTACTGCTCCGGATTCATCGTCGGCTCGGTGCTCAGCGAAATCTTCTTGCCGATGAATTCGCTCAGACCGGCCAGGTGCACGCTCTCTTCGTCGAGCAACATTTCGATGACCGTCGCGCTGGCCACCACGCGAAATTCCTTGGGGCTGAATTGGCGGGCCTCGCGCAATATTTCGCGCAGGATGTCGTAGCAGACGCTGCGCGCCGTCTTGACCTGGCCCCGGCCCTGGCAGGTTGGGCAAGGTTCGCACAGCAAGTGGGCCCGGCTCTCGCGGGTGCGCTTGCGCGTCATTTCAACCAGGCCCAGTTGCGTGAAGCCGCTGACCGTGGTGCGGGTGCGGTCGCGCGCCAGTTGCTTGCGCAATTCGGCCAGCACGGCCTGCTGGTGGTCTTCGCGCAGCATGTCGATGAAGTCGGCCACGATGATGCCGCCCAGGTTGCGCAGGCGCAGTTGCCGCGCCATCGCGCCGGCGGCTTCCAGGTTGGTCTTGAAGATGGTGTCTTCGAAGTTGCGCGCGCCCACATAGCCGCCGGTGTTCACGTCCACCGTGGTCAAGGCTTCGGTCTGATCGATGATGAGGTAGCCGCCGCTCTTCAAGTCCACCCGCCGGGCCAGCGCGCGGGTCAGCTCTTCTTCGATGCCGAAGAGGTCAAAGATGGGCCGCTCGCCGCGGTAGTGGTCCAGTTTGGCCACCGCGCCGGGCATGAAGGTTTCACCGAAGACCTTCAGCGCGTCGCACTGCAATTTGCTGTCGATGCGTATGGTTTGCGTGGCCTCCACGGTCAAGTCGCGCAGCACGCGTTCGGCCAGGCTCAGGTCTTGGTGCAGCAGGCTGCCGGGTGGGCGGCTTTGCGCGCGTTCGCGGATCAGCGCCCAGGTGCGGCGCAGGTAGGCGATGTCTTCGCCCAGCTCCGCGTCGGTCGCTTCTTCGGCATTGGTGCGCAGGATGAAGCCACCGCCGCCGTCCTTGCCGGTGTGCGAAGCCAGGACCTGCATGCGCACCCGCAGTTGTTCGCGCAGTTCGTGAGAGCCGATTTTCTGGCTGATGCCGATGTGGTTGTCGTGCGGCAGGAAGACCAGCATGCGGCCGGCTACCGAGATTTGCGCCGACAGGCGCGCCCCCTTGGTGCCGATCGCGTCCTTGATGACCTGCACGGTCAGCGTCTGGCCTTCGAAGACCTGGCGTTCGATGGGCACCAGCGGCACGTCGCGCCCTTCCCCTTCCTTGTGCTTGTGGGGCGGACCGTTGTTCAGGTCGGCCACATGCAGGAAGGCGGCGCGCTCCATGCCGATGTCGATGAAGGCGCTTTGCATGCCGGGCAGCACACGCACCACCTTGCCCAGGTACACATTGCCCACCAGGCCGCGCTCCAGCGTGCGTTCGATGTGCAATTCCTGCACGGCGCCGTTTTCAACGACGGCGACCCGCGTCTCTTGGGGCGCCCAGTTGATGAGGATGTCTTGCGCGGGCATGGATCGAGTCTAGATCGGCAAAGCAACGCGGGCCGCACGCAAGAGCGTGGCGGTCTCGAAGAGCGGCAGACCCATGATGCCGCTGTGGCTGCCATCGATGTGGGCGACGCAGCCGGCCAGCGCGCCCTGGATGGCGTAAGCGCCGGCCTTCCCGTGCGGCTCGCCACTGGCCACGTAGCGGCGCACGGTGGCGGGCGACAACGCGGCGAAGCGCACATGCGACAGGCTGGTCTGCGTCTGCACCTTGGTGCGCGGCCCAACGGCTACGGCCACGCAGGTCAGCACGCGGTGCGTGCGGCCGGACAGCGCGCTGAGCATGGCCACCGCGTCGGCATCGTCACGCGGCTTGCCCAGGATGCGGCGGCCCAGCGCCACCGTGGTGTCGGCGCACAGAATGGGCGCCGGCGGGAGGCCACGGCGTTGCAAGCGCGCGCGTGCGGCCCGTAGCTTGGCCAGCGTCACGCGCTGCACATAGGCCAGCGGTAATTCACCGGCCTGTTCGGCTTCCAGCGCTTCGGCGTCTTCGGTGATGTCGCGGTCGAGGGAGTTGCCATCCAACTTGCCGCCCACATTGGGCAGTAGCGGCCGGTGCGCCACGCCGAGCTGGTCCAGCAGTTGCTGCCGACGCGGGCTTTGCGACGCGAGGTAGACGAAGGCGTGAACGAAAGCAGGGGACGGACAGTCGTGTGGAGAAGGCATCAAGGCATTGTCCATGCCGAACCGCTAGATTCGAGCCCATGAGTGAACTCACCGGCCTCTTCGCACAAGCCGGCGCCGGCGATGCGCAGGCCTTCGACCGCATCTTCACGCTGCTCTACCCCGACCTGGAAGCGATGGCGCGCAGCCGTTTGCGCCGGGGCGACCGCGTGACCATGGCCGACACCGGCGCGCTGGTGCACGAAAGCTGGCTGCGTCTGCAACACGCCGGCACGCTGGGCTTCGAGAATCGCAGCCACTTCCTGGCCCATGCGGCGCGGGTGATGCGTTCGGTCATCACCGACATCGCACGGCGCAGCCAGGCTGAGCGGCGCGGTGGCGACCTGGCGCAAGTGACGCTGGACACCGCCATCGGCGAAGCGGTGGCCGCTGGCGACCCCGACGTGCTGGACGTCGCCGACGCCATCGACGCACTGGCCGCCCTGGACCCGCGTCTGGCCCAGGTGGTGGAGATGCGCTGGTTCGCCGGGCTGACCGAGGTGGACATCGCCAACGCCCTTGGCCTGACCGAACGCACCGTGCGGCGCGACTGGGAAAAGGCCCGCGCCTTTCTGACGGTGGCGCTGAAACGCTGAACGCAGGAGCTGATTTCAGCCGCGGATTTCAGGCATGCAGGGCGTAGCGGTCGGTGGCGGCAGCAGCCACCGAGGCAGCCGAAGCAACCGGCAGGAACAACGGGCAGGCCGCGTCCAGCCGCTCCCACAAGGCGGCCAAACGGCGGCGTTCCTGCAGCACCCATTCGTCGTAATGCCCGGGCATCAGGTCGCCCCGGTAGAGCGCTTGCGCGGCGGGCCAGTCACCGGCCCGCAGGCGGCGTTCAAAATCCAGCGCGTCGCAGGCCAGCGCGCCGGGCACCACGCGGATGTCCAGGCGGTCGGCCAGCAGCACGGGACGCGCCCCCACACCGGCTTGCCCGGCGCGCGTTTCCAGCAAAGCTTTCAGGGTGGACAGCGCCTGGCGCAGGCGGTTGCGACCCACGCTGAGGCTGACGCCCGGCCACAGCAGTTCAACCAGTTCTTCACGCGGGTGCACGCGATCGGGCCACAGCGCCAGGCGGGCCAGCAGCGCAGCCACGGCGCGTGTCGGCCAGCGGCTCAGCGTGGGGCCGCCAATCGGCTCGCCCTCGCCCTCGTCCTCGTCCTCGTCAGCGCCAACGCCAACGCCAACGCCAACGCCAACGCCAACGCCAACCGCATCCACGGCACCCAGCAGGCGCACCCGCCAATGCGGCCCGGTGGGGCTGGGGGGCAAAGCGGCGGCCCAGATGGCGGCGGGGCGGTGCAGATCGGAAAGCTCGAACATGACGGTCTTCCTGCGAGGTCAGCTTGTCCTGTTTCACGTCCTGCCGCGGGCGAAGCGGACATCGCCCCGACCCCCAACACCGGGGGGTGCGCGCTTGCCGGTAGATTCGCCGCATGGCCTGCGCTCTCGCTAACGATGCCAATGTCCGGTTTGCCCCCTGCTGCTGCGTGAAGGGTGGTGCATGTTGCGCCTGAACCCGCCCCCTCAACCCGAACTACCCGAACTACCCGTGCTACCCCCGCGACCGGCGATCACCCCGCAGGTCTGGCTGCGCGTATCGAGCCTGTTCGACAGCGCCCGCGACCTGCCGGCGGCCGAGTTGCCGGCCTGGCTGGCGCAGGTGGACCGCGACGAACCCGCGCTGGCGCCCTGGCTGCGCGAGATGCTGCAGGCCCACAGCACGCGCACCGAAACCGACTGGCTGGCACGCGGGCCGCAGGTGCCCGGCGCTGCCACGTTGGCCCCCAATGGCCTGACCCGCGGCGCGCGCGTGGGCCCGTGGGTGCTGGGTGAACTGCTGGGCAGCGGCGGCATGGCTACCGTGTGGCGCGCTACGCGCGCCGACGCCCTGCCGGCGCGCGAGGTGGCGCTGAAGCTGCCGCTGGGCCACCGCGCGGGCTCGCAACTGGCGGTGCGCTTCGCCCGCGAGCGCGACATCCTGGCGCGGCTGAGCCACCCGCACATCGCGCCGCTCTACGACGCTGGCGTGGCCGACGACGGCACGCCCTGGCTGGCGATGGAATGCGTCGATGGCCAGCCGATAGACCGCTGGTGCGACGCGCGCAGGCTGGACACCGCGCAGCGCGTGACGCTGTTCGCGCAGGTGCTGGAAGCGCTGCAGTACGCGCACTCGCGGCTGGTCATCCACCGCGACCTCAAGCCCAGCAACATCCTGGTGACGGCCGACGGGCAGGTGCGCCTGCTCGATTTCGGCATTGCCAAATTGCTGGCGGCGCCCGGCCCCGAAGCGGGCGATACGGCGAGCGACAGGGTGGCCGGCACAGCGCCAGGCACCGACGCCGCCTACACGCAAGCCGCCGGCCGCGTGATGACGCCGGCCTACGCCGCGCCCGAGCAGGTGCTGGGCGAAGCGCTGACCACCGCAACCGACATTTACGCGCTGGGCGTGGTGCTCTTCGAACTGTTGTGCGGCTCGCGGCCCCACGTGACCCGGCTGGACACGCCGGCGCAGGTCGAAATGGCCATCACCGAGGGCCAATTGAAACGCGCCAGCGCCGCTGTCAGCGACACCGCCGCGCAAACGCGCAGCAGCACCGCGCGCGGCCTTTCGCGGGTGCTGCGCGGTGACCTGGACACCATCCTGGCCAAGGCCTTGCGGCGCGACGCCCACGAGCGCTATCGCTCGGCCGCCGACTTCGCCGAAGACCTGCGCCGCTGGGCCGCGCACGAGCCGGTGCGGGCGCAACCCGACACGCGCGCCTACCGGCTGCGTCGCTTTGCCGTGCGCCACCGCAGCGGTGTGCTGGCTACCAGCGCCGTGTTCCTGGCGCTGGCCGGTGCGCTGGCGTTTTCACTGCTGCAGGCCCACCGCGCCGACCGCGAACGCGACCGCGCGCTGGCCGAACGCGGCAAGGGCATCGCCGTCAGTCGTTTCCTGGTCGACCAGATGGTGGGCGTGGCCGCCGAAGGCCGTGCGCTGGCACTGCCGACCACCTTGGCGCGCATCGAATCGGGCGCCCGCGCCACCTTCGCGCCCGACTCGGAAGAACTGGCCGAAACGCTGTTCGCCGTCGGCGGACAAAGGCGTAACTTTGAAAGCGACGAGGCCGCCCTGCCCACGCTGACCGAGGCGCTGCGCCTGGCCAAAAGTCCCAATCTGCGGGCCGAGATAGGCTGCGACCTGGGCGCCGCGCTGTTCGGCATGGGGCGGCGCGCCGATGGCCTGGCCAGCATCCAGCGCGGCGTCGCCGACGCTGCCGTCACCGTCGGCACGCGTTCACTGTGCCTGGACTACCAGGTGCTGCTGCAACTGGCCAGCGGCGACCTGGCTGCCGCCTTGCAGTCGCAACAGGCTTCGTGGGATTTGATGCCCCAGGCGCTGGACCTGCCGCAAAGCGCGCGCCACCGGGCGCAGATGATGCTGGCCTACCTGCAAGCGATGAACGGTGTCGATGTCGATCTGGACGGTGTCTTCAATGCCGCCTTGCAGCGCCTGCGCAGCGGCGGCGCCGAGCAGGCGCTGCCGGGTATCGAAACCCGCAGCCGCTGGGCCACTGCCAATCTGGCCATGGGCGACGCCCGCCACGCGCTGGCCCTGGTGCAAGAGAACCTGCGGCTGGTGCAGCAACAGGCCGACTCACCGATGGCGGCCAGTTTCACCCGTGCACAAGGCATGGCGCTGGACGCGCTGGGCAACGCACCCGCCGCGCTGGTGCAGTACGCGGCGGCGGCACAGCGGGCGCAGCGCGAAGGCGACCCGCGGCTGGCGGCTTCGGCGCTGTGCCTGGCCGTGCCCGTGCTGCTGCACCGCGCCGGCCCCGGTGATCAAGGCGCCGCGCGGCAGCAACTGGCGCAGGCCGAGACAGGGCTGGCCGCTGCGTCGGCCAAGGGCGCCCTGCCCGTAACCGACGAGAGCGCGCGCGGCTGCGCGATGGCCCGCGCCGAGATGGCGCTGGCCCAGGGCCAGCCAGCCGCCGCACAGGCCGCGCTGCAGCCGCTGTTGGCCGAACCGCGTCTGGCGCTGCACCACCGGGCATCGGCACTGTTGCTGCGCTCGGCGTCTGCTTTGCTCGCGTCCGCACCCGCCGCAGCGGTTACCGACGCCGACGCGGCGCTGGCCTTGACCACGCGCATGCAGGGTCGCCGTGCGGCCTCGTTCCGCACGGGCCTGGCTCACGCGACGCGCGGCGACGCGCTGGCCGCCGCGGGCGAGGCGGCCGGCAGCCGCCTGGCCTACGAAGCGGCCGCTGCACAGTTCGCCGCCAGCGTGGACGCCACGCACCCGACCTGGCTGCGCGTGCAAGGCCTGTTGGCTGCACGCTGACGGCCTGCTCGGGGCCGTGCTGCGTGCAGCCAAGCGGCGGCTATTCGCGGTGGTAAGGGTGCCCTGTGGCCAGCGTCCAGGCGCGGTACAGCGCCTCGGCCAGGATCACGCGGGCGAAGGCGTGTGGCAGCGTCAGATCGGACAAGCGCAGCGTCTCGTCGGCCGTCGCTTTCATGGCCGAGGCCAGCCCGTCTGGCCCGCCGATCAGCAGCAGCGTGTCACGGCCGTCACCGCGCCAGACTTGCAGCCGTTCCGCCAGTTGCGCCGTGGTCCGTCGCGTGCCGAATTCGTCCAACACCACGCGACGCGCGCCCTTGAGGCAGACCGCCTCGATGCGCGCCGCCTCGGCGTCCATGCATTGCGCGGCCGTTTTGCCACCGCTGCGCGGCTCGGCTTTCAGCGCCTTCAGTTCCAGCCGCATCTCGGGCGGAAAGCGCTTCGCAAAATCGGCCCAGGCCTGGTCGGCCCAGGCCGGCTGGCGCTGGCCGATCGCCACCACCAGCAGCTTCATCGCGGTTTATTTGGGACGCGTGGGCGTCTTGCGTGCCGGACGCGGCGCGGCCTTCTTGGCGGCCGGTGACTTGCGCGCCGCCGCCTGCCCGGCCGCCTTGACGACGATGGTCTTGGTGGCCGGTGCCGTGCTCACCCGCGACGGCGTCTTGCGCGCCGGGGCCTTGGCGGCCACGCGCTTGAAAGCGGCGCTGCGGTTGGTGGCTTTTTTCTCGACCACTTCCCTCGTCGGTTTGCCAACCGGGGCGGTCTTGGAGGCGGCACGCTTCGCCGGGGCCGCTGCCAGATCAAGGGCCGCATCGCGCTCCGAATTGCGGGTGCGTGCAGGACGCACGGCGTCGTGGTCGGCCCGCACCTGCGCCTTGGCTTTGCGGGCTGGCTTCATGGCCCGCGCGGGTTCGCTGGCCTTGACCAGTTTGGTGTTGACCTCACCGATCTTCAGACGCACGTTCTTGCCGCCCCAGATCTCTTCCAGGTGGTAGTACTCGCGGATGGCCGGCTGCATGATGTGCACGACGGCAGCGCCGCAGTCCACGATGATCCATTCGCCGTTGTCTTCGCCTTCGACGCTCATCACGTCCATGCCCCGGCCCTTGACGGCGTCGCGCACGCTGGCGGCCAGCGCCTTGGTTTGCCGGTTGCTCGTCCCCGAGGCGATGACCACGCGCTCGAACAAGGCAGAAAGATGCTCGGTGTTGAAGACAGCGATGTGCTGAGCCTTCACGTCTTCGAGGCCATCGACGATGGCGCGTTGCAGCTTGCGGATGTCCATTCAGCTCCTGATGGGTGACGGCGTGCTGGCCTGATGCTTCTGATACAGGCCGTGAGATTCAATATAGCGCGCCACGGCGGGCGGCACCAATTGGGTGATGTCCTGCGCCGCCGCCACGTCGTCGCGGATGGCGGTGGACGAAATGTCCAGCATCGGCAAGGGCACAGCCTTGTGCGCAAATGCTTGAACTTCGGGGTCGGGCAGGCGCACAGGCCCGGGCCGGTTGGCCACGGCCAGCGTCACCAGGCCCAGCAACACCTGCCAATCGCGCCAGGTGTGCAGGCCGGCGTACTGGTCCTGGCCGATGATCAGCACCCACTCGGTGCCGGGCTCGGCCGCGACCAGCGACTTGACGGTGTCCAGCGTGTAGCTGGGCCCGCTGCGCTCGATCTCGATGCGGTCCAGCTTGAAGCGCGGCTCGCCGTCGATGGCCAGCCGCACCATCGCCTCGCGATGCCGGGCATCGGTGATGGTCCAGCCCTTCTGCCAGGGCTGACCGGTGGGTATCCAGCGCACCTCATCCAGGTCGAAGGCGTTCAGCGCGGCGCGGGCCAGCGCCACATGCGCGGTGTGCACAGGGTCGAAAGTGCCACCGAAAAGGCCGACACGTTTGGGCGTGGCCGTCACGCAGCCAGCCAATCGCGCGGTTGCAGGAAGTGTTCGGTCAAGCGGGCCTCGGGCGTGCCGGCTTCCGGGTGCCAGTCGTAGCGCCACTTCACGATGGGCGGCATGCTCATCAGGATGCTTTCGGTGCGGCCACCACCGTGCAGGCCGAAGTGGGTGCCACGGTCCCAGACGAGATTGAATTCGACGTAGCGGCCGCGCCGGTAGGCCTGGAAGTCGCGTTCGCGTTCGCCGTAGGTCATCTCGCGACGTCGCTGCACGATGGGCAGCCAAGCCGGGATGAAGGCATCGCCGACGGACTTCATCATGGCGAAGCCGTCTTCGAAGCTGCCTTCGTTGAAGTCGTCGTAGAACACCCCGCCGATGCCGCGTGGCTCGTTGCGGTGCTTGTTCAAAAAGTATTCGTCACACCATTGTTTGAAGCGCGGGTACTTGTCGGCGCCAAAGGGCGCCAGCGCATCGGCGCAGGTCTGGTGGAAGTGCACGGCGTCTTCGTCGTAGCCGTAGTAGGGCGTCAGGTCCATGCCGCCGCCGAACCACACCACCGCCTCGCGGCCCTCGGGGAATGCGGCCAGCAGGCGCACGTTCATGTGCACCGTCGGCACATGCGGGTTGCGCGGGTGCATGACCAGCGAAACGCCCAGCGCTTCGAAAGGCGCGCCGGCCAGTTCACCCCGGTGCTGGGTGGCACTGGGCGGCAGCGACGCGCCTTTCACGTGGCTGAAATTGCAGCCGCCACGTTCCAGGAAGTTGCCTTCTTCCAGCAACTGCGACAAGCCGTCGCCTTGCAGCTTGCCGCCGGCCGGGCGGGTCCAGCCGTCACTGCGAAACGGCAAGCCGTCTTCGGCCTGCACGGCGCCCACGATGCGGCCTTGCAAGTCAAGCAAATATTCGCGAACGGCAACGGTGTCGATCATCACAGTGAACCCAGGTTAAAGCGTATTGGACCAAGTTTCCCGCCCCGGAACCGGCTTGGCCGGGCCGGCGGCGAAGCATCCCCCTCGGGGGGCAGCGAACGCTAGTGAGCTTGGGGGCCCTTGTCTCCAGCTTGGGGGCTTTTTATCGCGCGATGGCCGATGTCGTTGCGCCAGATGGCGCCATCGCACTGCACCTGGCGCACGGCTTCCAGCGCGCGCTGTTGCGCCAGCCGCACCGAATCCGCCAGCGCGGTGACGCACAACACGCGCCCGCCGTTGCTGCGCAACGTGCCGTCTTGCACGGTGGTGCCAGCGTGAAAAACATGCAGGTCGGGCGCGTTGGGCGGCAGCGCGGTCAGCGCGTCGCCCTTGCGCGGCGCGGCGGGGTAGCCGTGTGCCGCCACCACCACGCCCAGCGCCACGCGGCGGTCCCATTCCAGCTCGACCTCGTCCAGCGTGCCATCGGTGGCGTGCATCAGCAACTCGAAAAGATCACTCTTCAAACGCATCAGGATGACCTCGGCCTCGGGGTCGCCCAGGCGGGCGTTGAATTCCACCGTGCGCGGCTGGCCGTGCGCGTCGATCATCAACCCGGCATACAAAAATCCGGTGAAAGGCACACCAGCTTTGGCCATGCCGGCGATGGTCGGCAGGATGATTTCCTGCATCGCCTTGGCGTGCACATTCGGCGTGACCACTGGCGCTGGCGAATAGGCGCCCATGCCGCCGGTGTTGGGCCCGGTGTCGCCTTCGCCCACGCGCTTGTGGTCTTGGCTGGTGGCCAGCGTGCAGACGTTCTTGCCGTCGCTGAGCACGATGAAGCTGGCTTCTTCGCCGGCCATGAATTCCTCAATGACAACGCGCGCGCCTTCAGAGCCGTGTTGCACGCCGAGCGCGTTGCTGCCCAGCCCGTCCTTCCCCAACATCATGTCGATGGCGGCATGCGCTTCTTCAGCCGTCATCGCAACCACGACGCCTTTGCCCGCAGCCAGGCCGTCGGCTTTGATGACGATGGGCGCGCCGTGCTTTTCCACGTGCGCGTGCGCCAAAGCGGCGTCGGTGTAGGCGCCGTACAGCGCGGTGGGGATGCCGTGGCGCTGCATGAAAGCCTTGGCGTAGGCCTTGGAACTTTCCAGCTGCGCCGCGGCCTGGGTGGGCCCGAAGATGCGCAATCCGCGCGCGCGGAACAGGTCCACGATGCCGGCTGCCAGCGGCGCTTCCGGGCCGACGACGGTGAGCGCCACCTTTTCGGCGATGGCGAAATCGGCCAGCGCGTGCAGGTCGGTCAGCGGCACGTTCTTCAGCGCCGCATCGACCGCCGTGCCGCCATTGCCGGGCGCCACGAACACGGTCTGCACCCGCTCGCCCTGCGCCAGCTTCCAGGCCAGGGCATGCTCGCGGCCGCCGCTGCCGATCACGAGGACTTTCATTCAGCGATGTGGGCGTTGTGGTGCACGTCCTGCACGTCATCGAGGTCTTCAATCACGTCCAGCAGCTTTTGCATGCGCACGGCATCTTCGCCGGCCACCTCGATGGGGTTTTCGGCGCGCCAGGTCACTTCGGCCACTTCGGGTTTCAGGCCGGCGGCTTCCAGCGCGGCCTTCACGGCTTCAAAGTCGTGCGGCGGGGCCAGCACTTCGATGGAGCCGTCGTCGCCGGTGATCACGTCTTCGGCACCGGCTTCCAGTGCCACTTCCATCACCTTGTCTTCGGCCGTGCCGGGCGCGAAGACGAACAGCGCGCAATGCTTGAACTGGAAGGCCACGCTGCCTTCTGTGCCCATGTTGCCGCCGTACTTGCTGAAGGCGTGGCGCACCTCGGCCACGGTGCGCACCTTGTTGTCGGTCATGCAGTCGACGATGACGGCAGCGCCGCCGATGCCGTAGCCCTCGTAGCGCACTTCTTCGTAATGCACGCCTTCGAGGTTGCCGGTGGCCTTGTCGATGTTGCGCTTCACGGTCTCAACCGGCAGGTTCACGGCCTTGGCTTTTTCGACGGCCAGACGCAGGCGCGGGTTGATGGCCACATCACCGCCACCCAGACGCGCCGCGACCATGATTTCGCGGATCACGCGCGTCCAGGCCTTGCCACGCTTTTCGTCCTGGCGGCCTTTGCGGTGCTGGATGTTGGCCCACTTGGAATGACCCGCCATGGAATGTCTCGCTCCTGCTGTTGGGCCGCAATTTTAGCTGCCGGCCCGAAAGCGAACGCTTGAGCGGGTCCGCGCCCATCCCACGAGCTAGGGGCCCCTGTTTGACCGACCCCCTGTGAACCTAGGGAAGCCCGTCGTTTGGGGGTTAGTACCTAAGTATTCACCCTCTTATCGTGGCTGCACGTTCGCTGCGGATGGCCTGCCGCGAGACGCCACAGCCCACCAGGAGACTCCCCATGTCCGCAACACGTCCACGTCTGATCCGCACCGCTCTGGCAGCCGCTTGTTTCCTCACGGCCGCTGCCGCGCAAGCCGCGCCGACCTGCTACCACAACTACGGCGCCATCAACGCCAGCAAGCCCAACAAACTTTTCCTGTACTTCCCCAGCACCGACGACCCGACCTTCCCGAACTACGCCGGCCTCACGTCGCCGGCCAGAACCTTCGACATCGCCCTGCTGCCCAACGGCCCCGCCGGCAGCACCACCGCACTGCGCAACCGCATCTACGACGTGGTGGCCACCGACTACTGCGAATTCAACGTGCAGGTGATGACGCCCACCACCAGCAACCCCGACGCCCTGGTGTCGCCGCCGGCCCGCCGCAACATGGTGGCGATCGGCTCGGACACCAACGGCAATTCGGGCGGCGTGCTCTTCGGCCAGGCCGAAGCCGTGGACACCGGCGACAACGATGTCATCGACCACTCCCGCGTCTGGGCCGGCTCTTACGCCGCCTTTTGCGGCACGCCTGGCGGCACGCTGGACGGCGCCAACAACACGCTGGACCGCTGGGCCTACGGCATCGGCGGAACGGCCGCCCACGAAGCCGGCCACAACTACGGCCTGGCCCACAGCACCACGCTGCACACCGGTGAAGACGCCCTCACCAACCACATCATGCCGGCCGGCAGCAACATCTCCTGCAGCGACCGCGTCGGCCACCTGCGCCACTTCAGCGACCAGGACTTCGGCATCCTGGCCAACAACGTGGGCCTGACGGTGCAGTCGCTGGCCAACTGGGACTTCATCAACCCCAACGCCGCCACCGCCACCGCGCTGCAGATGGAAGTGCTGAGCCTGTCCACGACGCTCACACCGGTGTCCACCTACCTGGGCACGCTCAGCCCCTGGAACGTGCCGGTGGTGGCGGCGGCGGGCACCAAGTTCTTCAAAGGTGTCAGCTACCACCGCTACCTGGTGACCTGGAACGTGGCCAAGGGCTGGACCAGCCCCAATCTGCCGGGCAGCGCGGCCGGCCAGGTGCACGGCGGCGAGAAGTTCCACGTCGGCACGCACTTCGCGGAAGAGAACATCCTGAACACCACCAACCAGGTCGTCATTGCCGATGCGGTGCTGCTGAATTCGGGCGGTACGGCACTGCCGCTGCACCCGCGGGTGCCCAGTTACAGCACCGGCACGCTGACGTCCAACGGCAGCTTCATCTTCCATTTCGAGAACCTGGTGCTGGCCAACCTGGTGCTGAAGAACATGACCGCCTTCGTGCTGCCGCGCCCGCTGCACATCGACTCACTGTCGTTCAACAAGGCCGGGCAGCTTGAATTCTTCGACGTACAGGGCCAGCCCGTGCAACCCTGGCGCCAGGTGCAGCTGAGCAGCGCGACCGAGCTGCCAGCGGGCACCGCCGACAAACCCGGCCATGCCGAATTCACCCTGGGCAACCTGCTGCGCGAGGGCCACAACATCCGCGTCAAGACGAATGCCGATTCGCGCGACGCGGCCAATGTGGCCGAGGTCAACCGGCCCAACATCGGCACGCTGCTGACCGACCCGTTTCCGGGTGCTGCCGTGTTGATCACGGCTCAGTTGGTCGAGCCCGGCGCCACGCAGTGGGACCCGGAACAAAAGATCTACGTGTCGAAAGATCTGATCACCAACGTCTTCGTGCAGATCAACGGCCAACGCGCCAAACCGGTGGACGGCAACCTGGTCAGCCTGACGCGCGGCAAGGTCACCTGCGCCAACCTGAACACGCGCTTGTCGGTGTCGGCGGCCATCGACGCCAACGGCTATTTCGACTGCGAAAAATCGGGTCTGGTGGCTGTGCACGGCGACCGCGTGCAGATCACGCAAATCGGCCTGGCCACGTCCAGCTTGCCGGCGGTTCAGATCAGCGGCCTGGCCATCGGCAAGGCCGTCTGCACCAACCTGAACACGCGCAAATCGGTGTCCTTCACGCCCAAAGTCAGCAGCGAACGGCTGGACTGCGCCAAGGCCGGCCTGGGCATGGAAACCAACCAGACGGTCGAGTTCTCGCAAGTCGGCACGGTGCGCTGAATGCGCCGCGCTGCACACATCCCTTTCAACCTCACATCTTTCTCGGAGCACACCATGTTCAAACTCTCGAACCTCACCGCTGCCACCGTTCACGCGGGCGCCATCGTGGCCATCGCCGCAGCCGCCTTCGGCCTGGCCGACAGCAGCCACGCGGCAGGCGTTGCCAACGGCGACTTCGCGGCCGGCCTGACCGGTTGGAGCACTGCGGGCAATGTCGCCGTCGATGCCGTTTCGGCTTATGGCCCGCCGCCGGCACCCAACACCGCGCAGGCGGTGATGGGCACGGCCGACACCACCAGCTTCCTCTTCGGCGGCAGCATGGCCAGCGCCGCCGCGCTGGAAAGCTTCGCCGGCCTGCCGGTGGGTGCACTGTCGGGCTTGGGCGGCCTGGTCGGCTCGGCGCTGGGGCAGAAGGTCAGCACGGCAGCCGGCGACAGCCTCGGCTTCAGCTGGAAGTTCATGAGCAACGAGCCGCAGAACAGCCCGGCCAACGACCTGGCATTCATGGTGCTGGACGGCGTGATGACCACGCTGACCACGGTGCAGACCGCCAGCTTCGTCGGCGGTTCGTTGTCGCCGATGCTCGATGAAACCGCCTACGCCAGTTTCAGCACCGGCCCGCTCGGCGCCGGCAGCCACATGCTGGTGTTCGGTGTCATCGACATCCCCGACAGCCTGGGCGCATCGGCTTTGGCCGTCACCGGCGTGAACATCGCGGCGGTGCCCGAACCCGGCAGCTGGGCGCTGATGCTGGGCGGCGCCTTGGCCGTCGGCAGCCTGGTCCGGCGCCGTCAGCAGACGGCATGAGCGACGGCGCGGGGGCGTGACACGACAGGCTGCACCGTAGACTGCGGCCCGTCGTCACCCCCGCCGAGCGCCGCCGCCATGTCCGACCCCATCCTCGTCGCCCAGCACGGCGACACGCGCTGCGAATTGCTGCCCGCACTGGCCAACCGCCACGGCCTGATCACCGGGGCCACCGGCACCGGCAAGACCATCACGCTGCAGACCCTGGCCGAGAACTTCAGCCAGATCGGCGTGCCGGTTTTCATGGCCGACGTGAAGGGCGATCTCACCGGCATCAGCCAGCCGGGCCAGGTCAGCGCCAAGCTGGCCGCCATCCTGGCCGAACGCGGCTTGCCGACACCCACACCACTGACCTGCCCCAGCACGCTGTGGGACGTGTTCGGCACGCAAGGCCACCCGGTGCGCGCCACGGTATCGGACATGGGCCCGCTGCTGTTGACGCGCATGCTGGCTTTGAACGACACCCAGGCCGGCGTGCTGAGCCTGGTCTTCAAGATTGCCGACGACCGCGGGCTGGCGCTGCTGGACATGAAAGACCTGCGCGCCATGCTGCAGCATGTCGGCGACAACGCCAGCGACTTCCAGACCGCGTACGGCAACATCAGCGCGGCCAGCATCGGCGCCATCCAGCGCGGTTTGATGCAGATCGAAGAACAGGGCGGCGCGCGCTTCTTCGGCGAACCGATGCTCGACATCAGCGACCTGCTGCAGACGGTGGACGGCAAAGGGGTGATCAACATCCTGACTGCCGACCAGCTGATGAACGCGCCGCGCCTGTACGCCACCTTTTTGCTTTGGCTGCTGAGCGAAATCTTCGAACTGCTGCCCGAGGTCGGCGACCTGGACCAGCCCAAGCTGGTGTTCTTCTTCGATGAAGCGCACCTGTTGTTCAAAGACGCACCGGCGGCGCTGGTCGAACGCATCGAGCTGGTCGTGCGCCTGGTGCGCAGCAAGGGCGTGGGCGTGTACTTCGTGACGCAGAACCCGCTGGACGTGCCGGACAGCGTGCTGGCCCAGTTGGGCAACCGCGTGCAGCACGCGCTGCGCGCCTTCACGCCGCGCGACCAGAAGGCGGTGAAGTCGGCGGCCGAAACGATGCGCCAGAACCCGGCGATACCGGACATGGCCGCGGCCATCATGGAACTGGCGGTGGGCGAAGCCCTGGTCAGCTTCCTGGACGAGAAGGGCAGGCCCAGCGTCACCGAACGCGTCTTCGTGCTGCCACCGGGCAGCCAGATCGGGCCGATCACGCTGGAGCAGCGACAGGCCTTGATCGCCGGTTCGCTGGTGGCCGGTGTCTACGAAAAAACAGTCGACCGAGAGTCGGCTTACGAGAAGCTGAAAGGCCGCGTGGCGGCCAGCGCCAGCAACGCCGACAACCCGGCGAACGCAGCCAACACAGCGCCCGCCGGTAACCCCAGCATGCCCGCGGGCACAGTCGGCACCGTTGCTGCCGAACCTGGCAGCACAGGCGGCGGCCTGCTGGACAGCTTCAAGGGCGCCATCTTCGGCAGCACCGGCCCGCGCGGCGGGCACTACGCCGGGCTGGCCGAGAAGGCGGCCACGTCGGCGGTGCGCAGCATCGGCTCGGCGGTGGGGCGCGAGATCATCCGCGGCGTGCTGGGCTCCTTGCTGGGTGGCAGCAGACGGCGCTGAACCACGGACGGAACCCAGGATGAAAACAGCCATGAAAAACACATCGATGAGCGCCTGGACGACCGCCAGGCGCTGGCTGATGCCGGCGCTGCTGGCTGCGTTCGCCCTGTCCGGCTGCGGCGGCAGCGACGACGCAACCAAGGCCAATCTGCGCCTGGTCAACGCCAGCAAGGGCTACAGCACGCTCAGCCTGGCGTTGAACGACAGCACGGTGCAGTCGGGCGTGGCCTACGGCGGCTCGGCCGCTTATGTGATGGTGAACCCCAGTGACACCAACGCTGCGGTCAACAGCCCCAGCGCGGCTTCCACGCTGAGCAGCAGCACGCTGAACCTGAGCAAGAAAAATTACTACACGCTGCTGGCCTACGGCAAGGCCGGCTCGCTGAACACGCTGGGGCTGGACGACAACACCAGCGCGCCCGCCAGCGGCAAGACCTTGCTGCGGGTGATCAACACCGCGTCTGACGCCGGTGCGCTCGACATCTACGTCACGGGCAGCAACGACAGCCTGACAGCATCGACGACGCTGCTGTCGGGGCAAAGCTACGGCGCGTTGAGCGGCTATGTCAACTTCAACAGCGGCACCTGGCGCCTGCGCGTGACCGCCGCCGGCAGCAAGACCGATGTGCGGCTGGACCTGTCGGCCGTGGACTTTGCCAGTCAGGGCGTGATGACCCTGGTGCTGACGCCCGGCGACGGCGGCGTGCTGGTGCACGGCCTGCTGCTGGCCGACCGGGGCGATGTCGCCAACAAGCCCAACAGCCAGGCCCGCGTGCGCGTGGTGGCTGGCGTCACCGACAACGGCACGGTCAGCGCCGTGCTGGGTGGCACCACGCTGGTGAACGCGGTGGCCGCGCCGGCACAGACCGGCTACGTCCTGGTCAACGCCGGCACCTTGACGCTGGCCGCTACTGTTACCGGTACAGCCAACGGCACGCCCGCCAGCCTGAGCAGCGTGACGCTCGCCGGTGGCAGCGACTACACGCTGATGGTCTACGCCACGCCCAGCGCGCCGATGGCCGTGCTGCTGGCCGACGACAACCGCTACCCCAGCGACACCAGCCGCGCGAAGGTGCGCCTGGTGCACGGCGTGTCGAATGTCAGCGGCACTTTGTCCATGAAGCTGAACTTCGTCGTGCTGGCCGACACCGTGGCGTTGGGTACGGCTTCCGGCTACAGCCTGGCCGACCCCTCGACCACGGCACAGATCACGGTCGACGCCTTCGGCAGCACCAGTGCGCTGTACAGCAGCGCCGCCAACCTGACGCTGCTGGCCAACACCAGCTACACGCTGTTCATGGTGGGTTCGTCCAGCGCGCCGGTGGCCTTGCTGAGCAGAGACCGGTAGCGCACACGGCGGGCATTCCGCGCCGCAGCCCGGCTGCTTCACGCGCCGCCTGCGCGCGCCGTCGCAAGGCATTGGCCAGCCGCACCGCCAACGCGACAATCGCTGTCCATGCCTGAACACACACCGTTTGCCACCGAAGACACCGCCGCCGGGCCCGCGAGGGCCTGCGCCGTGGCGCCCGCAGCGGCGCCGAAGTCGGCCGTCGAATCGGCCCTGCGCCGCTGGCGGGCAAGGGTCGGTCGCAGCGCGCTGGTGTTGCTGGCCATCTGCCTGGGCATCGCCACCATCCTGGCAGCCATCGACGGCCGGGGGTTTGGCTACAAACTGCTGTACTCGGTCAGCATCGGCACGGTCTGCACGACCATCGTGGACCTGACGCGGCTCGCAGCGGCCTGGCTGTCCGACCGCATCCGCCGGTCGCGCGGCCTGCCCTTTGCGGACGATGCGGCCACCAACGGCTGGCGCGGCGTGGTGCCCGGCGCTTTGCTGTCGATGGTTTTCGGCCCGGCGATGGGCTTGCAGTTCGCCGACTGGCTGACTGGCTTCCAGTCGCCCAGCATGTTGAACCTGGCCAGCAACAACACCCGCGTGACGCTGGCCTTTAGCGTGGTGGCCACCGTCGTCTCGGTGGTGGTGCTGAGCACCGCCGAGCGCCTGTCGCATGCTCGCGCCCAAGCCCAGGCCGCGCAACGTGAGGCTGCCGAGAACCAGTTGCGCCTGCTGCAAAGCCAGCTGGAGCCGCACATGCTGTTCAACACCCTGGCCAATCTGCGCGTGCTGATCACGCTGGACCCGCTGCGCGCCCAGGCCATGTTGGACCACTTGATTGCCTTTCTGCGCGCCACGCTGAACGCCTCACGCAACACCCTGCACCCGCTGTCGGCCGAGTTCACCCACCTCAGCGACTACCTGGCCCTGATGGCCGTGCGCATGGGGCCGCGGCTGGTCGTGCAACTCAACCTGCCCGACGACCTGGCCACTGTGCAGGTGCCGCCGCTGCTGCTGCAGCCGCTGGTGGAAAACAGCATCAAGCACGGGCTGGAGCCGCAGGTGGACGGCGGCCGCATCGAGGTCAGCGCACGCCAGGTCGGCGACCGTCTGCACCTGGACGTCCGCGACACCGGGGCCGGCCTGCGCACGGTGCCAGGAACTGCGGGCCTGCCCACCAACACGTCCTTCGGCCTGGAACAGGTGCGCGCCCGTCTGGCCACGCTTTACGGCCCGCGCGCCACGCTGGTGTTGCAGGCGGCGGCCGATGCCGACGGTGGCACGCTGGCCCACATCGAGATGCCTCTCACCGGGCCACGCACATGAACCCACCCCGCTGCCTGATTGCCGAAGACGAACCGCTGCTGGCCGCCGGCCTGCAAGCCGATCTGGCCGCGCTGTGGCCGGCGCTGCAGGTCGTGGCCACCGTGGGCGACGGCTTGCGCGCCGCCGAGCAGGCACTGGCGCTGCGGCCCGACGTGTGCTTCTTCGACATCCGCATGCCCGGCGCCACCGGCCTGGAAGCGGCACAGGCACTGGCCGAGGATTGGCCCGACGCGGGGGACGCCGCCGCCTTCCCGCTGCTGGTCTTCGTCACCGCCTACGACGACTACGCGCTGCAGGCCTTCGAAGCCCAGGCCGTGGACTACCTGGTCAAGCCGGTGGACCACACACGCCTGGCGGCCTGCGTGGCCCGGCTGCAGGCACGGTTGCAGGCCCGCCTGCAGGCGCGCTCGGCAGACCGGCAGACCGATGCAGCGTTACCGGGTGACTCGCAACAGAGCGCGCAAAGAGACGCCCTCCAGGCAGCGGTCGCGCAGTTGCGGGGTTTGCTGTCCGGCATGCCGGCCGCGAGCGCACCCCGACTGGAAGTCATCCAGGCCCAGGTCGGCAACCTGGTGCACCTGGTGCCGCTGGCCGACGTGCTGTATTTCGAGGCCGCCGACAAGTACGTGCGGGTGATCACGGCCGATCATGAACACCTGATACGGGCGTCGCTGCGCGAACTGCTGCCGCAGCTGGACCCAGCTGTTTTCTGGCAGGTCCACCGGGGCACGGTGGTACAGGCCAAGGCCATCGCCACAGCGCGGCGCGAAGAATCGGGCAAGGTGACGTTGACCCTGCGCGGCAGGGCCGAAAAACTCACCGCCAGCCGGCTCTACGCTCACCTGTTCAAGGGCATGTAAGACACCACCGGGGGGCTCCTACAATTCGATGTGCAGTAGGGCCGCCCTTGGTCGCTTTCCGCCTGCCCGCCTCACCACCGTCCATCAGGGAGTTTTCCGTGTCCGAGCCGCAATCCGCAAACGTTCCTGCAACCGCGCCCAGCGCCGCGTTCGCACAGGCGCCTGAGGTACTGGAACGCGATCTGGCCGGGCTCTTCGTGCAGGCGCTGAACCTGGAACTGACGGCCGATGAGATCGACGCCACCGCGCCGCTGTTCGGCGACGGCCTGGGGCTGGACTCCATCGACATCCTGGAAGTGGCGCTGGAAATCTCGCACCGCTACGGCTTCCAGTTGCGCTCGGACGACGAGAACAACCAGAAGATTTTCCAAAATCTGCGCAGCCTGGCTGTGCATGTGGCCCAGCATCGCACGCAGTAAGCCGCCCGCAGCCGTGGCCGCCGCTGTGGCCTTGTTGACGCTGGCGGTCTTCGCCGGCTACGCGCTGCTGTCGCACTGGTTGATGGTGAACGCGGCGCGCGAACCCTGGGCCGTGGCCGTTCTGTTCGGGCCGCTGGTGCTGGCCGTCGCCGTTGCCGCCTGGCAGCGCCGCCAGCGCTGGGTGCTGGCCGCCTGCGGCCTGGGCGTGGCGCTGCTGGCCTGGGTGGTGGCGCACGGCGGCGTGGACGACGCCAACCGCATGTACGTGCTGCAGCACGGCGGCATCCACCTGGCGCTGGCCTGGGCCTTCGGCAGCACGCTTCGCGCCGGGTCCACGCCGCTGATCACTGCGCTGGCTCGCAGCATTCACACCCGCTTCACGCCCGAGATGCAGGCCTACACGCGCTGGGTCACCGGGATGTGGACGGTGTACTTCATCGGCATGGTGGCGCTTTCGGTGCTGGTCTACCTGCTGGCGCCCTGGCCCTGGTGGTCGGTTTTCGGCAACCTGCTGAGCCCGCTGGCGGCAGCAGCCGTTTTCCTCGTCGAATTCGGCATGCGCTACCGCCGGCACCCCGATTTCGAACGCGTGTCCATCCGCGCGGCCATCAACGCCTACCGGCGGCACAACGCGCAGCCTGCCGCCGAAACCGGTGCGCCCCGGCCATGAACGCGCCTGGCCTGCCCCTGCTGTCCACCGCCGACCTGTCGGCGCCTATCGCCTGGCGGCACGGCGTGGCCATCAGCGCCGGGCAGTTCGTCGCTGAAGCGCAAGCGCTGGCCACTGAACTGCCCGATCACGGGCCGGTCATCAACCTGTGCCAAGACCGCTATTTTTTCGCGTTGGGCCTGGCCGCCGCGCTGCTGCGCGGCCAGACCAGCCTGCTGCCGCCCAACGCGTTGCCCGAGACGCTGCGCCAGGTGCCTGCCAACGGCGGCGTTCCGTATGCGTTGATGGATGAACGGCCTGAGGATGCCCACCTGGACTTGGGCGACCTGCCCGTGCTGCACGTGCAACGCCCGACCGCCGTGTCAGGCGTCCCGCCAGCTCGCGAGGTGCCGCTGATCGCTGCCGACGTGGCCGCCGTCTGCCTGCTGACCAGCGGCTCCACCGGCGCGCCGCAGCCGCACGCCAAGCGATGGGGGCCGCTGGTGGCCAACATCCGCGCCGAAGCCGCACGCCTGGCGCAGATGCTCGGCCGGCCCACGCTGGCCGGCATCACCTTGGTGGGCACGGTGCCGGCACAGCACAGCTACGGCCTGGAATCGACGGTGTTGCTGGCCCTGCTGGGCGGTGCGGCTTTCGACGCCGGGCGGCCCTACTTCCCGGCCGACATCGCCGCCGCCTTGAACAGCGTGCCGGCGCCGCGCGCGCTGGTCACCACGCCGTTCCACTTGAAGACGCTGCTGCTGGCCGGCGTGCCGCTGCCGGCGGTGAGCCTGTTGCTGTCGGCCACCGCGCCGCTGTCGCCGCAATTGGCGGCGCAGGCTGAAAGCGCGATGCAGGGCCAGCTGATCGAGATTTACGGCTGCACCGAAGCCGGCCAGGTGGCCAGCCGGCGCACCACCGAAGGCGAACACTGGACGACGCTGGGCGCCCTGCAGATCAGCACCGTGACCAATGCTGACGGCGAGCACTTTATCGTCAGCGGCGGCCATGTCGAGCAACCCACGCCGCTGGCCGACGTGCTGGTGCTGGACAGCCCGCATCGCTTCCGCCTGCTGGGCCGCGCCAACGACCTCATCCACGTGGCCGGCAAGCGCAGTTCGCTGTCCCACTTGAACTTCCACCTGAACCGCATCGACGGCGTTGAAGACGGCGTGTTCTGGCTGCCCGATGAGGTGGCCGAGGGCATCGTGCGGCCGGTGGCTTTTGTGGTCTCGGCCACGCTGACGCCGCGCGCCGTGATTGCGGCGCTGCGCTTGCAGCTGGAACCCGCCTTCGTGCCGCGCCGTGTGGTGATGGTGGCGGCACTGCCGCGCGTGGACACCGGCAAGCTCACGGCGGCTGCGTTGCGGCAGTTTGCGTTGGACACATTGGCAGCGCTGGATGCGCCTGTGCAGGCTGAGGCGGCTGCAGCTGCAGCGGAAGTTGCAGCGGAAGTTGCAGCGAAGCCGGCGCCAGAAGATAGCGTCGATGTGGTACTGACCATTGCTGCCGACCACCCCGCCTTCGCCGGCCACTTCTCTGGTCACCCCGTTCTGCCGGGCGTGGCCTTGCTGAGCCTGGTGATGCAGGCCGTTGCGGCGCGGCCTGCGCTGCACACGCGGCTGGGCGCGCAGCCCACGCTGGACAACGCCAAGTTTCTGACGCCCGTCGGCCCCGGTGCGGTGCTGCGCCTGGCGTTGCGCGAGCAGGGTCGCGGGGTGGCGTTCGATGTGTTCCAGGGCGCCACGGCCGTCGCACGCGGGCAGTTGTCACCGGGCGCCTGAAGTGCGATGAAGACGGCCGGGGACACCGAAAAGACGGCTGAAAAGACGGTCGCGAACGCGACTGCCACGCAGGCTGAATGGGCCACGCGCCGCGAGCGCAGCAACGCGCTGGCCATGCGCTTGATGGCCTGGGTGGCGATCACGCTCGGGAGACCTGTCGCGCGGCTGCTGCTGCACCCCATCACGCTCTATTTCATGGTCTTTGCACCCAACGCGCAGCGCCAATCCAAACGCTACCTGGCGCGCGCGCTAAACCGGCCGGCGACGCTGGTTGACCGCTACCGCCATGTCCACGCCTTCGCGTCCACCGTGCTCGACCGCATCTATTTCGTGCGCGGCCAGATGCAGGCTTTCGACCTGCATGTGGTGGGCAGCGAAATCGGTGCCGCCACGCGGGCCGAGGGCCGGGGGGCTTTCCTGCTGGGCGCGCACATCGGCAGTTTCGAGTCGCTGCACGCCATCGGTGAAGCCGTGCCCGGCCTGCGCGTGGCCATGGTCATGTACCCCGAGAACGCCCGCCTGATCCACGGCGTGCTGAAGGCGCTGGCACCCGATTTCGACCTGCGCATCATCACCATCGGCCGCGCCGGCTCGACGCTGGCCATTCGCGACTGGCTGGCTGGCGGCGGCGTGGTCGGCCTGCTGGCCGACCGCAACCTGGCCGCTGACGGTGGCCGTGCGGCCACCGGCGCGGGCACGTTGGAAATTCCTTTCCTGGGCGTGCCCACCGTCTTTAGCGACGGCCCGCTGCGCCTGGCCGTGGTGCTGCGCCGCCGCGTGCTGTTCATGGTCGGCCTGTACCTGGGCGGCAACCGCTACGAGGTGCGCTTCGAACACCTCGCTGACTTCACCACCCCCATCACCGACCCGGTCGAACGCGAACGCCAGATGCACGCCGCCTTGCGGGCCTACGTCGCTCGCTTGGAAGAGTTGGTTCGCGTGGCGCCCTACAACTGGTTCAACTTCTACGACTTTTGGTCGGAAGACAAATGATGATGTTCCCAAGCTCGCTAGCGCTCGCTATCCCCCGAGGGGGCCGTCCGCCTGTGGCCCGGCAAAGCCGGTTCCGCGGCGGGAAGCTGGGTCGACACCTTGCACGCTGTGCTGTCCTTTTCCTTTGCAGCACGCTGTGCACCGGTGTGGCCTGGGCCGCCTTCGACCTGAACGCGCTGACGACCCTGCTCGCGCAGAAGAAAAACGCCGAAGCGCGCTTCACCGAAGAACGCTTCGTGGGCGGTCTGGACGGCCCGCTGCGGGCCAGCGGCACGCTCAGTTTCAACGCACCCGACCGCTTCACGCGGCAGACGCTGGAACCGCAGGCCGAGGCCATGATCGTTGACGGCAACAGCCTGATCCTGAAGCGCGGCGGGCGCAGCCGACAGATGGCGCTTGACGCGGTGCCGGAGGTCACGGCCCTGGTGGAAGCGGTGCGCGGCACCTTCACCGGTAACGCGGCCACGCTGCAAAAACACTTCGACACGCGGGTCGAGGGCAGCGCCGCGCAATGGACCTTGACACTGAAACCGCGCGCCGGCCGGCTGGCCGCGCAGGTGCGCGAACTGCAGATCGCCGGTCAGGGCAGTGACCTGCGCAGCCTGGCCCTGTGGCTGGCCGGCGGCGACCATTCGCTGATGCTGATCGAGCCGATCGGCAAATGAGCGACGCCCTGCCCGCACGCCGCCGGCTGGCCGTGCTGCTGGTCTGGCTGGCCCTGGTCGGGCTGGCCGTGTGGCAGATCACGCGCACGTCTTTCGTCGCCGACCTCAGCGCCTTCCTGCCCGCCAGCCCCGACGCGCAGCAGCGCGTGCTGGTCGAGCAACTGCAAAGCGGCACGGTGGCCCGCACGCTGCTGATCGGCATTGACGGCGGCGACGCGGCCGCCCGCGCCCAAGCATCACGCGCGCTGGCTGCGGGCATGCGCGCCAGCGGCCTGTTCGAGCAAGTCAACAACGGCGAGAGCGACGCCTGGACCGGCATCGGCACCTGGCTGTTCGACCACCGCTACCAGCTCAGCCCGGCGGTGGACGCCGCGCACTTCACGCCGGCCGGCTTGAAATCGGCGATCAACGACACGCTGTCGCTGCTGGGCACGCCGATGGGCAACAGCCTGAAGCCGCTGCTCGACAAAGACCCGACCGGCGAGACCCAGCGCATCGCCGAAAGCCTGATCCCCAGCAGCGCGCCGCGCAGCGACGAAGGCGTGTGGTCGTCACGGCAAGCTGGCCCGGTGGGACGCGCGCTGTTGGTGGCCGGCACGCTGGCCGCCGGCTCTGATCTGGACGCGCAGGCCATCGCCGTGGCCCGCGTGCGCAGCGAATTCGCCGCCGCCACGCAGGCCTCGCCAGCGCTGCAAGGCTTGCAGTTGCAGGTCAGCGGCGCGCCGGTGTTCAGCACCAACCGCCGCCAGCAGATCGAGGCCGAGATCCGCTGGCTGACGATGGTCGGCACGGCGCTGATGAGCGGCCTGCTGCTGCTGGCCTTCGCGTCGCTGCCGGCGCTGTTCACGGCCATGCTGCCAGTGATCAGCGGCGTGCTGGTGGGCATTGTCGCGGTCAGCCTGCTCTTCGGTTCGGTGCACGGCATCACGCTGGGCTTCGGCACCACGCTGATCGGCGAGGCGGTGGACTACGCCATTTACTTCCTGATCCAGTCGCGCGTTGGTGGATGGCGGCTGTGGTTGAAGAGCGGCTGGCCCACGGTCAGACTCGGGCTGTGGACTTCGGTTTGCGGCTTCTTCGCGCTGATGTTTTCCGGCTTTCCGGGGCTGGCGCAATTGGGCGTTTTCTCTGTGGCCGGCCTGCTGGGCGCGGCCGGGGCCACGCGCTTCGTGCTGCCGGTGTTGATGCCCCACGGCGCACAGGGTTCGGGCCTGCGCCGCTACATGGGCCTGTTTGCCGCCTGGGCTGTGCACCGCCTGCCGCGCCTGCGTTGGCCGCTGCTGGCGCTGGGTGTGGCCGCCGCCGCGCTGCTGCTGGTGCGCGGTGATTTGTGGCGCGCCGAGCTGAGTTCACTCAGCCCGGTTTCCAAGGCCGCGCTGGACCTGGACGCCAGCCTGCGCGCCGACCTCAGCGCGGGCGACGCGCGCAGCCTGGTCGCCGTGCAGGCGGCTGACTTGCAGACCACGCTGCAGAAGGCCGAAAAGGTCATCGCACTGCTGGAACCGTTGATCGAACGCGGTGCCCTGGGCGGTGTGGACAGCGTCACCCGCTGGCTGCCCAGCCTGGCCACGCAGCAAGCGCGGCAGACCGCCCTGCCCGACGCCGCCACGCTGCAGGCCGCGCTGGCGCAGGCCACGCAAGGCGGACCGCTGAAGGCCGAACGGCTGGCGCCTTTCATCGCCGACGTGCAAACCGCCCGCACGCTGGCGCCCATCACGCGGGACACGCTGCGCGGCACGGCGCTGTCACCGTTGATCGACGCCCTGCTGCTGCAGCGGGCCAACGGCAGCTGGGTGGCGCTGCTGCCACTGCAGCCGGTGAACGACAAGCTGGACCTGCCGGCCGTGCAGCAGGCGCTGAAGGGCCAACCCGGGGTGCAGACGCTGGAAATCGGCGCCGAGCTGACGCGCCTGTACGCGCGCTACCTGGGCGAGGCGCAAACGCAGGCGCTGCTGGGCGCTCTGGGCGTGGTGGCGCTGATGGCACTTTCGTTGCGATCGCTGCCGCGCGTGCTGGCGGTGTGCCAGCCGTTGCTGCTGTCGGTGCTGCTGACGATGGGCGCGCTGGCCGCTTTGGGCGTGCACCTGGGCATCCTGCACCTGGTGGGCCTGCTGCTGGTGGTGGCCGTGGGTTCGAACTACGCGCTCTTCTTCGACATGCTGAAGCACGACCCCAAACTGGCTGCGGGCGGTGAGATGGACCCCGACACGCTGGCCTCGCTGCTGCTGGCCAATGTGACCACCGTGCTGTCCTTCGGGCTGATCGCGATGTCCAGCATCCCCGCGCTGTCGGCCATCGGCCGCGTGGTGGCACCCGGTGCGCTGCTGGCCCTGGTGCTGTCGGCGGCTTTCGTGTCGCGCCGGCCGCCGGCCCCGCCCAAGCCCGCGCCGGCCGCTTCGAACGGGGGGCTGTGAGAAACTTTCAACGAACGCCGGCTGCCTGGCAAGCCGGCGTTGTTGCACCTGCCGCCCCCATGCTGCCCACCCCCATCCCTGACCCGCTGACCGCAGCGGCCACGCTCTGGCCCTGGCCGCCGGCCATCGGTGCCAGCGTCGGCCTGCACGCCGCGGCGGCCGGTGCTGCAGCGCTGCTGCCCGGCGCCTGGCCCTGGGCGCTGGCTGCGGTGGCACTGAACCACGCCGCGCTCACCGCCGCCGGCCTGTGGCCGCGCAGCACGCTGCTGGGCCCGAACGTGCGAAGCCTGCCGGCCGACGCCGCCGCGCGCGGTGAGATCGCCATCACCATCGACGACGGCCCCGACCCCGAGGTCACGCCGGCTGTGCTCGACCTGCTGGCCGCGCACGACGTGGGCGGCAAGGATGGCGCTGGCGGCGCCAAGGCCACTTTCTTCTGCATCGCCGAGCAAGCCCGCCGGCACCCGGCGCTGCTGCGCCGCATCGCCGCCGCCGGCCACAGCGTGCAGAACCACAGCGACCGGCACCGCCACCATTTTTCGTTGATGGGCCCGCAGGGCATGGCGCGCGAGATCGCCGACGCGCAAGCGCTGCTGGCTGACCTGAGCGGCTGCGCGCCCATCGCCTTTCGCGCGCCGGCCGGCCTGCGCAACCCGCTGCTCGACCCGGTGCTGCACCGCTTGAACCTGCACCTGGTCAGTTGGACCCGGCGCGGTTTCGACACCCGCGACGCCGACCCGTCCAGCGTGCTGGCGAGGCTGGCGCGTGGCCTGGCCGCCGGCGACATCCTGCTGCTGCACGACGGCCACGCCCGCCGCAGCGCCAACGGCCGCGCGGTGCTGCTGGACGTGCTGCCGCCGCTGCTGCAACGCTGCCGCGCCGCCGGCCTGCGCCCAGTGACGCTGGCCGCTGCCCTGCCGCCGCGCCATGCGCGAGCTGCCGATACCGCCGCTGGCGCCGCCAACTCGGTGCCCGCCGCATGAACACCGACGCCGCCTGGCGCGGCGTGTTCGAAGCGGCCTGCGCGCCCTACCGCCCGGACTGGTCCTTCAACCAGCGCTGGGCCTGGCACTGGGCGCGCGGCAAGCTCGGGCGTGACCCGGTTTTTCGCGGCCTCGTCGAGCGCGGCGACCTGCGGCCCGGCGCGCGCGTGGTGGACATCGGCTGCGGCCAGGGTCTGGTCGCGTGCCTGCTGCACGCCTGCGAACAACAGGCCGCTCGCGGCGCTTGGCCGGCGGCCTGGCCCGCCGCGCCGTCGTTCTCGGCCTACTACGGCATTGAAGTGATGCCGCAGGACGTGGCGCGGGGCAAGACTGCGTTCGCGCAGATCGCTGCAGTCCAAAAACCGATGCGGCCCACCGACATCGCCTGCGCCGACCTGCGCCATGCCGCCATCCCCGACTGCGATCTGGTCGTCATTCTCGACGTGCTGCATTACGTGGACCCTGCCGCGCAAGACGCGCTGCTGCAACGCGTGCGGCTGGCCTTGTCGCCCGGCGGCCGGCTGCTGTTGCGCGTGGGCGACCCGGCGAACACGAAGCGCATGGCCTTCAGCCTGTGGCTGGACCGCGTGGTTGCCGCCGCACGCGGCCACCGCGACCCCGTGCCCAGGACCTGGACACGGCCCGTGCAAGCATGGACCGCGCTGCTGCAGGGCCTGGGCTTCAACCGCGTGCAACCCGTGGCGATGAGCCGGGCCACGCCTTTCGCCAACGTGCTGCTGGTCGCCGACCTGACTGCATCCGCCTCATGACTTCCCCATGACTTCCGCTTCCAACACGATGAAACCGCTGGCCATTTCGGCCATCACGCAAGTCACCGCGCTCGGCCACGGGCAAGCCGCTGCGCTGGCCGCGATGCAGGTCGGCCGCAGCGGGCTCAAACAGCAAGACTTCGAGACCGCCGTGATCGGCACCTGGCTGGGTGTGGTCGATGGCGCCGACAGCGTGTCGCTGCCCGCCGCGCTGGCTGAATTCGACTGCCGCAACAACCGCATCGCCGAACTGGGCCTGCAGGCCGACGGCTTTGGCGACACCGTGCGCCATGCCGCCAAGCGCTACGGCGCGCAGCGCGTGGGCGTCTTTCTGGGCACCAGCACCTCGGGCATCCTGCAAACGGAAATCGCCTACCGCCACCGCGACGCGGCCACCGGCGCACTGCCCACCGGACTGCACTACGGGCCCACGCACAACACCTACTCGGTCAGCCGCTACGTGCGTGCCGCGCTGGGCTTGCAGGGGCCGGCGTACGTGGTGTCCACCGCCTGCTCGTCCAGCGCCAAGGTCTTCGCGGCAGCGCAGCGGATGATCGATCTGGGCGTCGTCGATGCGGCCGTGGTCGGCGGCGTGGACAGCCTGTGCATGACCACGCTCTACGGCTTCAAGGCGCTGGAGCTGGTGTCGTCCGAGATCTGCCGGCCCTGGGACGCGAACCGCAACGGCCTGTCGTTAGGCGAAGGCGCCGCTTTTGCGCTGCTGGAACGTGAACCCGAACAACTGCAGGCCTGGTTGCTGGGCGCCGGCGAAAGCAGCGACGGCCACCACATGAGCAGCCCCCACCCCGAAGGCGCTGGCGCTGCGGCCGCGATGCGCGGCGCGCTGGCGCAGGCCGGGCTGCAAGCCACTGACGTCGACTACCTGAACCTGCACGGCACCGGCACGCCGGGCAACGACGCCGCCGAAGACCGCGCCGTCAGCAGCGTGTTCGGCACGGCCCTGCCCTGCAGCAGCACCAAGGGCTACACCGGACACACGCTGGGCGCGGCCGGCGGTGTGGAAGCCGCCATCGCGGTGCTGGCGCTGCAGCACAGCTTCATGCCGGCCGGCCTGAACGTGCAAACGCCCGACCCGGCGTTGCGGTCGCACTTTCTGCACACTCGCCGCGACGGCCCGGTGCGCGTGGTGGCCAGCAATTCCTTCGGTTTCGGCGGCAGCAACGCTTGCCTGATTTTTGGGGCCGCAGCATGACCGTCCAAGTTCACGTCATCGGCATCGGCGCCATCGGCCCCGGCCTGGCCGATTGGGCCACCGCAGCGCCCCTGCTGCGCGACCCTGCCACTTGGCAGCGCGCGGCCACCGCCGTGCCGGCGCCGCAGCGTCTGCCAGCCACCGAACGCCGCCGCGCCGGCAGCGTGGTCAAGGCCAGTATCGTGGTCGCCGACCAGGCGCTGGCGGGCAGTGGCCTGGATGCCGCCACGCTGGCCACGGTCTTCACCTCGTCGACCGGCGACCCGGCCAATTGCCACATCCTGTGCGAGGCGCTGGCCGCGCCCGAACGCATGGTGTCGCCGACGCGCTTCACGAATTCGGTGCACAACGCGCCGGCCGGCTACTGGCACATCGCCGCTGCCTCGCGCGCGCCGTCCACCAGCCTGGCCGCCTTCGACGCCAGCTTCGAAGCGGGGCTGCTGGAAGCCACCGTGCAGTGCCTGGCCACCCAGGCGGCCGTGCTGCTGGTGGCCTGCGACGTGCCCTACCCTGAGCCGCTGCACGCGGTGCGGCCTGTGGCCGACACCTTCGCGGTGGCGCTGCTGCTGGCACCGGTTGCGAGTGCGGGCAGCCGTTCGCTGCACATCGAGCTAACGCCAGAAGTGGCGGCCACGGTTTGCGGCGATGCAGGCCTGGAAGACTTGCGGCTGACCATCCCCGCCGCACGCGCTTTGCCGCTGCTGCAAGCCCTGGCCGGCAGCACCGCGCAAACGCTGGTGCTGGACGGCCTGACGGGCCAGGCGATGCAGGTCACCGTGGGCGCGGCCGCATGAACCCGGCCACGCTGGACCACGCCGGCATCGCCGCGCGCGTGCCGCACAGCGGCAACATGTGTTTGCTGGACAAGCTGCTGAACTGGGATGCCGAGCGCATCACCTGCACCGCCACCAGCCATCGCGACCCTGCGAACCCGCTTCGCACAGCCGGCGGCTTGCTGTCGCCAGTGGCCATCGAATACGCCTCCCAGGCGATGGCGCTGCACGGCACGCTGTCGGCCGCCGTCACGTCACCCGGCGCGCCGCCGCAGCCCGGCTTCCTGGCGGCGGTGCGCGGCGTGAAGCTGCGGGTGCCGCGCCTGGACACCGTCGTAGTCGAACTGCAGATCCATGCGCAGCGTCTCATGGGCGACGCCCAGCAGGCGCTCTACGCCTTAAAGCTGCACAGCGCCGCCTGTGCACTGCTGGTGGATGGCCGCGCCACGGTC
>JBBQAI010000145.1:0-9785 GCA_038316205.1 Burkholderiales bacterium
AGCGCCGAGCAGCACCCCAGCGCCGACCGTTTGCGTGTTTGCCTCGTTGATGCCGGACCGCTGCTCACGCCCGACGGCCCGCTGCAGATCGTCTGCGGCGCACCGAATGCGCGCGTGGGCATCCGTGTGCCGCTGGCCCTGGTCGGCGCTGAATTACCGCCCGCAGACGACAGCCAATCGGACGCCAAGCCTTTCAAGATCGGCGTCGGCAAGCTGCGCGGCGTGGACAGCTTCGGCATGCTGTGCTCAGCCCGCGAACTGAAGATCGCCGACGACCACGGTGGCCTGCTGGAACTGGACGCCGGCGCGCCGCTGGGCAGCAGCATCCGCGACTGGCTGAAGCTGGACGACACCGTCTTCACGCTCAAACTCACGCCCAACCTGGCACACGCGCTCAGCGTCTACGGCATCGCGCGCGAAGTCTCGGCATTGACCGGTGTGCCGTTGACCGTGCCCGCCACGGTGACCGTGCCGCCGACGCACGACCAGCGCTTGCCGGTGCGCGTCGAAGCCAGCGACTTGTGCGGCCGTTTCTCAGGCCGCATCGTGCGCGGCGTCAACACCCAAGCACAGACGCCCGCCTGGATGGTCGAGCGCCTGGCGCGCTGCGGCCAGCGCAGCGTGACGGCGCTGGTCGATATCTCGAACTACGTGATGTTCGAATACGGCCAGCCCACGCACATCTTCGACCTGGACAAGATCCACGACGGCTTGGTCGTGCGCTGGGGCCGCGCGGGCGAGTCTCTGAAGCTGCTGAACGGCAACACTGTCGAGCTGGACGACAAGGTCGGCGTCATCGCGGATGAGCAGCAAGGACGGCAGGCCGTCGAATCGCTGGCCGGCCTCATGGGCGGCGACGCCACGGCCGTGTCAGATGACACGCAGAACGTCTACGTCGAAGCGGCCTTCTGGTGGCCCGAGGCCGTGCAGGGTCGCTCACGCCGCTACAACTTCAGCACCGATGCCGGCCACCGATTCGAACGCGGCGTGGACCCGGCGATGACGGCCGAGCGCATCGAACACATCACGCGTTTGATCATCGAGATCTGCGGCGGCGAGGCCGGCCCGATGGATGACCAGACGCTGGCGCTGCCGCTGCCCGAACCCGTGACGCTGCGCGTTGCCCGCGCCGCACAGGTCATCGGCATGCCAGTCACGCAGGCGCAATGCGCGGACGTTTTTCGCCGACTGGGTTTGCAGTTCAGCGTAGGGCAGGGCACCTTGACCGTGGTGCCGCCGAGCTGGCGCTTCGACCTGAAGATCGAAGAAGATTTGATCGAAGAATTGATCCGTGTCATCGGCTACGGCGAACTGCCGGCGACGCCGCCGGTGGCGCCCATCACCGCCCGGGTGCGGCCCGAAAACCGCCGCAGCACGCACGCTGTGCGACGGGCGCTGGCCGCGCTGGACTACCAGGAAACCATCAACTACAGCTTCGTCGAAGCGCGCTGGGAACACGAACTGGCCGGCAATGCCGACCCCATCCACGTGCTCAACCCAATCGCCGCGCCATTGGCTGTGATGCGCTCCAGCCTGGTCGGCAGCCTCGTTCAGGTGCTGCGCCACAACCTGGCTCGCAAGGCCACCCGCGTGCGCGTCTTCGAACTGGGGCGCGTGTTCAAGCGTGACGCTGCGGTGCTGGATGGCGCGTTGACGGTGGCCGGCGTCAGCCAGCCGATGCGCGTGGCCGGTCTGGCCTACGGTGCGGCCGAAGACCTGCAGTGGGGGCACAAAGAGCAGGGCGTCGATTTCTTCGACGTGAAGGGCGACATCGAAGCGCTGCTGGCGCCGCGCCAAGTACGTTTCGTCGCTGGTACGCACCCGGCGATGCACCCCGGCCGGTGCGCGCGCATCGAAATCAACGACCGGCCTGTGGGTCATGTCGGTGAATTGCATCCGCGTTGGCGCCAGGCCTACGACCTGCCGCATGCGCCGGTGCTGTTCGAGATGGACCTGGAAGCCGTGCTCGATGTCTCGGTGCCGGTCTTCGAGCCCGTGCCGCGTCAACAAGCCGTGCTGCGCGACGTGGCGCTGGTGCTGCAAGACACCGTGCCGCACGACGCGTTGATGGACAGCCTGCGCGCCGATCCGGCCGGGCTTATCCGCTCGGCGCACCTGTTCGACATCTACAAGCCCGCCGTGAACGCAGGCGGCTGGATGCCCGGCGAGCACAGCCTGGCGGTGCGCCTGGAATTGCGCGACGACACCGCCACGCTGACCGACGAACGCATCGCCGCTACCGTGCAAGCCGCGATCGCCCGCGCCGCACAGGTCCACGGCGCCCGCCTGCGGGCATAAAGGAAACCGCCATGCTTGAAGACGACACCACCGACGTTCCGGCCACGCTGTCGTCGCTGGAAACACCGACGCTGACCAAGGCCGAGCTGGCCGAACTGCTGTTCGACCGCCTGGGCCTGAACAAACGCGAATCCAAGGACATGGTCGAAGCCTTCTTCGAAATTGTCCACGGCACCTTGGTCGTGGGCCAGGACGTGAAGCTGTCGGGCTTCGGCAACTTCAACATCCGTCGCAAGGCGTCGCGCCCGGGGCGCAACCCACGCACCGGCGAGTCCATCCCGATCAAGGCGCGCAATGTGGTCACCTTCCACGCCAGCCACAAGTTGAAATCCATCGTTCAAGGCGATACACCGCCCGAAGGTGACTTCGAGTAGAATCGAGCTTTAGTTACTCATCCCATTGATTTCAATGGAGATTTCAATGGACGGTTCCACAGGATCATCGCTCCCGCCCATCCCGGCCAAGCGCTACTTCACAATCGGTGAGGTGAGCGAACTCTGCGGAGTCAAACCGTATGTGCTGCGCTATTGGGAGCAAGAGTTCACGCAACTCAAGCCGATGAAGCGCCGGGGCAACCGGCGCTATTACCAGCACCATGAAGTGCTGTTGATCCGGCGCATCCGCGACCTTCTGTACGACCAGGGCTTCACCATCATCGGCGCCCGCAACCGCCTGGGCGACGCCGCTGCGCTGGCGCGGACTTCGGCCGGCTCTGCTGATTTCGACGACGACTCCGCCGACGACGCGTTGCTGGTTGGACCCGCAGCCACCGAAACACCGACAAAGACGTTTGCCGTTACCTCTGCGGCGCTGGAACCTGCGCAGCTGCGCGCCGAGTTGATGTCGATTCGTGAGTTGCTGTCCGCGTAATCGGCTGAAGCCACCGTATACTGCGAGGCTCAGTCGGGGCGTAGCGCAGCCTGGTAGCGCACTTGCATGGGGTGCAAGGGGTCGCGAGTTCGAATCCCGCCGCCCCGACCAAAGGAAAGTCGAATCATCAGCTTAGAGGCGCAGGTCTCTAGGCTGTTTTTCTTTGTGGCGCGCTGCCACCCGAGGGATCTTCGATGGATGAACTGAGTGCCTGGATAGGCCGCAGCGTGACGGTGCACGACACCGTGGGCGAGACGCCCGTGGTGGCCCTGACAGCCACTCTGGACCACCCTGCCGCCGCGGTGGCGGCAGGTACACCGCTGCCGCCGTTGTGGCATTGGCTCTATTTTCTGCCGATGCATCGGCAAAGCGAAATTGGTGCCGATGGCCACGCCAAGCGCGGCGGTTTCATGCCGCCGGTGCCGTTGCCGCGTCGCATGTGGGCAGGCAGCCAGTTTGAGTTTCGCGCGCCGCTTCGCGTGGGTGACGCCGTGGCCCGCACGTCCACCATCGCCGATGTGACCGTGAAAGCCGGCCGCACCGGGCAACTGGTCTTCGTGAAAGTGCGGCACGAGTTGCATGCCAACGGCGCCGCCGAGCCCTCACTCATCGAATTTCACGACATCGTGTACCGCGAACCGCAGCGTGTCGACGACGCGGTGCCGCCGGCGGTGGCTGCACTGGCAGACGCGCAGTGGCAGCGCGAGATCACGCCTGACGATGTGCTGCTGTTCCGCTATTCGGCCCTGACCTTCAACGGCCACCGCATCCACTACGACCGCAAATACGTCACTGAGGTCGAAGGCTACCCGGGGCTGGTGGTGCACGGCCCGCTGATCGCCACGCTGCTGCTGGACCTGCTGCGCCGCAACCTGCCCGACGCCGATGTGGCCAGCTTCCGTTTCAAGGCCGTGCGGCCGACCTTCGATCTGCACGCCTTCAAGGTCTGTGGCTCGCGAGACGGCAACACCGTCAAGCTGTGGGCGCAAGACCATGAAGGTTGGTTGACGATGGACGCTGTCGCCAACTTGAAGGGTTGACATGCAACCGCTGAAAGGCGTCACCGTCGTCGCACTGGAACACGCCATCGCGGCGCCGTTCGCCACCCGGCAGCTGGCCGATCTGGGTGCGCGCGTCATCAAGATCGAACGCCCAGGCGTGGGCGATTTCGCGCGCGGCTACGACCAGCGTGTGCGCGGTCTGGCCTCGCACTTCGTGTGGACCAACCGCAGCAAGGAAAGCCTGACGCTGGACGTCAAACACCCACGCGCCGCCGCGCTGTTGATGCAGCTGATCGTCAGCAAGGCCGATGTGGTGGTGCAGAACCTGGCGCCCGGTGCGGCCGCACGCCTGGGCGTGTCTTTCGAGGCTTTGAAAGCGCGGCGGCCTGACCTCATCGTTTGTGACATCTCGGGCTACGGCGACGACCTGGCGCATCCCGGTCCCTACCGCGACAAGAAGGCCTACGACCTGCTGATCCAGAGCGAATCGGGCTTTGTATCCACCACCGGCACGCGCGACGAACCCAGCAAGGCCGGCATCTCCATCGCCGACATTTCAGCCGGCATGTACGCCTACAGCAACGTGCTGGCGGCCTTGTTGCAAAAGCAGATCGACGGCCTGGGGCGGCGCATCGACATCAGCATGCTCGAGACGATGGGCGAATGGATGGGCTACCCGATGTACTACGCCTACGGCGGCGCGCCGCCCCCGCCGCGCGCAGGTGCCGCGCACGCGACCATCTACCCGTACGGCCCCTTCCTGTGCGGTGACGGCAAGACGGCCATGCTGGGCTTGCAGAACGAACGGGAGTGGCAGCAGTTCTGTGCCCACGTGCTGCTGCAACCGGCGCTGGCGCAAGACCCGCGCTTCGTCGGCAATGCCCAGCGCACGGCCCATCGCGATGCGCTGCAGGCGGTGATCGTCGAGGCCTTTTCCGCATTGACCGCCGAGCAGGTGGGCGCCCGCCTGGAAGCCGCGCAGATCGCCAACGCCCAGGTCAACGACATGGCCGGGCTCTGGGCCCACCCGCAGTTGCAGGCGCGCGGCCGCTGGCGACAGGTGGACACCCCGGCGGGCACCGTGCCGGCGCTGCTGCCGCCCGGTTCCTGGGGCGACGGCGACCCGCGCCTGGACGCAGTGCCGGCACTGGGCCAACACACCGATGCGATCATGGCCGAGTTGGGAGTCAGCGATGCCGACGTGGCTGCACTTCACGCCGCGAAGGCAATCTGACATGGCATTCCCACCCACCTACCTCTTTGTGCCGGGCGACCGCCCCGACCGATCTGCCAGCGCCACACCGCGCGCCATTTCCTGGACAGCGCAGAAGCCGGCGCGCGCGACCACATCGTCATCGGCATCAACGGCGAGGGCACGGCCTGGTGCGCCGGCGACCTGGCCATGCTGTTCAGCAGCCATGCCGGCCAGGTCATGCTGCCCAAGACCGAAAGGGCCGAGACGTTCGGCCACCTGTGTGCGCGCCATCGAACGCGCGCGCCGCTTCATCGAAAGCGCTGCCCGCTGACCTCCGTTTGGATCCGAACTCGCACCCGAACTTGCACCCGCATCCGAACCCCGAACGACAACCCCAGCGAGACAACGACATGGCCTCCAGCATCATCGACTCTGCCATCTTCCAGGGCATCTTCACCAGCGACGCGATGCGCCAGGTCTGGTCCGACGAGAACCGCACGCAGAAATACCTCGATATCGAACGTGCGCTGGCTGTGGTGCAGGGGCGCCTGGGCCTGATCCCGCAGGAGGCAGCCGACGAGATCGTCAGCCACTGCAGGCTGGACCAGATCGACATGGTCAAGCTGCGCGCGCAGACCGAACGCATCGGCTACCCCATCCTGGGCGTCGTTTCGCAATTGAACGCGCTGTGCCGCGACAAACTGGGCGAGTACTGCCACTGGGGCGCGACCACGCAGGACATCACCGACACTGCCACGGTGCTGCAGATCCGCGAAGGCCTGGTGCTGGTGGACGACGAACTGGCGGCCATCGCCGCCGCGCTGGCGAAGCTTGCGCGTGAACACCGCGACACGCCCATCATCGGCCGCAGCAACCTGCAGCAGGCCATCCCCGTGACCTTCGGCTACAAGATGGCCGGCCTGCTGTCGGCCGTGCTGCGGCACCGCGAGCGCATCGCGCAACTGCGTGAACGCGTGCTGGTGGGCGAGTTCGCAGGAGCCGCAGGCACGTTGGCATCTCTGCAGACCGGTGCGATGGAAGCGCAAGCCGGCCTGTGTGCCGAACTGGGCCTGAAGCAACCAGTGATCGCCTGGCACACCATCCGCGACAACATCGCCGAAGTGGGCACGGTGCTGGGCCTGATCGGCGGTACGCTGGGCAAGCTCAGCATGGACGTGAAGCTGATGATGCAGACCGAGGTCGGCGAGGTCTTCGAGCCTTACCACCACGGCCGTGGCAGCAGCAGCACCATGCCGCAAAAGCGCAACCCGATCAGCAGCGCCTACATCCACGGCGCCATCAGCGTGTTGCGCCAGCACGCCGCCGCGCTGATGGATGCGATGGTGGCCGACCACGAACGCAGCACCGGCCCTTGGCAGATCGAATGGATCGTGCTGCCGGAATCCTTCTGTCTTCTCGCCGGCGCGTTAAAGCAAAGCCGGGTCGTTATCGAAGGCTTGGAGGTCGACCCGGCCGCGATGCGCCGCAACATCGACATGACCCATGGGCTGGTGATGAGCGAGGCGGTGATGATGGGCCTCGGTGCGTACATCGGCCGCGAATACGCCCACGACCTGGTCTACGACATCTGCCGCGATGCGCTGAAGCAGCAACGCCCGCTGCTGGACCTGCTGTGCGAGAACGCGCAGATCATGGAACACGTGACGCGCGAGCAACTCGCTGCGATGTGCGACCCGGCCAACTACCTCGGTCAGTCGGGTGTGATGGTGGACCGCGTGCTGGCCATGATGGGCTGAAGCACCTGGCGTCTCACGCAAAGAAAAAGGCCGGCAGCGATGCCGGCCTTTCGTTTGCACCGCAGCCCGGGCGGGCTGCCAGGGTCAGGGCTTGGCGGGTGCCGATGCCGACGCGTCGGCTGACGCCGCCATTGCCGGCACCATCACGGGCGCCACGACCGCCGACGCTGCTTCAGAAGTCGCCATTGCGGCAGGCGGCGTCACCATCACCGACGCCGGTGCCATCGCCGCCGGCGCCTTGGCGCCCATCGGCAGTAGCGGCACGATCAATAGGGCAACGATGTTGATGATCTTGATCAGCGGGTTGACGGCCGGGCCGGCGGTGTCCTTGTAGGGGTCGCCCACGGTGTCGCCGGTGACGGCGGCCTTGTGCGCTTCGCTGCCCTTGCCACCGAAGTGACCGTCCTCGATGTACTTCTTGGCGTTGTCCCAGGCGCCGCCGCCCGTGCACATCGATATGGCCACGAACAGGCCGGTGACGATGGTGCCCATCAGCAGGCCGCCGAGTGCCGCAGCACCCAGCGTCAGGCCCACGACGATGGGCACAACGACGGGCAACAACGATGGGATGACCATCTCCTTGATGGCTGCGGTGGTCAGCATGTCGACGGCCGCGCTGTAGTCAGGCTTGCGTTTGCCAGCCATGATCAATCCGTCCTGGAACTGACGGCGCACTTCCACCACCACCGAGCCCGCCGCGCGGCCTACCGCCTCCATCGCCATCGCGCCGAAAAGGTAGGGGATCAGGCCGCCGATGAACAGGCCGACGATGACTTTCGGGTCGCTCAGGTCGAAAGCGACGCTCATGCCACGGCCTTCCAACGAGTGCGTGTAGTCGGCGAACAGCACTAGCGCCGCCAGGCCGGCCGAGCCGATGGCGTAGCCCTTGGTGACGGCCTTGGTGGTGTTGCCCACGGCGTCCAGCGGGTCGGTCACGTCGCGCACCGATTTCGGCAGTTCGCTCATCTCGGCAATGCCGCCGGCGTTGTCCGTTATGGGGCCGTAGGCGTCCAGCGCTACCACGATGCCGGCCATGCTCAACATGGCCGTGGCCGCGATGGCAATGCCGTACAAGCCGGCCAAGCTGTAGGCTGCCAGGATGGCCGCGCAGACGAAGAGCACCGGCCAGGCGGTGGACCGCATCGACACACCGAGGCCCGCAATGATGTTGGTGCCGTGACCGGTGGTCGAGGCTTGTGCGATGTGCTGCACCGGCGGGTATTGCGTGCCGGTGTAGTACTCGGTGACCCACACCATGGCGGCCGTCAGCACCAGGCCGACGGCGCAAGTGCCGAACAGCGCCATCGCAGATACCGTGCCGCCAGCCGTCAGCGTCAGCGGCTGCGGGAACATGGCTGTGGTGACGAAGTAGAAGGCGATCAGCGACAGCACGCCAGCCACTGCCAGGCCCTTGTACAGCGCCGGCATCACGTTCTTCATGCCCGGCGAGGCCTTGACGAAGTAGCAGCCGATGATGGAAGCGATGATGGAGACGCCGCCCAGCAGCAGCGGGTAGACCACGGCGTTCAGTGTCGCGCCGCTGATCATCAACGCGCCCAACGCCATCGTGGCGATCAGCGTCACGGCGTAGGTCTCGAACAGGTCGGCGGCCATGCCGGCGCAGTCGCCGACGTTGTCGCCCACGTTGTCCGCAATCACCGCCGGGTTGCGCGGGTCGTCTTCCGGGATACCGGCTTCGACCTTGCCCACCAGATCGGCGCCGACATCGGCGCCCTTGGTGAAGATGCCGCCGCCCAGCCGCGCGAAGATGGAAATCAGCGACGAACCGAAGGCGAAGCCCAGCAGCGGCTTCAGCGTTTCGGGCTTCACGTCGGTGCCGCCCGTCAACACCATGAAGAAAATGCCCACGCCCAGCAGGCCCAGGCCCACGACCAGCATGCCAGTGATGGCGCCGCCCTTGAAGGCCACGTCCAGCGCCGGCCCTATGCCTTTGGTGGCGGCTTGCGCGGTGCGCACATTGGCCTTCACCGAGACGTTCATGCCGATGAATCCGCAGGCGCCCGACAGCACGGCGCCGAGCACGAAGCCACCCGCGCTGAGCTTGTCGAGGAAGATGAAGATGAGCACCGCGAGGATGGCGCCCACGATCGCGATGGTGCGGTACTGGCGCGCCAGGTAAGCCGCCGCGCCTTGCTGAATCGCACTGGCGATTTCCTGCATGCGGGCGTTGCCGGCGTCTTGCGACAGGATCCAGCTTCGTTGCACGAAGCCGTAGATTACTGCGGCCAGTCCGCAAGCCAGGGCTGTGTACAGCGCCATGGAGGTCGTCATTGAGAAGTCTCCTTCCTCGATCAATTTTTTGGTGGATGTTCGCAGGAGGAAGGCGTTGAGCCTTGGCTCTGCAAGACGGCTACAGCAAAACCATAGTAAGTGAAGGTTGATGCGCTGCTGTCTGGGGTTTGCGATCGGTCAGCACTCCGCGTCAGGGCGTGGCAAGTTGCGAAACTAGAATGCGGGTTTTGCCTAGATCAATAGCCACAAGAGACATCCATGAGCCTGCACAACGTGACCCCGGGCGCCAGGGCGCCGGAAGAGTTCAACGTGATCATCGAGATCCCGATGAATGCCGATCCGATCAAGTACGAGGTTGACCACGACACGGGCGCGCTCTTCGTCGACCGCTTCATGAGCACTGCCATGCAC
>JBBQAI010000133.1:0-11253 GCA_038316205.1 Burkholderiales bacterium
GTCAACGAAGAGTCGCCGCACAAGACGGCCAAGCAGTTCTTCGACGCGCTGAAGGCCGGCCCCGACCGGGCGCTGAAGATGGGTGGCACCGGCAGCAAGCAGGAAGACCAGATCATCACCGTGCTGCTGGAAAAAGCAGCCGGCAAGAAGATGACCTACATCCCCTTCAAGGGCGGTGGCGACGTGGCGGTGCAACTGGTCGGCAAGCACATCGACGCGACGGTCAACAACCCGATCGAAGCCGAATCGCACTGGCGTTCGGGCAAGCTGCGTCCGCTGTGCGTTTTCGACAAAGTGAAGATGCCCTACCCGGCCAAGTTGACGGCCACGCAGAGCTGGGCCGATGTGCCCACCTGCCCGTCGGCTGGCATACCGGTTGAATACCTGATGCTGCGCGGCATCTTCATGGCGCCGGGTGTCACGCCCGACCAGCAGAAGTACTTCGTCGACCTGTTCGCCAAGGTGCGCGCCCTGCCCGAGTGGAAAGACTTCATGGCCAAGGGTGCCTTCAACCAGACCACGCTGAGCGGCCAGCCCTACTTCGACTGGTTGGGCACCAACGAGCAAATGCACCGTGGCCTGATGAAGGAAGCTGGCTTCCTGGCCAACTGACAGCCCCCATGAGCAACCCTGAACAAGACGAGAGCGTCGGCACGCGCGGACCCGAACTTTTCGTGGCTTTGCTGCTGTTGGCACTGGCCGTGCTGGTCATCAGCGACAGCCTGCGCGTGGGCATAGGCTGGAGCGACGAAGGCCCGCGTTCGGGCTACTTCCCGTTCTACATCGGCATCGCCCTGGCTGGTGCTTCCGCCTGGATCGCCCTGCAGCAGTTGCTGAACTGGCAGCGCAACCCTGAATTTGCCGAGAAGGGCCAACTGAAACTGGTGTGGGCCATCTTTTGGCCGATGGTGCTGTACGTCGGCCTGGTCGCCGCCACCGGCATCTACGTCGCCTCGCTGGTGCTGATCGCCTTCTTCATGCGCAAGCATGGCAAGCACGGCTGGGCGACGACCATCGGTGTCGCTATTGGCGTGCCGCTGGCTTGCTATCTCACTTTCGAGCGTTGGTTCCTGGTGCCTTTGCCCAAGGGTCCGCTCGAAGCCATGTTGGGCCTGTAAAGCGAGCACCTCATGGACGAACTTCAAAGCCTCTTCCACGGTTTCGGCATCGCGCTGACCGTGCCCAACCTGGGCTACATGCTGATCGGCATCACCCTGGGCGTATTGATCGGCGTGCTGCCCGGCCTGGGCGGGGCCAACGGCGTGGCCATCCTGCTGCCACTCACCTTCAGCATGAATCCCACCTCGGCGATCATCATGTTGAGTTGCATCTACTGGGGTGCGCTGTTCGGCGGGGCCATCACCTCTATCCTGTTCAACATCCCCGGTGAACCGTGGAGCGTGGCCACCACCTTCGACGGCCACCCGATGGCTCAGCAGGGCAAGGCGGCGCAGGCGCTGACCGCCGCTTTCACTTCGTCTTTCGTGGGCGCGATGTTCGCGGTGGCACTGATCACCTTCCTGGCACCGGTGGTCGCGGGCTTTGCGCTGAAGTTCGGTCCAGCCGAATTCTTCGCCGTGCAGTTGCTGACCTTCTGCAGTTTCGTCGGCATGAGCAAGGAACCGCCCGCCAAAACCATCGCGGCCATGATGTTGGGCTTCGCGCTCGCAGCCGTGGGGCTGGATTCCGTGACCGGCCAGTTGCGCATGACCTTCGGCGTCCCGGTGCTGCTGAAAGGCTTCGACTTCCTGATCGCGGTCATCGGTCTGTTCGGCATCGGCGAGATTCTGCTGACGATGGAAGAGGGTCTGGCCTTCAAGGGCAAAAGCGCCAAGATCAACTTCAAGGTGGTTTGGCAGACCTGGGGCGAGATGCTGAAGCACTGGCAGCTCTTCCTGCGCAGCGTGGCTGTGGGCTGCTGGATGGGCATCACCCCTGGCGGTGCCACGCCGGCCAGCTTCATGAGCTACGGCATGGCCCGACGGATGTCGAAAGACCCGGACAGCTTCGGCAAGGGCCGCATCGAAGGCGTGATCGCGCCCGAGACCGCTGCCCACGCGGCCGGCACCTCGGCGCTGCTGCCGATGCTGACGCTGGGCATTCCCGGTTCACCCACTGCCGCCGTGCTGCTGGGTGGCCTGCTGATCTGGGGTCTGCAACCGGGCCCGATGCTCTTCATCGAGCAGAAGGACTTCGTCTGGGGCCTGATTGCCAGCATGTACATCGGCAACGTCGTGGGCTTGATCGTGGTGCTGACGACGGTGCCCTGGTGGGCCGCGATCCTGCGCATCCCGTTCTCGATCATCGCGCCGGTGATCATCGTGATCTGCGCCATCGGCGCCTACACCGTGCACAACTCGATGTTCGACGTCTGGCTGATGTTGGTCTTCGGTGTGCTGGGGTATTTGTTCAAGAAGTTGAAATACCCGATGGCCCCGCTGGTGCTGGCCCTGGTGCTGGGCGACATGGCCGAGAGCAGCTTCCGCCAGTCGATGTTGCTCAGCCAGGGCAGCTTGAGCATCTTCTGGAGCAACGGTCTGGTCGGCGGCATTGCCGGGCTTGCCATCATCATGTTGGTCTGGCCGCTGTTGGGCAAGGCCAAGGACCTGCTGAAGGCCAAGGAAGCCGCCTCAACCTGAAACTTCACCGGGGCCGCGGCCCAGGTGAAGTGTTCATCGGGGCTTCAGCGGGTGTAGCGCGTCGCGGTCAAAGAAGCCGAGACGGCCGAGGTCTTGTTGTCCACATAGCCTGCCGCCCGCAAGGTGCCGCGCACCTGGGCGTCGGTCAAGCTGGCGCCCTTGCCTTTGGGGTGGACTACCCACACCGCGCGCGCCGGCATGCCGGCGTGCACCTTCAGGGCAGCTGCCAATTCGGTTTGTGACCGCGCGACGGCAATCAAAACGGCCGCCGCGTCGCTGCTGGCGGTGGTGGCGTCGACCAAGGCATCAGCCAGCACTGGGTCGTTCAACGCACCGCACACATAGGCCGGGGTGGTGGCGCTGACGCCCAGCTTGGACCGCAGCGAAGGCAGCGGCGTGGTCAGCTTGTCCAGCCAGCGCTCGGCCACTTCAGCCCCCAATTCCAACGCCACGGCCTCGTCGGCCACGCTGAAACACAGGCGGCGGCCCTCAATGCGGAGGTCTTGGAGCTGCGCCGTTTCGAAGCGACGGCGGATCGCGCCCCGCAGGATCACGCCACCGGTCTCCAGCAACGCCTTGGCCTGCGCAGCTTCGGTGCCCACGGTGCACCAGCATGTGGCTTCAAGTCCCATTGGTTTGCTCCCGTTTCAGCGGCATTTCAGCGCAAGACCGAGTCCACGCCGCGGTTGGCCAGTTGGTCGGCCCTTTCGTTACCGGGGTCGCCCGAATGACCTTTGACCCAGCGCCAGGTCACTTGATGCGCGGCATTCAGCGTATCCAATTTTTGCCAGAGTTCGATGTTCTTCACCGGCTTCTTGTCGGCCGTGGTCCAGCCGCGCAGCTTCCAGCCGTGGATCCACTTGGTGATGCCGTCTTTGACGTAGGCGCTATCGGTGTAGACCGTCACCTGGCTGCGCTGGTTCAGCGCGGCCAGGGCCTGGATCACGGCCGTCAATTCCATCTTGTTGTTGGTGGTCAGCTTGTCGCCGCCGAACAACTCTTTCTCGTGTTCGCCACTTTTCAGCCAAGCACCCCAACCCCCAGGGCCGGGGTTGCCTTTGCAGGCGCCGTCGGCGTAGATCACCACTTCGCTCAGCGTTGCAGTCGTCACGTCAGTCATCACTTCAGTCATCAAATCGGCTCTCAAATTTCCAGGTCCATCAATTCACGGGGACGGTGCGCCCGCGCGTTTTCACCGCTGCGGTTGGCCACCACCGACGGGGCAGCGTGGGTCTTGCGTTTCTCGTTGCGCACCAGGCCCACCAGGCGCATGCCGCGCACGCGCTTCACGGCCACCACGAAGTAGACCGCACCCAGCACCGGCCACCAGCGGTCGCCGACGCGGTCCATCCATTCAAAACGCTGCAGCCAGCCTTCGGTGTGCAGCGGTGGTCGCCAGCAGCCGAAGCGGCCGGCCTCGACCTCGAAGCCCAGCAGGCGCAGCCAATCCCGCAAACGCCAGTAGCCGAGAAGTTCGCCACCGCTGGGCAGGTACAGCGGCTGCTCGCGGCCGAAGCCCATGCCGCGCCGCAGATGGCCGGCGCGCTGGCGCAGGCCCCACAGGCTGGCCGGGTTGAAGCCGGTGATCACCACGCGGCCCTCGGGAACCAGCACGCGTTCGACCTCGCGCAGCGTGTGGTGCGGGTCTCGCGCCAGTTCCAGCGCGTGCGGCAAGATCACCAGGTCGATGCTGGCATTCGGGAAGGGCAGTGCGTCGAACTCACAATGCAACGCGACAGGGTCATGCCCCATCTGCGTCGTCAGGCTGGGGTCCAGCGCGGGCAAGGGCATGGCTTCGGGCACGATCAGCGTGTCGCTGGCCACCCAGCGGTGGGGCATGCGGTTGGCCCTCAGGCCGTCCATTTCGGGCAAACCCAGTTGCAGCGCGTGGAAGCCGAAGGCGTCGGTGACGGCATGGTCCAATCGGTCCTGTTCCCAGGCCAACATGGAGCGACCCGGCGCGGTGTGCAGCCAGGACCCCAACTCAAGTATCGATTCGTCTCTCGTCATGAATCTCGCTGCGCTGCCCGCCTTCTCCGACAACTACATCTGGATGCTGCACGATGGGGTGAACGCCGTCGTGGTGGACCCGGGTGATGCAGCACCGGTGCATGCGGCGCTCGATCGTCTGGGTCTTGCGCTCGAGGGCATTCTAGTGACGCACCACCACGCCGATCACGTCGGTGGCGTCGATGCCTTGCGCAGCCGCCTGCGAGGCCCGGTCTACGGTCCGGCGCACGAAAAAATACCCACGCCTTTTGTGGCGTTGAGCGAAGGCCAGCAGCTTGAAGTGTTGGGTTTGCACTTCCGCGTCCTGGACGTGCCCGGCCACACCGCGGGCCACATCGCCTACGCGCAAACCGATGCTGAAATCGCGCCCCTGCTGTTCTGCGGCGATACGCTGTTTTCGGGCGGCTGCGGCCGTTTGTTCGAAGGCACGCCGGCGCAGATGAGCGCGTCACTGGCCAAGTTCGCGGCGCTGCCGGCCGCCACACGGGTCTGCTGCACCCACGAGTACACCTTGTCCAATCTGCGCTTTGCGCTGGCCGTCGAGCCGGGCAACGCCGACCTCGTGGCCTACAACACACGTTGCCTGGCGCTGCGCGCCGCCGGCATTCCCACCCTGCCCTCGGCGATAGGCCTTGAGTTGCAGATCAACCCCTTTTTGCGCTGCGGCGTGCCCGAGGTCGTCGCTGCGGCGCGCGCCCAGGGCGCTGCGGCCAACGACAGCGTGAGCGTGCTGGCCGCGCTGCGCACCTGGAAGAACAACTACAGATGACCATCCCATTGCACCGCCTGCAGTACCCGCAAACGCTACAAGCGGCCCTGCGCCGGGCCGCCGCCCTGGCAGCCACTTGCACGGCGCTGATCACATTCAGCGCAGTCAGTGGCTGCGCCACTGCCGATATGGCAACGATCACGCCCGCCGAGTCCGCCCGCGCACCGAGCATGCCCTTGCTGGACCCCGAGGTCAGCCCCGCCCCAACGCCCACCGTTGATAGCCCGCTGGATGCCGGCCCGAACGCACCTTTCGTGGCCCGCAGCCGCCTCGATCCGGTGCAGGACGCCGAGCGCGGCGACCTGTGGCTGCGCGTGCGCACCGGCTTCGCCATGCCCGACCTGGACAACGACATCGTGCGCAAGTGGGAGCAGTGGTATGCCCGCGACCCGGCCTATGTGCAGCGCATGACCGAGCGTGGCGGCCGCTATCTGTTTCATGTGATGGAAGAGATCGACCGCCGGGGCATGCCGGCCGAACTGGCGTTGCTCCCGTTTATCGAAAGTGCCTTCAACCCGCAGGCGATGTCGCACGCACGGGCCTCGGGCATGTGGCAGTTCATGCCGGCCACCGGCAAAGACTTCGAACTGCGCCAGAACGTTTTTCGCGACGACCGCCGTGACGTGCTGGCCAGCACCCGCGCCGCGCTGGACTACCTGCAGCGCCTGCACGGCATGTTCAACGACTGGCACCTGGCACTGGCCGCCTACAACTGGGGCCAGGGCAATGTGACCAAGGCGCAGGAGCGCAACCGAAAGGCCGGCCTGCCGCTGGACTACGAAAACCTGCGCATGCCGACCGAAACGCGCGAATACGTGCCCAAGCTGCAAGCGGTGAAGAACATCGTGCTGAAGCCGCAGAACTTCGGCCTCAGCCTGCCGGCTTTCGACAACCACCCCTTCTTCCTTAGCGTGGCCATCGAGCGCGACATCGACGTGGCGCTGGCTGCAAAGCTTTCTGGCCTGAGCCTGGATGAATTCCAGCAGCTCAACCCGCAGATGAACAAGCCAGTGATCCTGGCCGCCGGCACGCCGCGCGTGCTGCTGCCCTACGACAACGCCAACCGATTCCTGCGGCAGATGGCCAACCACCATGGCGCGATGGCCAGCTGGACGGCCTGGGTGGCGCCGAAGACGCTGAAGCCCTCAGAGGCTGCGCAACTCACCGGCACGAACGAGGCGCTGCTGCGCGAGGTGAATCTGATCCCGCCGCGCATGCTGGTGAAGGTCGGATCCACGCTGCTCGTGCCGCGCGCCTCGCACAGCCAGTTGGACGTGACCGAACACATCGCCGACAACGCCACCCTCACCTTCGCCCAAGAGGCACGGCCGCTGCGCAAGGTCAGTTTCAAGGCCGGCCGCCAGGGCAGCACGGTGGCAGCGGTGGCACGCCAGTACCGCGTCAGCGCGGCGCAGGTGGCGCAATGGAACGGGGTCTCAGCCCAGGGTCATTTCAAGGCCGGGCAGGCCATCACGGTGATGCTGCCTGCGCTGACAGCAACTGCCAGTAAAACTGTCAGAGGCAGGGCAAAAGCCAAGGCAACCGTGACCGCCGCCCACCGGCCGGCCGGCAACACGGTACGGGTCCGCACTGCCGTCAAAAACCAGCCGGCCGCCGTGCGAGTGGCCGGCACGGCCACCGGCCGCGCCGGCCACAAGACTCAGGCTGCGCCGAGGTAGTCGCGCTTGCCGAGTTCCACGCCTGCGTGCCGCAGCAGCGCGTAGGCAGTGGTGGTGTGGAAGTACACATTCGGCAGCACGTAGTGCTTCAGGTAGGTCTCGCCGGTGAAACGCAGCGGGTCGCCGACACGGGTGGGCAGCACGATCTCGCGCTGCTCGCTGCCGTCGATCTGCACGGCCGGGATCGAATGCACGTAGTCCAGGGCCTTCCGGACACGCTCGCGCAGCGCTTCCAGCGTGGCTTCGTTGTCGTCCCACTTCGGCGCTTCGGTACCCGACAGCCGGGCCACGCAGCCCTTGGCCATGTCGGTGGCGATCTGGATCTGCTTGGTGAAGGGCAGCATGTCTGGCGCCAGGCGCATGCCCAGGTAGTTGGCAGAGTCGAACTTACGGGCGTCCGCGTGGGCTTGCGCCTTGTCCAGCCAGCTCAGCACATTGCTGAACATGCGGACAAACACGGGCACGCTGGTGTTGTGCATGGAAAGGCTCATGGTGTCTCCTCGGGGCCTGTGGCGCCATGCGGTGTGCACAGCAGGCCGCGATGCTAGCGCCGCAAGGCGTTACATGCAGCGCGGCAGATGAAGACCGCTGCACACAGGGCAAAATGTGGCCAGCACCCAGCGAAGCAACGTGAACATCATCATCCTCGACGACTACCAGGACGCCGTGCGCAAGCTCCAATGCGCGGCCCTGCTGGAACCCTTGAACGCCAAGGTTTTCACCAACACTGTGAAGGGCATCGGCCAGCTCAGCGTGCGGCTGCGCGACGCCGATGTGCTGGTGCTGATCCGTGAACGCACGCAGTTCCCCAAGGCCCTGCTGGAAAAGCTGCCCAAGCTGAAGCTGATTTCGCAGACCGGCAAGGTGGGGTCACACATCGATGTCGAAGCCTGCACGCGGCTGGGCATTGCGGTGGCCGAGGGCACGGGTTCGCCGGTCGCACCGGCTGAACTGACGTGGGCACTGATCATGGCCAGCATGCGCCGACTGCCACAGTACATCGGCAACCTCAAGCACGGCGCCTGGCAACAAAGCGGACTGAAGTCGGCTTCGATGCCGACCAACTTCGGCCTGGGCATGGTGCTGCGCGGCAAGACGCTGGGTATCTGGGGCTACGGCAAGATCGGCCAAATGGTGGCTGGATACGGCCGCGCCTTTGGCATGCAGGTGATGGTCTGGGGCAGCGAGGCTTCACGCGGGCGCGCGGTGGCCGACGGCCACGAGGCCGCCGCCGACTGCGAGAGCTTTTTTGAAAACTGCGATGTCTTGTCGCTGCACCTGCGGCTGTCCGACGCCACGCGCGGCATCGTGCGGCTGGATGCGCTGTCGCGCATGAAGCCCACCGCGTTGATCGTCAACACCTCGCGCGCCGAACTCATCGAAGACAACGCCCTGGTGGCTGCGCTGAACCGGGGCCGGCCCGGCCTGGCCGCAATCGACGTCTTCGAGAGCGAACCCATCCTGCAAGGCCACCCGCTGCTGCGCCTGGAAAACGCCGTCTGCACGCCGCACATCGGTTATGTCGAGCAGGACAGCTACGAGCTGTACTTCGGCGCGGCCTTCAAGAACGTCATCAACTTCATCAACAAAGAACCGACCAACCTGCTCAACCCCGATGCGCTGAAAGTGCTGCGCGGGTGAGACGGGTTTGAGCGAACTGGACGAGCGGGCTCCGCGCGCGCCGCAGTCTCCGGGCGAGCTGTTCCGCGTATTCACGCGGCTGGCGCTGCAGGGCTTTGGCGGTGTGCTGCCGGTGGCCCAGCGCGCGCTGGTCGACCAGGAACGCTGGCTGAACCACGAGCAATTCCTGGAACTGCTGTCGATGTCGCAGATCCTGCCTGGGCCCAACATCGTCAACATGGCCCTGGTGTTGGGCGACCGTCATTTCGGCTGGCGCGGTGGCTTCGCCGCCATGGCCGGCGTGCTGCTGGCGCCGCTGGTGTTGGTGCTGACCCTGGCCGTGCTGGCGCAACAACTGCGCGACCAACCGATGGTCACTGACGCCCTGCGCGGCATGGGTGTGGCGGCAGCCGGGCTGGTGCTGTCCACGGCCCTGCGACTGCTCGGCGGGATGAAGAAAAACGCGCTGGGGCTGATGGGCTGCGCGGTCCTCGTGACGCTGACGGCGGTGGCCATCGGCCTGCTGCGCTGGCCGCTGGTGGGCGTGCTGCTGGGACTGGGCGCGGCAGCCATCACGGCCGCGTGGTGGCGGATGAAACCATGATGGGCGTGCTGATCGGCACCCACGCCCTGGGCGCGGCGGACTGGCTGTCGCTCTTCACCCACTTCATGCTGCTGTCGCTGCTGGCCGTAGGCGGCGCGATCACCACCGTGCCCGACATGCAGCGCTTCGTCGTGCGAGAACAAAACTGGCTGAGTGACGCGCAGTTCACCGCATCGGTCGCGCTGGCCCAGGCTGCGCCCGGGCCGAATGTGCTGTTCGTGGCGGTCATCGGCTACAACGTGGGCGGCCTGGCCGGTGTGCTGGCCACGATGGCCGGCACGCTGCTGCCGTCCACCACGCTGGCATTGAACGTCACCCGCTGGGGCGACAAGAACCGCGAATCGCGCGGACTGCGCGCCTTCACCACCGGCTTGGCGCCATTGACCATCGGCTTGCTGGTGTCCACCAGCTGGATCCTGCTGCAACCCACGCGCGCGCATTGGGTCAACGCCAGCGTGCTGGTGGCCTTCACGCTGCTGCTGATGCTGCGCACGCGGCTCAGCGCGTTGTGGCCGATTGCGGCCGGGGCGCTGGCCGGTGTGATGGGCTGGGTCTAGCCCACGGCCCGCTACGCTTGCATCCAGCCTCGGCGCAACACCGTAGAAAGTGGCCATGTCCACCACTCTGAACGCCGCGCCGCGCAAGCCCGGCTCCAAAGTCATGCGCGTGGTGTTCATCGGCTTGCCCCTGCTGGCCTTGGGAATTTACGCGGTGTTGATCGTGGCACTGGCCTGGGGTCAAGAGCGTCTGCTCTTCCAACCGCAGACACTGCCGGCCGGCCACCGCTTCGGGCAAGCCGCCGATGTGCACGAGGTCGACCTGGACGTGCCCGGTGCGCGGCTGAATGCGCTGCACCTGCGCCTGCCCCACCCCGACGGCGTGGTCTTTTTCCTGCACGGCAACGGGGGCAGCCTGGACAACTGGTTCGTCAACGTCGATTACTACCGCCGGCTGAACCTCGACCTGTTCATGCTGGACTACCGCGGCTACGGCAAGAGCAGCGGCCGCATCGAAAGCCAGGCGCAGTTGCAGGCCGATGTGCGTGCGGCCTGGGATCGCATCGCGCCGCAGTACGCCGGCAAGCGTCGGGTGGTCTACGGCCGTTCACTGGGCAGCGGCCTGGCTGCTCTGCTGGCGGCCGACGTGCAGCCCGAGTTGACGGCGCTGGTGTCGCCCTACTTCAGCATGCTGGACTTGGCGCACACCCACTACCCCTGGGTGCCATCGGCCGTGTTGCGCTACCCCCTGCGCACCGACGAAGCGCTGCCGCGCATCCGCGGCGCGGTGCTGCTTGTGCACGGCGAACGCGACACCTTGATACCGCCCGCCAACAGCCTTCGCCTGCAGGCCGTGCTGCCCCGCGCGAAGTTGCTGCAGGTGCCGCAAGCGGCGCACAACGACCTGCAGGATTTCCCCATTTACCTGGACGGCTTGGCCGCCGTGCTGAAGGCACCGTGAACCGACACGGCGACCGTCCGGCGCGCCTCAAATGCGCCGCTGCTGCCCCGCCCAATACGGCTCACGCAGCTTGCGTTTGAAGACTTTGCCGGTGTCTTCGCGCGGCAGTTGTTCGTGCAGCGTCACCTGGCGCGGCAACTTGTAGTCGGCCAGGCGCGGCTTCAGGTAGGCGCGCACGGTCTCGGCATTCACCACCGCGCCAGGCTCGGGCTGCACGGCAGCCAGCAGCGACTCGCCGAATTCGGCGTCGGGGATGCCGAAGACCGCGCAATCGACCACGCCGGGCATGCCTAGCAGCACCGCTTCGATCTCGGCCGGGTAAATGTTCACGCCGCCCGAAATCACCATGTCTCGTTTGCGGCCCTCGATGAAGAACCGCCCGTAACGGTCCTTACGTGCGAGGTCACCGACCGAGAAGAACCACTCGACCATGCTGTCGTTCGTGGCCTTCTCGTCCTTGTGATACCCGGCCAC
>JBBQAI010000086.1:0-18285 GCA_038316205.1 Burkholderiales bacterium
ACGGTGCCGACGACTTCTTCAAAGCCAAGGACGACATCGAGCCCGACCCGGTGCGCGGTCTGGCAATGCGCCGCACCAACTTCATCCCCGACATCGTGAATTGCGACTTGCCGCTGGACAACAGGCGCAGCCCGGGCTGGCGCCGCGTGGAACCGTTCATGACCAACAACCAGTTCTATTACTGGATTGGCCAGCATGAACAAGGTCGGTATTCGAAGGCCCACGCACACACCTCAGCGGCGATCCTGATCTGCGTCAAGGGCAAGGGCTACACCTACACATGGCCCGAGAAGACCGGCGAAACGCCGTGGAAAGACGGCAAGGCCGACCAGGTGCGCCGCGTGGACTACGAACCGGTGGGCATCGTCAGCGCTGCACCGGGCGGCGCGCGCTGGTACCACCAGCATTTCAGCGAAGGCCCCGAGCCCTTGCGCCTGACCGCCTGGTTCGGCCCGCACAACCCCGGCCGCGACCCCGGCGCCCCCGGCGCCAAGCATACCGACTACACCGCCATGGACGTGACCGAGGGCGGCACCTCGATTCCCTACTGGATGGAAGACCCGCACCTGCGCCAGGAATACGAAGCCGACCTGAAGGCCCACGGCATCGCGTCGCGCATGGACCCGGCCTGGTACGTCAAGCCCGAAGGCGTCGAGGCGAAGAAGAGCAGCGACGGACCGGTGGGCGCTGCCGGCTGAGCGGCTTGAACGCACCTGAAAGCGAAGTCCCGGGCGGCCGGGTCTTCTTCAGCAACGTCCGCCGCAGCCTGGAATTCGAAGACGAAATCGTGCTCGTCAGCGTGGGCGTGGACATCGGATCGTCCACCTCGCACCTGGTGTTCTCGCGGCTGCGGCTGGAACGTTTGGACAACCGCTACATCGTCGCCGAACGGCTGGTGCTGCACGAAAGTGAAGTGCTGCTGACGCCGTACGCGAAGTCAGCAGATGACGATGTAACGATTGACGCCGTGGCGCTGCGCGCCTTCGTCGATGCGCAGTACGCGCTGGCCGGCGTCACGCCCGACACCATCGACAGCGGCGCGCTGATCCTCACCGGCGTGGCGGTGCGGCGCAGCAACGCGCGAGCCATCGCCGATGTCTTCGCGGCGCAGGCCGGCAAGTTCGTCGCGGTGAGCGCCGGCGACGCGCTGGAAACCGCGCTGGCCGCGATGGGCTCGGGCGCGGCGGCGCGCAGCATCCGCGACAACGCGCGGGTGATGAACATCGACATCGGCGGCGGCACCAGCAAGATCGCCGTCTGTGCCGGCGGCGCGGTGGTGGCGCAGACCGCCATCGACATCGGCGCGCGCATCGTCAGCTTCGACGTGCAAGGCCGCGTGCTGCGTGTCGAGGAAGCCGGGCAGCGGTTGGCCGCAGAAGTGGGCCTGGTTCTGACGGTGGGCGACGTGCCGGCTGCGGGCGGCATCGCGCTACTGGTGGACCGCATGGCCCAGCGTTTGTTCGAAGCCCTGCAGGGCCCGACGCTCAGCGCCGGCACTGCAGCACTGTTGCGGCTGGAGCCGCTGGCCGTGGCGTTGCAGCCCGATGTGGTGATGTTCTCGGGCGGTGTGTCCGAGTACGTCTACGGCCGCGAAGCGCAGGACTACGGCGACCTGGGGCCGGCGCTGGCCCGCGCCATCTTGCAGCGCGTGCAGGCCTGGGGGCCGCGCATCGCCGAACCCGACCAGGGCATACGCGCCACGGTGGTCGGCGCGTCGCAATACACCATCCAGGTCAGCGGCGCGACCATCTTCGTCCAACCGCAAAGTGCGCTACCGCTGCGCAACCTGCCGGTCATCACGCCCGACCTGCCGCTGGGCGACGACGTCGTCGATGCGGCTGCCGTCGCCGACGCCGTGCGCGCCGCGCTGCGGGCGATGGACCTGCACGGCGGCGAGCAGGCGGTGGCGCTGTGCTACTACTGGGCCGGCAGCGCCAGCTACAGCCGGCTGGATGCGTTTTGCCGCGGTGTGGCGGCCGGCCTGCAAGCCATCGCCGACCACAGCGCCACAGCGCCTTTCGTGCTGGTCGGCGACGGCGACATCGGCGGCCTGGTCGGCATCCACCTGCACAGCGAAATGAAGATCGCGCAGCCGCTGGTGTCCATCGACGGCATCGTGCTGCAGGCCTTCGACTACATCGACATCGGCGCGCTGCTGGACACCTCGGGCGCGGTGCCGGTGGTCATCAAGAGCTTGGTCTTTCCGCAGTCCTCGGCGCTGGGGCGCAGCGGGCTGCAGGCGCTGCGCTGACGGCGCTCAAACCCACGACTGGGCAACCCCGCGACCACCATGCTGGACAGCGATACCGCACACGCCTGGCAGGTGCTCTACCCGCCCATCCAGTGCCACGGCAGCGGCTGGCTGGATGTGGGCGACGGCCACGCCATCCACTGGGATGTCAGCGGCAACCCGGCCGGCCAGCCAGCGCTGTTTGTGCACGGCGGGCCCGGCGCGGGCTGCACGCCGGCCGACCGCCGCTGGTTCGATCCGCAGGCTTACCGCATCGTCTGCTTCGACCAGCGAGGCGCCGGCCTTTCGCGCGCGCGAGAGCCGCTGCACACCAACACCACGGCGCACTTGGTGGCCGACATGGAAGCGCTGCGCGTGCACCTGGGCATCCAGAACTGGTTGCTGTTCGGCGGCAGTTGGGGCGCGACTTTGGCGTTGGCGTATGCACAGCAACACGTGCAGCGCACGCGCGCGCTGGTGCTGCGTGGCGTGTTCACGGGGCGGGCCTGCGAGCGGCGCTGGCTGTACGGTGAACAAGGCGCCGCGCTGCGCCACCCGGCTGCGTGGCAGCGGCTTCGTGAGGGCGTGGGCGCTGCGGCTGGCGACGACCTGCTGACGGCGGCACAAGCGCGTTTGCACGGCAGCGATGCAGCCGCCAGCGACACGGCAGCGCAAGCCTGGTGGCGCTGGGAACAAGACCTGATGGACGCGGAAACCACGCGCCCGCAACCGCCCACGCCGCCCTGCGAAATCGCGCAGGCACGGCGCATGGCCACGCTGGGCGTGCACCACGCCAGCCACGGCTACTTCCTGGCCGAAGGCGCCTTGCTGGCCGGCGCCGGGCGCCTGCGCGACGTACCGGGCATCATCGTCCAAGGCAGCCGCGATTCGGTCACACCCGCCGCCACCGCGCAGAGTCTGCACCGCGCGTGGCCGCGCGCGCAGTGGCGCGGCGTGGCGGCGGCAGGCCATGCGTCCAGCCACCCGGCCATCGCGCGCGAACTCATCGCCGCCACCGACCATTTCGCCGCCCACGCCGGCGCCTGATCGCTGGTCGGCGGCACCGGGCTTATCGTCCGGGCATCACTTCACCGGGATGCCACCATGTCCGATCTGCCCCCGCTGCCGGCTACGCCCACCGGCCGCTACCGCCACTACAAGGGCGGTGAATACGAAGTCGTCGGTGCCGCGCGACACAGTGAAACGCTGGAGCCGCTGGTGGTCTACCGGCCTCTGTACAAGGTCAGCGGCCTGTGGGTGCGGCCCCACGCGATGTTCTTCGAGAACGTGCTGATCGACGGCCGCTGGCAACCGCGCTTCGAGGCCATGGGCACAGACGCAGACGCGGACGCAGGCGCGGACGTGGACTGACCCTGCTCAAAGTCCTCTGTCGCGACATCATGCCCTGCGGGCACTGGCGGCCACGTTCGACAGCGTCGGTCACGGCAGCTGCCGATTCAGCTTCCTAGCCCTGCAGCACGCGCACCACCTGGCCCGGCGTGGGCGCTGGCCAGCCGGCTTCACGGGCCACGCGCAGGATGGTTTCGTTGGTGTCGAAGTACACCTGCCAGTAGTGGTCGGTGTGGGTGTAAGGCCGCACGGCGATGACCGGGCCGACGAGGTTGATGTCGATGACGTTCACTTCAGGCGGCAACGCGGTGCTGACGTTCGGAATGGCCGCGACGGCTGCCTTCAAGCGCGCGATGGCGTCCAGCGCGTCCACACCACCGGCCAGTTGCGCGGTGCGTTCAACGCGGCGCACCGGCATCGCCGAGAAGTTCTGCACCGTGTCGGCGAAGATCTTGCCGTTGCCGACCAGCGTGTACACGTTGTCCGGCGTCAGCAAGGTCGTGCCGAACAGGCCCAGTTCTTTCACCGTGCCGACCACACCGCCCACGCTGACGAAATCACCCACCTTGAAGGGCCGCAGGATGAGCATGAAGGCGCCGGCCGCGAAGTTGCCCAGCATGCCGCTCCAGGCCGCGCCGATGGCCACGCCCGCGCCGGCCAGCATGGCCGCGAAGCTGGTGGTCTGGATGCCGAAGTAGCCCAGGATGCCCAGCACCAGAGCGATGTTCAGCGCCACGTTGACGATGGACCCGAGGTACTTGGTCAGCGTCGGGTCGATCTGGTTGCGGTTCATCACCGCCTGCATCACCGAGATCACGCGGCCAATGATCCAGCGACCAATGACCCAAAAGGCGATGGCGGCAGCGATCTTCAGGCCGATGTCCACGGCCGTGGTTGTCAGGAAGGTTTGAAAGGCGGTCGTGTCCATGTCAGGGCTGTGCTTTCTGTGCGGCGGGGAAGGCCCTGACTTTAGGCAGGAGCGCCAGTCAACTCCACCGGGCGGGGCCTGAGCGGGTGCTCAGGCTTCCCCTGAATCGGCGACGACCCGACCAGCACTTTCACCATGTCAGCAGCGCACCCAGAACGCCCGAAACCGCGATCACGGCCACCGGCGGCACGCGGGTGAAGCTCAGCACCACCACCGACACCGCGATGAAGCTCAAGCCCAGCCACGGCCCCGGGGCCTGGCGCACCAGCAGGTAGCTGGTGGCACCCATCAAGCCCAGCGCGAGCGGCCCCAGGCCGCGCTGCAAGGCCATGATCAACCGGTTGAACTGCGCCATGCGGCTGGCCCGCGAAATCAGCACCGGAAACACCAGCGCCGGCAGCGACAGGCCGAGCGTGGTCGCCAGCGCGCCCGACAGTCCGGCCATCTGCCAGCCCATCACGGTGACGAAAAGGATGTTGGGCCCCGGTGCAGCCTGGGCCAGCGCGATGGAATTGACGAACTGCGTGTGCGTCAGATAGCCGTGCTCATCGACAACGTAGCGGTGCATGTCGGACGCCAGCGCCATGCCGCCGCCGGTAGCGAAAACGGACAGCGACAGGAAGTGCACAAACAGCGCCAGCAGGGCTTGCGCACTCATCGCGGCCACTTCATCGCGGCAACTTCCCGATCACGTGCCAAGCCCAGACCACCGAGGCCACACCCAACGTCAACATCACCAAACTGACCGGCACTTGCAGCAGGGCCACGGCCACGAAGGTGAGCGCGGCCACGACCATGGCCAGGCGTTCACCGCGCAAGCCGCGCGACATGCGAACCGCCGTCACGGTGACCAGCCCGACGCTGGCCGCGCCCATGCCGTGCAGCGCGCCTTGCAGCCACGGCAGGTACTGGAAATGCTGGAACACCGCAGCCAGCACCAACACGACGACGGCGGGCACCAACATGAAACCGGCCAGCGCCGCCGCCGCGCCGCGCAACCCGAAATAGCGATCGCCCAGCAGCACGCAAAAACTGATGCCGGTGGGCCCGGGCATGGCCTGGCTGATGGCGAAGAGGCCGAGAAATTCCTCAGCGGTGAGCCAGCGCTTCTTCTGCACCACCGCGCGCTCGATGTGGGCCAGCGCGCCGCCGAAAGCCTGCAGCGTGATCACCGTGAAGGTGGTGAACAACTCCCAGGGCGAATGCGGTTTTTGCAGGGCGCCTGTGTCGCCGGGCGGGTCTGCAGCCATCGCCACCCGCTGCGGCTTCAGCCGGCCGTGGTGGCGCTGGTGGCCGCAGTGGCGCTGCGGCGCGAGCGCTGCAGCAGCAGGCGCAGACCGTAGACCAGGCAGGTCGTCAGCATCAGGCCCACACCCACCCACACGCCAGCGTGTTCCCAGGCTTGCGCGAAACCGCTCTGCGATTCACGCAACAAACCGGCGCCAGCCGTCAGCAACGCGATGACCGCAATGAAGCCGCTGCTGAAGCGGCTGGCGTGGCGCGCCAGGCGGTCGCTGCGCTGCGCGAACCAGCTCAGCAACAAGCCGTTGGTGGCATCGGCCACCATCATGCCCAGGCCGAATACGCCAGCCATCAGCGCCACCGCGCCGATGCCGCTGATGTCGCCACCGCGCGCCGCAAAGAATGCGGCTTGCGCCAAAGAATCGAGCGACATCGCAAATGCCACGCCGACCAGCGCCGGGTGCAGTTCGCGCCCGGTCAGGCGAAACAGCAAGGCGGCCACCGGCCCCATCGGCTTCACGCCGTCGGTCGACGGGCTGAGCGCGTGCGCGAAGTTGCTGGCCGCGATGACCAGCAACAGCACGGTGGAGATGACCATGCCCAGGCCGTCCAGCCATTGCGGCAGCGCGGCGCCCTGGCCGAAGAACAGCAGCGCCGCCAGCAAGATGGTGGCACTGTGGCCAGTGGCGAACTGCAGGCCCACCAGGCGCGCGGTCCAGTAGGAGCGGTGCAGCTGGCGGGCGCGCGTCATGCCATCGACCACGGCGATGTGGTCGGCATCGAAGCCGTGGCGAAAGCCCAGCAGCGCCGCCAGCCCCAGCGCGGCGAGCAGGCCTTGTCCGTGCACCAGCAGCTCAGGCGTCATGGCTTTTCCGTGTGGCTGTGGCCGTGGCCATGCCCGTGGTGATGGGCGCCATGGTCGTGACCGTGGTCGTGCGCGTGGTCATGACCGTGACTGTGCGCGGCATGCTGGTGCATCGCGCCGTCTTCGTGCGCGTGCCACTCGGCCGGGTCGGACTTGCCGTGCGAACGCGGGTCTTCGCTGAAGACCAAGGACTTGATGGTCACCGGCACCGTCAACGACGGCATGCGGATGCGGCCCAGGTCGATGAAGTCGAAACCCCGCAGCGTGATGCCGTCGATGACCAGCACTTCGCCGCTGACACGGCTGTCTTCGTGGATCAGATTGCCGAGCGTCAGGGCGATGTCGCCATCGACCACGAAGTAGAGGTTGCGGTCCTGCTTCAGCGTCTGCGGCAAGCCGTCGAGCAGGCCCTGCGCCAGCGCGCTGATGCGCCGAAAGGCCGGCGCGCCGCCCCAGCGCAGCGAGATGGCCACGTCGTTGTCGCCCTCGACCAGATCGTGCGAGATGAAGGCGCGGCGCAGCGCCTGCGTCACCTCGATGGGATGGATGGTCTCGCCGTCCAGCGCCAGCTTGATCGGCACCACCTGCAGGTTCTTGCGCGGCAGCAGCGTGCCCGGCGACGAGACATAGGTGGTGTTGCCGCTGAGCTGCACGCTGTATTCGCTGGCGCCCAGCACCGTGGCTCGTATGCACTCGCCGGCCGGCAGCAGCGGCCAGGGCAGCGCGCCGGCATCGACGTGGGCCCGGATGGCCTCGCCAAACAGCTTGCCCAGGTCGCCGAAATCACGCGGCTCGCGGCCGTAGATGTACTCACCAACGCCACCCGAAAACATCATGCCGCTGATGCCGTTCAGGTCATCCAGTGGGTCGGTCAGCAACAGCTCGCGCAGGTCGTCTTGGGTGTAGCGCTGGGTCAGCACGCGCACCAGCACGTCGGCCATGCCGGCGGCCACTTCAGCCAGTTGCTCACGGCGCACCACGCTGCCCAGTTGCCAGTCGTAACCGGCGCGGCGTGCGTGGGCGCGACCTTGTGGGTCCAGCCGGGTGATCGTCAGCAAGCCGGCTTCGCCGGCGATCGGCTCGGCCACCAGCAAGCGCCCGCCGGTGTGCACGGCGGCGGTGGCTTTCAGCTCGCCGTTTTCAACCAGGCCCAGCTTGGTGGTGCCGCCGCCGATGTCGATGTTCAGGATGCGGCTGCTGTCGTCGAAAGACCGCCGCGCCGCGCCCGAACCGTAAACCGCCAACATGCTTTCCATGTGGTGGCCGGCTGTGGCGCAGACGAATTCGCCGCCCTGTTCGGCAAGCATCGCGGCGATGGCCTGGCCGTTCTCGCGGCGCAGTGCTTCGCCCGTGAGGATGACGGCACCGGCGTCCACCATGTCGGGGTTCAGCCCGCTGCCGGCGTAGGCCGCTTCGATGATCGCGCCCAGCGCCTGCGCGTCGATGGCCGTCTCGCTTTGGTAGGGCGTCAGCGCCAAGGGCGCGTGGTACAGCGGTTCGCGGGCGACAACGATGTAGCGGGTGGACAGTTGGTCAGCCACGCGCTGCAGATGGATCTTGCTGAACACCACCTGCGTGCTGGAAGAACCGATGTCGATGCCCACGCTGTGCAGGATCACGTTGTCCTGCACCCACAGCGCGTGCTCAGCGCCGCCGGGGCTGCCATCCTGGCCCGACCCGAAATCGTCGTGGTCGTGGTCGGCGCCTTCGCCGTGTTCGTGGTCGTCCATCGCCACGCCCCAGCGGTGGTCGTTCAGGCTGTGGGCCACGGGTTGGTCGCTCATCGCACGCTCGGTCTCAGGCTCAATGGATTCAATAAAACTGGTCGAAGTGCTGCTGCTCCGGCGGCACACCGGCGGCCAGCAGCATCGCTTGCACGGCGTTGGCCATCGCTGGCGGGCCGGCGAAATAAACCTCCAGGTCGCGCAGGCGTTCGCCGTGCAACTGCAGCGCGGCCTCGTGCACGAAGCCCACCGGGTAGGCCACACTGTCGTCGGCGGCGTTCGACACGAAGGCGCTGTAGTGCAGCCGCGTGCCGTAGCCCGGCAGCGCCTGCAGCAAGTCTTGCCCGCAGATGTCGGCTGCTGTGCGACCGCCGTAGATGAAGTGCAGTTGGCGGCCGGCCATTTGCGGCTCGGCCATCGCGCCACGCGCGATGCTGACCATCGGCGCCAGCCCCGAACCGCCGGCCAGGCACAGGATGTCGCGCGGCGCATCGCGGCGCAGCCAGGCCATGCCGTAAGGGCCGTCGATCTCGATGCGCGCACCGGGCTGCAGCGCGAACAGTGCGGCGCTGCCCACGCCGCCCTGCACACAGCGCACCTGGAAATCGCAAGTGCCCGATGCACCGGCTGGGTCAACCACATTGCTCATCGAATAGGCGCGCGGGCCTTCAACACCGGGCAGCCAGGCCAGTGCGTACTGGCCGGGTTCGAACGCAAAAGGCACATCGATAGCAAAGCGGAATTCGCTGATGTCGTGGGTCAGCGCGTGCACCTGCTGCAGCACGGCCGGCGCGCGTTGCGGGCGGTGCGGCGGCACGTAACGGTCCATGGTGCGCAGCTTGACGACGCAGTCAGCCTGCGGCTGCGACTGGCAACCCAGGTGGCGATTGCGCTGGCGGTCTTTGTCGCTCAAGCCCGGCGCCTGAGGCCAGGCTTCGGTCACGTCGCCTTCCACCAGTTCGAACTTGCAGTTGCCGCAAGAGCCGACATTGCATTCGTAGGGGAAGCCCAGGCCCGCGCGCTGCGCGGCGCGCAACAGCGTGTCGCCCTCGGTACAGGCGAATTCGACGTCACCGCCGGCCAGGCGGATGCGGTGGGCGGCAGCGCTCATCGCGGCCGGTAACCCAGGCGCACCGAAACGGCTTCGCCAGTGGCCACGACGTCGGGCGCCATCGCCCGCAGGTCTTTCTTGGTCAGGCGCTGCGTCGGCCCGGCCAGGCCGACAGCGGCCACCACCTTGCCCGAAATGTCGCGCACCGGCGCGGCCAGGCAGCGCATGCCGACTTCGCTTTCTTCGTCGTCGATGGCGTAGCCAGCCAAGCGCACTTCGTCCAGCGCGGCCATCAGCGCGGCGCGGTCGGTCACCGTCCTGGCGGTGCGCGCCACCCGTTCTTCGTCCAGCGCTTCGGCCACCACGGCCGGCGGCGCAAAGGCCAGCAGCACGCGGCCTTCGGCGGTGCAGAAAGCCGGCTTCAGGTCGCCGATATGGGCGCGTGTGCCGATGGCCTGCCCACTTTCCAGGTTGTGCAAATACATGATGGAACTTCGCGACAAGATGGCCAGCGTGGTGGCTTCCTGGTACTTGTCGCGCAGCACGCCCAGCAGCGGGCGCGACACATTCGACACGTCCATGCGCCGACGCGCCAGCGCCCCCAGCGTGAACAAACTCAAACCCAGTCGGTAGCGGCCGTTCTCGGGGTTCTGTTCCAGGAAGCCCTCGGCCGACAGCGTGACCGCCAGGCGGTGCACCGTGCTTTTGGCCAGCCCCAGCCGCTTGGCCAAGCTGCTGATGCCAATTTCGGCTTCTTCCGCAGAAAACACCTTCAGCACCAGCAGGGCCGATGTAACCGAGGACAGGCGGCCCGAAGGCGTCTCTTTCTCGGCAGCAGGGACTGCTGGACCAGCGGCAGGAGCCGCGACCGAAACGGGGGCAGATGAAGGGGCGAGTTCCATGGTCCGATCTTAGCGCTTGTTTCTTTTATACGGAACTACGTTCTTACCTGGGGAACACCCCCAAACCGGTGGATCAGCTGGCGACGGCGGGCTGTTCGGGTGCTGTTTCGTGCGGCATCAGCAACACGAACAGGTTGGCGCAGACGATGGTGCCGGCCAGGAAATAGAAGGTGGCCGACAGGCCCCAACGGTCGGCAATCAGGCCGCCCAGCAAAGGCGCGATCGCAGCACCCAGCGACTGTGCACCGAAGAGCACGCCGATGCTGCTGCCGCCCATGTTCTTGGGCGTCACTTCCAGCAGCCAGGCCTGGATCACCGGGCGGATGGCGTACAGGAAAAATCCCAGCACGGCGATGAAGTAAACGAAGGCCGTGCTCTTGCCGGCCAGCGCCATGAAGACCAGCACCACGGCGGTCATGGCCATGCTGGTCATCATCACGCTGCGCCGGCCCATGCGGTCGGACAAGTGCCCGGCCACAGGCGAAGCAATCAGGCCGGCGATCTGCAACGCGAACATCGCGCCGCCCACGTAGAGCGGCGCGTAATGCAGTTCACGCGCCAGGAACAGCGGCAAGAACGTCAGCAGCGCGTTCTGCGTCATCGAGCGGAAAGCGCCGCTGGTGGACAGCAGCACCAGGCTGCGGTTGCGGAACAGCGCGCGCAGGCCCTGCGCGTATTCGGCCAGCGTCTGGCCGTGTGCGTCGTCGGCGCGGGCCAAAGTGCCCTTCTTGCTCCCCAAACGCAACGTGCCCAGAAACACCAGCAGCAACAGCGACATCACCAGCCCCGGGATGACATTCACCACCACCACCTGGCGCCACGTCAGCACCGCCAGCAGCGCGCCCACCACCAGCGGCGCCACTGCGTCACCCAAGTTGCCACCCATGCCGTGCAGCGACAGCACCAGGCCTTTGCGTTCGGGGAAGCGCCGCGCCAGCGTGGGGATGGCCGTCGGGTGCCACAGGCTGTTGCCCACACCCACCAGGGCCACGCAACCCAGCAGCATGAGGTAGCTGTGTGTGTAGCTCATCAGCAGGTAGGGGAATCCCACCCAGAACAAGGACAAGCCCATCAGCAGACCCTTGCGACCCACGGTGTCCACCAGCACGCCACCCGGCACATTGGCCACGGCGCCGGCGATGTACTGGCAGGTCATGATCAAACCGATCTGGCTGAACGACAGACCCAGTTCGTTGCCGATGATGGGCAGCAGCAGGTAGAAAGTGGCCGGATACCAGTGCGTCAGCGCGTGGCCGATGGTGATGAACCAGACCTCGCGGAAGGCGGCGCGGGGTGGCTCGGCGACTTGGGGCAGGACCGCGCTCATGGCCGCACTCGGGCCAGCGCCGGGCCGCCCCAAGCGGCCCGAGATCCCCCTCGGGGGGGCGCGAGCGCAGCGAGCTTGGGGGCCGACATCAGCGCCCCGCTTTCTTGATGACGGTTTCGTCGAACAGCTTGCTCCACTTGTCGGCCTCGTCCAGCGACTTGACGGGGTCGGTGATCAGGATCTTCACGCCCTTCAGAGGCGACGTGACCGTGGTGTTGGTCGGAACGTAGTCGATGGTGGTCATCAACTGCTGCGCGTCGGTCAGCATGTATTCGTGGAAGAGCAGCGCGGCCGCCGGGTGCGGCGCCTTCAGCGCCACGCCCACCGCGTTGCTGCGTGCGATGGCCGGCTCCAGCGCGAACCAATCGATGGGCGCGCCCTTCTTCTTGGCCTGCTCGGGCATGTAGTTGTAGACGCTCAGCGCCAGCGGCACCTCGCCCGAGACCACCAGATTGGTCAGCAGCGTGTGACCGGTGCGCGGCGACACGCCGTTGATGGCCATCAGATCGTTGAAGAATTTCAGGCCCTTTTCGCCGCCGCCCATCACCTCGACGATGGACTGGAACCAGTCCTGGTTCTTGGCCTCAAGCCCCAGCTTGCCCTTCCATTTCGGGTTCAACAGATCGGCGTAGGTCTTGGGCAGATCGGCCTTCTTCACCACATTCGTGTTGTAGGCCTGCACCCACACCGACAGCAGCGTCGCCGCCCACTGGTGGTGGGCCGGCACCGAGCCGGGCAGCAGGTCTTTGTAGGTCGGCGACAGCACCGGCTGCAGCACCTTTTCGCGCGACAGCGCTTCCATTTCTGGTGAGCCGAAATGCACCACATCGACCTCGTGGCGCTTGGCCGCCGATTCGGCCAGCGTGCGTTGCAAGATCTTGTCGGTGCCCGCGCGCCAGACCTTCACCGGTATGCCGTATTTGGCCTCGAAAGGCTTGATCAGCGTCGGCAGGTCTTTCTCGGCGATGGTGGTGTACAGCGTCAGCGAGCCTTCCTTCTTGGCTGCTGCAGCCATGCGCGCCATGCGGTCGGGGCCTTCGTAAGTGGCGAGTGGGGTTTGAGCAGCGGCTGCGCCGACCCAGGCGGCCAGCCACGTGCAGATCATCCAGCGGGCTTGCAGCATGACCGTGCTCAGTTCGTCCGGCCAGCGAAAAGCTCGGCGTAGAGCTTGGACCACTTCTCCTCCGAGTCCAGCATCATTCCCGAGTCGACAAAGCGCAGGCCGGTCTTGCTGAAGGGGTTGTCGACCTTGGTGCTGGTGGCCACGAAGTCACGCGAGGCCAAGATCCTCTGGCCCTCTTCGCTGATCTCGTAGTCGTAGAACAGCACGGCGGAATGCGGGTTGGGCGCGGCCTTGGCCACCCCCACGCCGTTGGCCCGCGCGATGGGCGTGCCCAGCGTGAACCAGTCGATGGGCGCGCCCTTGGCTTTCAGCTGTTCGGGCTTGTAGTTGTAGACCGTCAGCGCCAAGGGAATCTCGCCCGAGACGACCAGTTGCGCCAGCAGCGTGTGCCCCTTGCGCACCGAAATGCCGTTGACCGCCACCATGTCCTTGAACAGCTTGATGCCCTTGGCCTCGCCCAGCTCGGCAATGACGCCGGCCAGCCAGTCCTGGTCTTCGGCTTCGATGCCCAGCCGACCTTTCCAGCGCGGGTGCAGCAGGTCTTCCCATGTCTTGGGCAACTCTTCCTTCTTCACCAGCTTGGTGTTGTAGGCCTGCACGAAGACGTTCAGCCGCGTGCCCACCCACAAGCCGTGGGGGCGCAGCGCCTGCGGGATCAGCTGGCTCAGGTAAGGCGACTTCACCGCAACCAGAATCTTCTCGCGGCTCATCGACTCCATCTCGGGGCCGTTGGTTTCCAGGATGTCGACGGTGTGGCGGTTGCCACGCGCTTCGGTCACCGCGCGCTGCAAGACCTTTTCGCTGCCGGCGCGCCAGGTGGTCGTCTTCAACCCGTATTTCTTCTCGAAGCCGGCGACGACGGCGCCCATGTCGTCGCCCTGTGCTGACGTGTAGATGGCCAGCGGGCCTTCCTTCTTGGCACCGTCAACCAGGCGCTGCTGGCGGTCGGCACCGGTGTAGGCGGCCAGTTCGGGCGCGCCAACCTTGGCTTGCGCAAGCACGGTACGCGGCAGCGCCAGCGCAGCGGCGGCGCCAGTGATGAGGCGGGTGAATTGACGTTTGCTGATTTGCGGATTCATGGGCTTGTTCAGGGGCTTGTTCATTCGGTTTCCTTCTGCACTTTCTGTCCCTTGAGGAACAGTTCAGACCAGAGTTTTTCCCACTTGTCGGACTCGTCCAGCGTGATGGCCGGGTCGATCATCAAGTAAGGGAATTTGTTGAGATTCGAGTCCACCGCCGTACTGGCCGGCACGCGGTTCCGTGCCTTGAGCAACTGCTGGCCCTGCGGCGACAGAATGAAGTCGGCAAACAGCAGCGCGGCATGCGGGTGCTGGGCCCGCAGCGCCACGCCGACGGCGTTGGGTCGGCCGAACGTGGGGTTCAGCGCCTTCCATTTCACCGGCGCGCCCTTGACGGCCAGGCGCTCGATGCTGTGGTTGTAGATGGTGGCCGTCATCGGCACCTCGCCCGAGCTGACCAGTTCGCCCAGCAGCGTGTGGCCGGTGCGCACCTGCGGCTTGTTGGCCGCCAGCTTGCGGAAATAGGCCAGGCCTTTGGCTTCGCCCATGTGCTTGACGAGTGCGGCAAACCAGTCGGTGTCGCCCGCCTCGATGGCCAGCCGGCCCGCATAGCGCGGCAGCAGCAAGTCTTCGTAGCTGTTGGGCACTTCATCGGGTTTGATCAGATTGGTGTTGTAGCCAATCGTGAAGAAATTGAAGCGGTCGGCCACCCACAGACGGTGCTTGGGAAACGCCGCCGGCGGCAGGTCCTTGAAGTGCGGGCTGTAGAACTCGGCCATCAACTTCTCGCGCGCGATGGCCTCCATCTCGGGGCCGTTGGTCTCGAGCACATCGCAGGCGTGGCGGCCCGCTTGCGCCTCGGTCACCGCGCGCTGCAGCACCTTCTCGGAACTGGCGCGCCACAGCAGCACCTTGACACCGGTCTTCTTCTCGAAGGCTTCAGTGATCGGCCCCGAATCCTTGGTGTTCAGCGACGTGTAGACGCTGAGCTGGCCTTCCTTGCGGGCACCTTCCAGCAGGCGCGCCTCGCGGTCGGCACCTTTGTACAGATACAGCTCGCGGTTGCGGGCGGCGTTGTCTTGCGCCAGCGCCGGTGCCGACGGCAACACGCAGGCACCGGCTGCAGCCAACAGCAACTGGCGGCGCAGCGGTGGATCGCGGTGGTGGGTCGTCATGGTCTTGCTCCGTCAACACCGAACGCCAGAAGGAACACAGCCGCCCCCGAAGAAGCGGCTGTGCGGCATCCAGCGCGGTTTAGAAGCTGTGCGCGACGCCTGCAATCAGGTGGCGCGAGCTCTCGCCGGGGTTAGCCACACCGCCCAGGTCGGTGGCCGAGAAACGCGCCGACACGCCGTTGCTGATCTTGGTGTAGGCCGCGTACACATAGGTGCGGCGGCTGGTGTTGTAGGACATGCCCGCCGTGACCTGGTTGCCTTCCAAGCCGATGGTGTCGCAAACCGCCGCCACACGCACGCAGCTTCCGGCCCCCGACTTCACGTAGTGGGCCATCACGCGGACGGCACCGAAGCGGCCGTCGTAGCCGACCAGGTAGGCGGTGTTCTTGTAGTTCTTGAAACGCCCGGTGACGGTGGCGGCTTCGTCGTAGTCCTTGCGGATCACGTCGACCTCGATCTTCTGGTCCTTGGTGATGCGCCATTCGACGGTGGCCTGCATCGCGGTGTCGCGCGACGTGACCGTGCTGCCGGCCGCGTTGTTGCGCTGGGCCGAGGGCGCACTGGACGAGCCGCCGAAGAAGTTTTCATGGATCTCGTAGGCCAGGGCCGCATAGATCGGACCACCGTCGTACTTCAGGCCCATCGAGTAGGTCTTGGCAGCGCCGACCGAGCCGGGGTTTTCCTGCGTGGCGACCTGCAGGGCGCCCTGAACACCGCCGTAAGTTGGCGAGTCATACCGAATGGAATTGGGGCGGCGCTCGTGGAAGCGGCCGGCGTTGCTGGTGCCGAAGCCCGTCTTGCGCAAGATGTTGCTGGACGAAACCGGCGTGCCGCTGCTGATGCCCAGGATGCCAAGGGTGTCGCCGTATTCCTTGAACACCGTGTCCATGATGCCCAGGCGGATTTCGCCGAAGCCGCCTTGCAGGCCGACGAAACCGTTGCGGTTCCAGGTAAAGCCGGCGGCGCTGCCGGTATCCACGGCCACCACGCCTTCGATCTGGAACTCGGCTTTCAAGCCGCCGCCCAGGTCTTCCTTGCCGCGCAGGCCGATATTGGAATTGCCGGCCGACATGCCCTTGACGGTGGGAATGCCCTTGACGCCCGTCGGCGTGGCGGCCAGTGTCGAAACTGGCGTGCCCACAGCCGTCTGCCCCGATGCGCTTTCTTGCTCGACGTAGGGGTAGAACTTGCCGTAGATCTGCACGCTCTGTGCATGGGTCAACGTGCAGATCGAGGCGGCGCTCAAGGCCAAAACCAGGGGAAGCTTCTTCATGGGATGGTGTCTCCGTCAAAGTTTGTTGTGATCGATTCTGGCGAGCCGCTCGGGACGGCTGCTTGCCAATCCGGTTCATCGTTCCGTATACAAGAACTTTGGTCCCCGGAAAGGAACGCCCTCAGCGTGAACCGAGGGCGCTGTGGTGTCAATTCGTGGCGCCCCGCAAATCAGCCTTTTTGCGACACTTTGGCGGGCAGATCGGCCAACTCCATCTCGTAGGCTTCGGCCATGCGCGGTGCCAGCCCCACTTTCGCCAGGGCCTGCGTGAAGGTGTCACGCACCTGCGGCGACTCGTCGGCATAGTCAATCTGGTCACCACCCACGCGGCGGCTGATCCAGGCCTTGGGCACGCCCTGCGCGTTGCGGATGGACACGCCCTCGGCCTTGAACGCCAGGTAGCGCGCGGGCGTGGTGCCGGTGTTGAAGTGCTGGTGGAACCACATGTTCGGCGGCACGATCATCGTGCCTTCCTGCCACTCGTAGCGGTTCAGCTCTTCGCCCTCGGGCGCCATCAGGCTGTAGCCCGAACCGCTCATGATGATGACGTGCGCACCCGGCCCGTGGGCATGGGCCTTCTTGTAGGTGGCCGTCGGGAACTGGCTGATGTGGCTGTTCATTGAACCCTTGGCCATGCTGAAACGGATGTGGCCGCCACCAGCACCGCGCTCCTTGGCGCTGATCAACGGCAGGTTCACTGCGTCGGCCACGAAGTTGGTGTCCAGCAGAAGGCCTTTTTGCTCACCGCCGTTGGCGAAGTAATTGCTCTCGCCGGCAAAACGATTCTTGAAATCGTAGGCCGTGTTGAAGACGAAATCGGTGTCGCCGAAAGCGTTGATGATGGGTGGGCCGTTGGTCACCGCCACGAAGCGCGCGGCTTCGCTGCCGTTGCCGTTGAAGTGCTGGTGGGTGGTGTTCAGCGGAATGGCAAAGATGGCGCCCGCCTTCCATTCAAAGCTGACCTTCGCGCCCGCACCGTTGGTCACGGTGGTGCTGCCCCGGCCGTCCAGCACGTAGATCATTTCCTCGAACAACTGGCGCTGCGGTGCCAGTTCCTGGCCTGGCGGAATTTCGCAGACGTAGCAGTCGTTGCTGGTGCGGCTGGCGTCGTGGTTCAGGTAGACCCCCTTGCCGCCACGGCGCGCCCAGGGCTTGAGTTCAACGGTGTGCAGGTTCTCGACGTAGATGGACGGGATGATGTCCAGCCCCTCATCCGCGATCCAGCGGGTGTAGGGCGTGGCCTTCTCGGTCTCGAACTTCTTGGCGATGGTGTCGCTGACTAGCGCGTTCTTCACGGGTGCGTTCATGGTCGTGTCGGGGGTCGGTGATGCGATGAGTGCGGCGATCGGTGCGGCGGTCAGGCCGGCACGAGGGTCTTCTTCAGGTAGGCCGCCACCATCGCGGCAGTCAGCACCACACCGGGCTCGAACTCGGGCGCGTCTTCTAGCTGTTCCAGGTCGTTCAGACCGCTGTGCTTGAAGATCCGGTTGATCGCCGAGATCATCCGCACCGGCCGGTCCGGGCTGGCGTTGAAGTGCTGGTGCACGGTGTTCGGCGGGATGTAGATCACGTCGCCGGCCTGCCAGTCGTAGCGCTTGACTTCGGGCTGCACTATCCAGTGGTAGGTGTCGGTGATCTCGACATCGCAGTCCTGGTGCAGGTCATAGCCCTGGCCTTCGACCACGTACAGACACTCTTCGGCCAGGTGGCGGTGCTTGCCGCTCTTGCTGCCCGGCGGAATGATCTGCATGTAGGCATCAACCGTCTCCATGCGCGTGTTCATGCCCTCGTTGAGCAGGTGCTTCAACAGCCCCTGGCGCGCCATTTCCCAAGGCATGTCCTCGGGTTTGACGACCTTCTTGCGCTTCGCATTGCGCGCCGGCGCTTCGGTGGCGTCATCCAGCAGTTGCTGGTACAGATCCTGGTGGGCATTGCCCTGCAGCCAGGCCTTGGCTTCGGTCCATGCCATGGTCAGCTCTCCTCGTCGGGGTGGTTGAAATTGACTTCTGCTTCACGGCACTTGAAACCCTCGCCGCCCGGCGCGGGTTCACTGGGCCGCGGCTCCACCTGGTGCTG
>JBBQAI010000165.1:0-7254 GCA_038316205.1 Burkholderiales bacterium
GTCACCGCATCGGCTGGCGGGCGCACATGACCCACCGAACCCTTGAGCGTGTCGTGCACCACCGCACCGAAGGCTGCCTCGGGCGCGTAGGCGCGGATCACATCGATCGATCGGTTCTTCAAGCTGATCGGCCGCGGATTCGGGCACAGCAAGCCCGTGGCGGGGTCGAGCAGTGCCAGTTCATCCGACAGCAAACGCCAGCCGCGAAAGGCCAGGCCTGCGCACAAGGTGCTTTTGCCCGAGCCCGAGGGCGCCGGCATGATGACCGCGCGACCGTCCTTTTCCAGCACCGCGCTGTGCATGGTCAGGAACTGGTTGCACAGCGTGTACATGCACCAATTCAAACCCCACTCCAGCAGTGGAAAGCCCTGGTCGCCGGGCAAGGGTGTGAAGGGGGTGTGTCCGTCGTAGTGGAAGACCACCTGCTTGCCGAACCAGCGGCGCAATCCGGCCGGCCTGTCGACACGGACGTGGAAATGCGCGAAGTCGTCGTCGGGCAGTACCTCGTGTTGCGCGTAGTGCAAGCCCACACCCTTTACGACGCTGTCGAGCGGCGAGCGTATGCGCGCAACGACAGGGCCGGTGCGCACCAACACGCCCGGACCCGCCATGAAGCGGCCCAGCGCCTGCGGCGGGATGTCAGCGACGATCAAACCGGCAGACGTTCGACGACGCCGAGGCGACGCAGATCGGCCAGTGCGCCATCGAGTACAACCAAATCAGCGGAGTCCTGCGGCAGCGGTTGGTTGACTTCTGACGGGTCCTCGTCGGTCATCAGCGCCAGCCACTGTGCCGCCGTACGCGCCATACCGGGATGTTCCATCAGCAAGGCCATCGAGGCGCTGTGCGCCACGCCCAGGGCATGGGTTTCGCCAGTGGCCACCACGTAGAGCACCAGCTCGTCACCCCACTGCCTGTGGTCGAAGTGGCTGCTGTCAACAACGGCCCACCGGAAATCGGCCTCCACTGCAGGCCTCAAGCCTGCATCACACCGAGCCAAAAGTCTGCAGAAGCCAGGTATTCACCTGATCCATCGTCCAAGCAGGCGTGCCGGGCGTAGGAACGAAGGAACCCGCCACTGCCTGGGGCCACATGGCCTGCAGCTGCAACGCCGTAACCACCACCAAAGGTGTCTTGGGTGTGCCCTGCGTATTCAGGTAAGCCGCAACAAAACTGCGGGCCAGTATTTCAGTTGCCGTGTAGGGCGCCGGCGCGTTCAGGATATCGGACAAGGTCGGCGAGACGTTACCTCTCAGCGTGAAGCTGCCCAACACGGTAGAAAACAGCGTGGTCTTGGCTACTGGCCAGGTGGAGGCAACGTTCCAAGAAGCAGGTCCTTCGCCCATGCATGTCTGTTGCGTGTTCGCGCTGGTGGTCCCACCGGCAAGCATTGCCGCAGCCACAGAAGCGAAAGCCGAAGCCGACCGGCAAGGGACAGCACTCGCGGTACCGAAGGCCCGAACAGGCTCGCTCACGATGGTGAGGATGGCCGGCGCGGCGCCGAGGCCAGCCTGCAACAGGCGCCGACGGGATGACGATTTCGGAGCCTGCAAGTGTTGGCCTGCGACTTTCGAAATATCGGGTGTCTGGTCGGTATGCATGGGTCTAGCCTCTTTTCTGATTCCATTCAAGTATAGGTTTCAGGGTGCAAGCGCCGAGCCCTCACTCGCGGGGGAACAGCGTGCTGAGTTCACACGACATCGCGCGGCTCAGCGTCGATACCGAATGCGCGCAAGCCCCGTGAACCAGGGGTACATGGGGCCGAACCGACCAAAGGTGTGGAGGATTGGGCGGGCCTAACGATCGTCTGTCATCTGCACTGCGTTCGCGGAGCCGAACACCGCTAAGCTCTTTCGGTGATCCCTCTGAAGAACACTCCCGCCACATTGCGCCCCCCGAACACGGGGATTGCTGCCGACTTTGGCCGCCACTTACATTCGGCCACACTCATCGCATGGCTGGACACCGGGGGTGCGGCGCAACCGCAGGCCTTGGATGCCCCAACAGGCACGAGGCTGTTGGCGCGGCTTTTTCCTGCAGTGCCCGGCGCACGATCCTCGACATGATCCGTATCTTCAATCACTACGTGCACGGCGCGGCGCTCCGCGGGATGCTCTTCGATCTGGGGCTGGTGCTGATGGTCGCGCTGGTCGCGGTCGGCCTGCAGGTGAGCAGCGTGGACCAAGCAGTGCCGCTGGCCGGTACACACGTGGTGTCCTTTGCAGCCTGCCTGTTTGTGATCAACAGCGCTTCGGGCCTCTATGAATCGGCCCAGGTCGCCACGCCAGCACGGTCGGTGACACGGGCGATCCTGGTGTTGCTGGTGGCGCTGCCGCTGGCGTATTCCATCTTCGGCTTGCTACCCGCCACGTTCACGCACCGCCATTCGGTGCAGTTGTCGATGATGGCCGGCGTGGCCGCCTTGGTCATGCGCCGCGCCTACCTTTCGCACTCATCGGCAGCGGCTGCGGGCCGCACGCGCATCATGATTTTCGGCGCCGGCCCGGCCGCGCTGGTGGTCGGCAACACGCTGCGGGCGGCCGATCCCAATGCCCTCATCGTGGGCTACGTGTCCGGTCCGAATGAACGCGATCCGGCGGTGCCGCTGAGCGAGATCCTGGTCCAGCAAGGCACGCTGCCCGACATGGCCCGCAAGCTGGGCGTCGGTGAGATCGTGGTGGCGCTGACGGAACGCCGCTCAGGCAGCATGCCGCTACGCCAACTGCTCGACTGCAAGGCATCGGGCATCAAGGTCTACGACCTGAACACCCACTTCGAGAAAACGCTGGGCCAGATCCGCGTGGACTACCTCAGCGCCAGTTGGCTGATCTTTGGCGACGGCTTCAACCAGGGCGCCTGGCGCACCGCGGTGAAGCGGGTTTTCGACATCTTCTGCGCCTTGCTGCTGATCGTGGTCTCGACACCGATCATGGTGGTGGCAGCGGCCTGCATCAAGTTCGAAAGCCGGGGTCCGATGCTCTACCGCCAGGAACGTGTCGGCCAGAACGGCCGCACCTTCAGCATCGCCAAATTCCGCAGCATGCGCACCGACGCCGAGAAAGACGGCAAGCCGGTCTGGGCCGCTGCCAACGACAACCGGGTGACCCGCGTCGGCGCCATCATCCGCCGCCTGCGCATCGACGAATTGCCGCAACTCTTCAACGTGCTGCGTGGCGACATGAGCCTGGTCGGGCCTCGCCCCGAGCGGCCCTTCTTCGTCGAGCAGCTCACGCAAGAGATTCCTTTTTACGCGCTGCGCCACAGTGTCAAGCCGGGCGTGACCGGCTGGGCCCAGGTACGTTACCCCTATGGCGCCACGGTTGAAGACTCACAAGAGAAGCTGCAATTCGACCTCTATTACGTCAAGAACCACACTCTCTTCCTCGACCTGGTGGTCTTGATGGAAACCGTGGGCGTGGTGCTCACCGGCCGGGGCGCGCGCTGAACCTTGCGGTGGTGCTGCCTGCGGCATCCCACCCGCAATCGGGTGCGGTCGGTGTCATGTTTCCGGATGCGCCAGATGCGCCTGTTGCATCGCTCGCACCCGCAGCCAAGTCATGAGCGCAGCGGCTGTTGATGCTGCCGACTTCGGCTACGGACTGGCGGCGCTGGCCTACGGCGGCTTCGCGATTTATCTCGTCGTTTCCAAGCGCCTGAAGCGTGCCGGTCCAGCACCGGCGCGGGCCTTCATTGGGGCACTGGCGACGACCACGCTCTGGGCCGTGTTGGCCGGGGTGGCCGACAACTGGTCGGTGCCGACGGTGTCCAGTTTCGCCGCCCTCTTCGACCTGTTGCGCTACGGCGCCTGGTTCGCCTTCCTGCTGACCTTCCTGCGCCAGAATCCAGGCACGCAACTGGCCAGCTCGGGCTTGTTCCTGCGATGGGGCGCCTGGTCCGGCGTGGCGGCTTCGGTCGCATTGCTGGGCTTGAGGGTCTGGCAGGGCAGCGGTGACGCGGAACCATCGCGAGCACAGTTGGCTGTGGCGCTGGCGCTGCCCATCTTCGGTCTGCTGATGGTCGAACAGCTGTTCCGCAACCTCAGCGAAGACACGCGCTGGAACGCCAAGCCGGTGTGTCTGGGCCTGTGCTGCGTGTTCGCTTTCGATATCTACCTGTATGCCGAAGCCCTGCTGTTTGGCCACTTCGATGCCGACGCCTTCAGCGTGCGAGGCGCGGCCCACGCGATGGCCATTCCCTTCCTATTCGTGGCTGCGCGACGCAGCACCAACTGGATCGTCAAGCTGCAGGTCTCGCGCACGGCGGCCTTCTATTCGGCGACGCTGATCCTGGCTGGCACCTACCTGTTGTTCATGGCCGCTATCGGCTACTACGTGCGCTACTTCGGGGGCGACTGGGGCCGTGCGCTGCAACTCGGCATGCTGGTGGCGGGTCTGGCCTTCCTGGGTACGATGATCTTCTCGGGGTCGCTGCGGTCGTGGCTGCGCGTCTTCGTGGGTAAGCACTTTTTCAGTTATCGCTACGACTACCGCGAAGAGTGGCTGCGTTTCACCGCCATGCTGTCGTCCAAGCGCTCGCCGCAAGAGATGGGTGAGCAGATCGTGCGCGGCCTGGCCAAGTTGGTGGAAAGCCCTGCGGGCAGCCTGTGGACGCGCAACGGCGTCGAGGGCGAGTTCTCGCAATCGGCAGCCTGGAACACGCCGCGCCTGACCGGTGCAGAAGCGGCCGATTCGTCGCTGTGCGCCTTTTTGCAGGAACAGGGCTGGGTCATCGACCTGGATGAGTTCCGCGCATCGCCCAAGCGTTACGGCGCGCTTTCGCTGCCGACCTGGTTGCTGGGCGTGCCCAACGGCTGGCTGGTGGTGCCGCTGCTGGCCGGTGACGAGTTGCAAGGCTTCGTGCTGCTGGCCCGGCCCTTGACGCCGATCAGCATCAACTGGGAGGTGCTGGACCTGATCAAGACCGCCGGCCGGCAGGCCGCCGGCTATCTGGCGCAAATGCAGGCCACCGAAGCACTGCTGGAAGCCCGCAAGTTCGAGGCATTCAACCGGATGTCGGCCTTCGTGGTCCACGATCTGAAGAACATCGTCGCGCAACTGTCCTTGATGTTGAAGAATGCCGAGCGTCTGCATGACAACCGCGAGTTCCAGCAAGACATGTTGTTGACCGTTGAGAGTTCGCTCGAAAAGATGCGCCGGCTGATGCTGCAGTTGCGCGAAGGCGCGACGCCGCCGGGCGGTAGCCGCGGCGTGGAACTGGCGCCCATCGTGCGGCGCCTGGCGGCCACGGTGGCCGCACAAGGTCGCACGCTGGAGATCACCGAACTCGAGCGTCTGGCCACCCGCGGCCACGACGACAGGCTGGAACGGGTGGTCGGGCATTTGGTACAAAACGCGCTCGACGCCACGCCGTCTGAAGGCCGTGTGTGGATACAGGTCACACGCTACAGCGGCCAGGTGCAGTTGCAGGTTGGCGACACCGGCGGCGGCATGAGCGAAGACTTCGTGCGCAGCAAGCTTTTCCGCCCCTTCAACACCACCAAGCACAGCGGCATGGGCATAGGCAGTTACGAAAGCTTCCAGTACATCCGCGAACTGGGCGGCACGATACAGGTCGACAGCCATGTCGGTGCAGGCACGACCATCACCGTTTTGCTGCCGCTGTTCGAAAGTCATCGTGGTTCGGATCTGATGCCTCTGACGCCCCTGACGCAAAAAGGGCCGCAATGAGCCAGGGTTCATCACCGTTGCTGATCGTCGAGGACGATCTCGCGCTGCAAAAGCAGATCAAATGGTCGCTGGACCGTTTCGAGACCGTCACCGCCAGCGACCGCGAAAGCGCGCTGTTGCAGTTCCGCCGCCACCAGCCGGCCGTGGTCACCATGGACCTGGGCCTGCCCCCCGACCCCGATTCGGTGTCCGAGGGTTTCAAGCTGCTGGAACAGATGCTGGCCATCGACCCCACCGCCAAGGTCATCGTGCTGACCGGCCAGAACGACCAGACCAACGCGCTGCGCGCCGTGGCCTTGGGCGCCTACGACTTCCTGGCCAAGCCCTTCGACCCCGATGTGCTCACGTTGACCATCGAACGCGCCTGGCGCCTTTACGAGCTGCAAACCGAAAATCGCCGCCTGCAGTCGCTGCACCAGCCCGACGCGCTGTCGGGCCTGATCACCCGCGACGCCGACATGATGCGCATCGCGCGGACCATCGAACGCGTGTCGTCGAGCAACGCCACCGTGCTGCTGCTCGGAGAGAGCGGCACTGGCAAAGAGGTGCTGGCGCAGGGCGTGCACACAGCCAGCAAACGCACGGGCCGCTTCATTGCGATCAACTGCGCGGCCATCCCCGAGAACCTGCTGGAAAGCGAGCTCTTCGGTTACGAGAAAGGCGCCTTCACCGGCGCCACCAAGACGACGCCCGGCAAGTTCGAAACCGCCAACGGCGGTACGCTGATGCTCGACGAAATCGGCGATCTGCCGCACACGCTGCAGGCCAAGCTGCTGCGCTTTTTGCAAGAGCGCACCGTGGAACGGCTGGGCGGGCGCAGCGAAATACCTGTCGATGTGCGCGTGGTGGGCGCCACCCACCAGGACCTGAAAGCGCTGATCGCGCAGGGCCGCTTCCGCGAAGACTTGTATTACCGGCTGGCCGAGATCGTCATCAACATCCCGCCGCTGCGCGCCCGCAACGGCGACGCGGCGCTGCTGGCCCACGCCTTCGTGCGGCGCTATGCGCAAGAGCAGCGGCGGCCGGGCCTGACCTTCTCGGACGACGCCATCCGCGCCATCGAACAAAACCCCTGGCAGGGCAATGTGCGTGAGTTGCTGAACGCCATCAAACGCGCGTCCATCATGTCCGAGAGCGACCGCCTGACCTGCGAAGACCTGGGGCTACCGTCACCGGCGGGTGACACCAGCGGTGCCGAACATGCCGATCTGGATTTGCGCACCGTACGTGAAGCGGCGGAACGCCAGGCCATCGTGTCGGCCCTGGCCCGCAGCAATGGGAATATCGTGCGGGCGTCGGAACTGCTGGGTGTCAGCCGGCCTACGCTGTACGACCTGATGAAGCGTTTGTCGATCAAGTAGACGACTGGCGCAACGCGACCGGTTCAAAAGGCACTGTCGAATGAAACAAATCTATGCTGAATTGTCCAATAGGTCTCGGCAAGCATTGGCACTGACCGTGGTCGCGGTTCTGTCAGCTTGCAGCCAGGAAAAGCCCCAATCGTTGGTTGGGATGGGGCAGGCGGCTGCGGCTAAAGCAGACTACAAAACAGCGGTCATACAGTTCA
>JBBQAI010000008.1:0-67263 GCA_038316205.1 Burkholderiales bacterium
AATCGCGTAGCGGACTTCGGCACCGCGGTCCGCCAGCAGGTCGGCCAGTTCGCGGCAGGCGTGCTGCGCGCGAGCTACGGCCAGGCCGTAGCCGGGCACGATGATCACGGTCTCGGCGTTGGACAGCACGAAGGCGGCGTCGTCGGCGCTGCCGCTCTTGACCGGCCGCGCTTCGGCTTTCGCGCCGCCGGCTGCGGTGGCCTCGCCGCCGAAGCCGCCCAGGATCACGTTGAAAAACGAGCGGTTCATCGCCTTGCACATGATGTACGAGAGGATCGCACCCGACGAGCCCACCAGCGAGCCCGCGATGATCCGCATGCTGTTGTTCAGCGAGAAGCCGATGCCGGCCGCGGCCCAGCCCGAGTAGCTGTTCAGCATCGAGACGACCACCGGCATGTCGGCGCCGCCGATCGGGATGATGATCAGCACGCCGAGCACGAAGGCGATCGCGAGCAGCACGATGAAGTCGCTCCAGCTCTGGCTGTCGACGAAACCGTAGATGAAGAACAGCAGCGCCAGGCCCAGCACGAGGTTGACGATGTGCTGGCCCGGGAACTGCACCGGCGCGCCCTGGAACAGGCGGAACTTGTACTTGCCCGAGAGCTTGCCGAACGCGATCACCGAGCCGCTGAAGGTGATCGCACCGATCGCCGCGCCGAGCGCGAGTTCGAGCCGGTTGCCGGCGGGGATCGGGTCGAGCGCCTGCGCGACGATCGCGAAGGCGTGCGGTTCGGCCACCGCCGAAACCGCGATGAACACCGCCGCGAGGCCGATCATGCTGTGCATGAATGCGACCAGCTCGGGCATCTTGGTCATCTCGACCTTCTGCGCCATCCAGGCCCCGAGCGTGCCGCCGGCGAGCAGGCCGACGATCACCCACGCGAGCCCGCCGATGCCGCTGTGGCCGGCCTGCTCGGCGAGCCTGAAGATCAGCGCCGCGGTGGTGACGACCGCGATCGCCATGCCGGTCATGCCGAACAGGTTGCCGCGGATCGACGTGGTCGGATGCGACAGGCCCTTCAGCGCCTGGATGAAGCAGACGCTGGCGATCAAATACATCAGCGTGACGAGGTTCATGCTCACTTGGCGGCCTCCTCAGCGGCTGGCTTCACGACGACCTTCTTGTCCTTCTTCCTGAACATCTCCAGCATGCGCCGGGTGACCAGGAAGCCGCCGAAGACGTTGACCGCCGCGAGCGCGACGCCGAGCACGCCGAAGGTCTTGCCGACAGGACCTTCGGTCAGGCCGGCCGCGAGCATCGCGCCGACGATCACGATCGCCGAGATCGCGTTGGTCACCGCCATCAGCGGCGTGTGCAGCGCGGGCGTGACGGTCCAGACGACGTGGTAGCCGACGTAGATCGCCAGCACGAAGATGATCAGGTTGGTGATGGTGGGGGAGACGATGTCCATTGCTTGTTATTCCTCTTCACTTCACCAAGGGGCTACTTGCGCCGGACTTCGCCGGCCTGGGTCATCAGGCACGCAGCCACGATGTCGTCGTCCATCGGCACCTCGAACGTGCCCTCTTTCGTCAGCACCAGCTTGAGGAAGTCGAGCACGTTGAGCGCGTACAGCGCCGACGAATCGGCCGCCACCAGCGCTGGGATGTTGGTCTCGCCGACGATCGTCACGCCGTGCTTCACGACGGTCTTGCCGGCTTCGGTCAGCGGGCAGTTGCCGCCGGCCGGTGCCGCCATGTCGACGATCACCGAACCCGGCTTCATGCTCTTCACCATTTCTTCGGTGATGAGCACCGGCGCGGCGCGGCCCGGGATCAGCGCGGTGCTGATCACGATGTCGGCGGCCGCCACGCGCTTGGCGACTTCGACTTTCTGGCGCTCCATCCAGCTGGCCGGCATGGGCTTGGCGTAACCGCCCACACCCACGGCGGCTTCCTTTTCTTCATCGGTTTCGTAGGCCACGTCGATGAACTTGGCGCCCAGCGATTCGACCTGCTCTTTCACCGAGGGCCGCACGTCAGAAGCCTCGATCACCGCGCCCAGCCGCTTGGCCGTGGCAATGGCCTGCAGCCCCGCCACGCCCACGCCCAGGATCACGATGCGCGCCGCCTTGATGGTGCCGGCCGCCGTCATCAGCATCGGGAACAGGCGCTGGTATTTGTCGGCGGCCATCATCACGGCCTTGTAGCCGGCGATGTTGGCCTGGCTGCTCAGCACGTCCATGCTCTGCGCCCGGGTGGTGCGGGGCGCGGCTTCCAGCGCGAAACTGGTCAAGCCTGCGGTGGCCAGACGGCCCAGGTTGTCCTTGTCGAAGGGGTTCAGCAGCCCGACCAGGGCAGTGCCCGGCTTCATCAGGCCCAGCTCTTCGGCGTCGGGGCTGCGCACCTTCAGCACCAGGTCACAGCCCAGCGCACCGGCGCGGTCGGTGATTTCGGCGCCGGCGGCCACGTAAGCCTCGTCGGTGGCACTGGCGGCCACGCCCGCACCTTGTTGCACGCGCACCTCGTGGCCCTGGGCCTTGAGCTTCTTGGCCGTCTCGGGCGTGACCGCAACGCGTGTCTCGCCTGCTGCGGTTTCCAGCGGAACGCCGATCAACATGAAATCCTCCTCGCCTTTGTCATTTTTCGGGCGAGCGAAGCTAACACAAAGCGTGCTGAAAACAGCCGGTGGTCGGCCCTACCTAGAATCTCCAGCAATGTCTGATGCCACCCCGTCCGCCGAATCGCCTGCAGCTTTGCCTGTCTCGATGCACGCTCAGTTGCCCACCCACCGGCCCACGTCCTGCGACGTGCTGGTCATTGGTGCTGGCCCTGCCGGCAGTGCCTGTGCACAGTGGCTGGCGGCACGCGGGCAACGGGTGCTGCTGGTCGACCAGCACGACTTCCCGCGCGACAAGGTCTGCGGCGACGGCCTGATTCCCGACACCCACGCAGCGCTGCAGCGCCTGGGCGTTCTGGATGAGGTGCGCGCGCTGGCCACGCCAGTTACCGATGTGCGCTTCGTCGGCCCGCGTGGCGGCCATGTCGATGTGCCTGGCACGCTGTCCGTGCTGCCGCGCAAGGTGCTGGACCACGTGCTGGTGCGCGCCGCCCAGCGCGCGGGTGCCGAACTGCTGACACCGCTGCGCTTCGAGTCGGCGCTGGAAACCGATGGCCGCGTCTGCGGCGCCCGCTTCAAGACGGCCCACGGCCCGCACGAGATCAGCGCCCGCTGGGTGGTGCTGGCCACCGGCGCCGTGCCGCAGGCGTTGATCGCCGCCGGCCTGTGCGACCGCCGTACGCCCAGCGGCGTGGCGCTGCGTGGCTACGTGAAGAACGAAGCCCTGGCGGCCCGCCACCCCGAACGCGCGCGCCAGTTGCACATGGTCTGGCACCCGCGTTTGCGCGGCGGCTACGGCTGGATCTTTCCGGCGCCGGGTGGCCTGTTCAACATCGGTGCGGGCATGACCGGCAGTCATCTGCCCCAGCGCAACGGCCGGGCGCGCATGCAGGACGTCAACCTGCGCCAGATGTTCGATGCTTTCTGCGAGTTCTACCCGCCGGCGGCCGAATTGATGCAGGGCGGCGAACTGCAGGGCGACATCAAGGGCGCGCCCTTGCGCTGTTCGCTGGTCGGCGGGCGCTGGTCGCGCCCGGGCCTGCTGGCCACCGGTGAGGCCGTGGGCAGCACCTACGCCTTCAGTGGCGAAGGCATCGGCAAGGCCATGGAAACCGGCATCCTCGCGGCCGAGGCCCTGCTGCAGGACGCCGGCGCCACCGATGCCGACGTGCAGCAGCGCTATGAAGCTGGGCTGCGCACACTGAAGCCTAAATTCGACCTTTACGAGACCGCCAGCCACGTCAACCACCACCCGTGGCTGGCTGACTTGGTGATCTGGCGCGCCCGCCGTAGCGAGCGCATCCGGCGCCGCCTGACCGGTGTGCTGGAAGAGACGCAGAATCCCGGTCGCCTGTTCACCGTGCGCGGCATGACCAAATTGCTGTTCGAATGATTTCCTTGAAAGGTTGCTCCATGAACACCCGCCTGCAATCCCGTCCGCAATACTGCTTGCCCAACCGCTTTCTGGCGCTCGCCTGCGTGGGCCTATCAACGTTGCTCACCGCCTGCGGCGGCGGCGGGGACGGCGGCACGCCGTCCACCAACCTGGCTTCGGTGACCAGCACCACGGCGGCGTCGGCCAAGTACAGCCAGAGCATGCTGGTTACCGTCCAGGGCAGCAACCTCGACCTGGGCATCACGGTCACTTCGGCCGGCTGCAAAAACATGACGCGCAGCACCACCGCGCCCATCGTCAGCACCCCCACCACGGCTTACTACACCTGCACGGTGTCGGCCGTGGGTGCGCAAACGGTCGCCGTCACGCGCAGCGACGGTGTCGCGCTGACGGGGACCAGCTACACCATCGCCGTACCGCAAGTGACGCTGGTTCTCAGCAATACCGGCGTCGTGCAGCCGGTGCTGCAGATCACGCTGGAAGCCACCAAGGCGCCCATAACCACGACCAACTTCCTGGCCTATGTGAATGCTGGTTTCTACAACGGCGTGGTCTTCCACCGCTATGTGCCGGGCTTCATCGTGCAGGCCGGTGGCTATGCCGGACCGCTGGTGGCCAACTCCTCGCCGCTGCCCTCACTGAAGACACCCACCTACGCCAACATCGCGCTGGAAGACAACGTCGGGCTGTCGAACACGCTGATGACGCTGTCGATGGCGCGCACGAACGTGCCCGATTCGGGCAACTCGCAGTTCTTCGTCAACCTGGCCAACAACACCGGGCTCGACGCCTCGGGCGGCGCCCGCGGCTATGCGGTGTTTGGCACCATCACTTCGGGCAGCGGCCTTCTGACCACCCTGCTCACCGGCCCGTGCAGCCCGTGGGCGGCCTTCTTCGGCGGGTCCGACAGCACGGCTTGCCTGCCGTCGCCCAACATCACCATCGTCAGCGCCACGCAGACGCAGTAACGGCCTGACAGCCTGACGCCCTGAAGCTTGCCCGGCAATGTGCCAACTGCTGGGCATGAATGCCAACACGCCGACCGACGTGGTGTTCAGCTTCACGGGTCTGGCCACCCGGGCGGCCGAGCACAAGGACGGCTTCGGCATCGCTTTTTTCGAAGACCGCGGCTTGCGCCATTTCATCGACCCGGTGAGCGCGCTGCACTCGCCGGTGGCCGAGATGGTCAAGCGTTACCCCATCCGCAGCGAAATCGTCATCGCCCACATCCGCAAGGCCACCGTGGGCGGCGTGGCGCTGCAGAACTGTCACCCCTTCGTGCGAGAGCTGTGGGGCCGCTACTGGGTCTTTGCGCACAACGGTGACCTGAAAAACTACGCCCCGCGCCTGCACGGTGCCTTCAGACCCGTGGGCGACACCGACAGCGAGCGCGCCTTCTGCTGGTTGATGCAGGAACTGGCCAAGGCCCACGCCAGCGTGCCCACGGTTGACGAGTTGAGCTGCACGCTGCGCGAACTGTTGCCGCAGCCGGCGGCGCACGGCACCTTCAACATCCTGCTGTCCAACGGGCAGGCGCTGTGGGCTCACGGCACGACCCAGCTGTATTCGGTCGAGCGCCGCCACCCCTTCACCGCCACCCGGCTGGCCGACGAAGACCTGAGCATCGACTTCGCCGCCCACACCACGCCGCAAGACCGCGTGGCCGTGGTGGCCACCGAGCCACTGACACGCGATGAAACGTGGGTGCCTTTCGCGCCCGGCGAGTTGCGCGTCTTTCGCGGTGGCGTGCAACACCACTGCGCGCTCGGTGCCGCCAGCTAGTCCGCGCAACGCCCGTTCACGGCGGCGAAATCGCCGCCAGCGCAGTTAGGATGGTCATCACTTTTGTTGTCACGAGTCGTCCATGTCTGATCTCCCGGTTCCCCGCTTCGACCAGTTCTATCGTCACGACGAGTTGACACGCCTGCTGCACGACTACGTGGCCGCTGCGCCCCACCTGGTGCAACTGGGTTCGCTGGGCAAGAGCTTTGAGGGCCGCGACATCTGGCTGTTGACGATCACCAACACCGACACCGGCGCCGACACCGACAAGCCCGCTTTCTGGGTCGACGGCAACATCCATGCGGCTGAGCTGACAGCCAGCACGGCCTGCCTGTACTGGCTGCACCAACTGGTCAGCGGCTACGCGTCGGGCGATGTGCAAGCCAGGCAGTTGCTGGACACCCGCGTCGTCTACATGGTGCCGCGCCTGAACCCCGACGGTGCTGAGTTGGCCCTGGCCGACAAGCCACGCCACATCCGCAGCAGCACAAGGCCTTACCCCTTTGACGAAGAGCCGGTGGACGGCCTGACCATCGAAGACGTAGACGGCGACGGCCGCGTGCTGCAGATGCGTGTGCCCGACCCACACGGCGGCTACAAGCAGCACCCTGCCGATGCGCGCCTGATGGTGCCGCGCGAGCCCGGCGAATTCGGTGGCAGCTACTTCCGCATCATTCCGGAGGGCACGCTGAAGAATTACGACGGCTTGAGGATCACCGCCAACCCCGACCTTGAAGGCCTGGACCTGAACCGCAACTTCCCGGCCTACTGGCGGCAAGAGTTCGAGCAAGTCGGCGCCGGCCCCTACCCGGCCAGCGAACCTGAAGTGCGGGCCATGGTGCACTTCATCACCCACCACCCCAACATCGGCGCGGCGGTCAGCTTCCACACCCACAGCGGCGTCATCTTGCGGCCCATGGGCACGCAAAGCGACGACGACATGACGCCCGAGGACTTGTGGCAGTACAAGCGCTTTTCCGACCTCGGTGCCAAGCTCACCGGCTACCCGGCCATCAGCATCTGGCACGACTTCAAATACCACCCCAAGCAGGTCATCACCGGCACGCAAGACTGGATTTACGAGCAACTGGGTGCCCTGTTCTGGACGGTGGAAATCTGGGCCCCGAACAAGGAAGCCGGCATCACCGACTACAAGTGGATTGACTGGTACCGCGAGCACCCAGCCGAAGACGACCTGAAGCTGCTGAAGTGGAGCGACGAGCAGTGCGGCGGCCAGGCCCACGTCGATTGGTACCCCTACCGCCACCCGCAACTGGGCATGGTCGAGATCGGCGGTTGGGACAAGATGAACTACTGGCGCAACCCGCCGCCCCACCTGCGTGAACGCGAGGCCGCGCGTTTCCCGGCCTGGCTGATGCAGATCGGCCTGAGCCTGCCCAAGCTGGAGGTGCTGCGCGCCGAAGTGCGGGCCCTGGGCGGCGACACCTGGCGCGTGCGCTTTGCGGTGGCCAACAGCGGCTGGCTGCCGGCCTACGTGAGCAAGCGCGCGCTGGAACGCAAGACGGCGCGCGGCACGGTGTTCCAGATCCATCTGCCGCCTGGCGTCACGCTGACCACCGGCCGTGAACGCGTCGAAGGCGCGCACCTTGAGGGGCACGCACCCAAGGGCTCGCTGCAGGCCTTCCTGCCCAACCGCGACATCACCGGCGACCGCGCGGTGGTCGAATGGGTGGTGCGGGGCCCGCGCGGCACGGCCATCGCGCTGACGGCCACGGCCGACCGCGCCGGCACCGTGCGCACCGAAGTCACGTTGGACTGAAGCAGTCGCGCATGGCGCAGCGGCCACAAGCCGACAACTTCTCGACGCTGTTCGAGTTTCTGCCCATTGGGGCCTACCGCAGTTCGCCGCAAGGCCAGCAGTTGCGCGCCAACCCGGCGCTGGCGCGCATCAACGGCTTTGACTTTGAGGCCGAGCAACTGGCATCGCAGTGCGACATCGCCGGGCGCTGGTATGTGGACCCGCAACGCCGCGACGCCTTCATGCACGAGATGGCGCAGCACGGCCACGTGGTGGGCTTCGAGTCCGAGGTCTACCGCTACAAGTCGCGCGAGCGCATCTGGATCAGCGAGAACGCCCACCTGGTGCGCGATGACCAGGGCCGGCCGCTGTATTACGAAGGCACGGTTGAAGTCATCACCCAGCGCGTGCACGACCGTGAATCGCTGCGCGCCAGCCAGCAGCAGTTGCGCCAAATCATGGAACTGGTGCCCGGCATGGTCTACCAGGTGCTGCTGCTGCCCGACGGACAACGCAAGGCCACCTTCATCAGCGGCGGCTCGCGCGAATTGCTGGGGCTTGAGCCTGAAGCCATCCTGGCCGACGGCATGTTGATACACCGCCTGCGCCACCCCGAAGACCGCGCGCGCATCGAGGCCGAGACCGACGCCGCCAATCTGGCAGGCCGCCCGCTGAACATCGAATTCCGCGTGCTGCTGCCCACCGGGCAGACCAAGTGGGTGCAGGTGCTGAGCGCCGCCGCGCCAGTGGCTGATGGCAACCAGGTGCGGGTGGGCGTGGTGGTGGACATCACCGCGACCAAGCAGGCCGAACACCTGCGGCAGGAACGCGACAAGGCGGCCGCCGCCGACCTGGCTAAATCGGCCTTCCTGTCGCGCGTCAGCCATGAATTGCGCACCCCGCTGAACGCCGTGCTGGGCTTTGCCCAACTGATGGAACTCGACCCCGGCCATGGCCCTTTCAGCCAGCGCCAGCTGGGCTGGACGCGCCAGGCGCTGGCCAGCGGCCGCCACCTGACGGCGTTGCTGGACGACCTGCTGGACCTGAGCAGCGCGCAGACCGGACAGTTGCGTTTCAATTTGACGGCAGTGCCGCTGCAAGCGCTGATCGAAGAGGCCTGCACCATGCTGTCGGGTGCGGCCAAGGCGGCCGGCGTGCAGGTCCACCTTGAACCTGCATCTGACGCTGCGCTGGCGCTGCTGGCCGACCGAAAGCGGCTGCTGCAGGTGCTGGGCAACCTGCTGTCCAACGCCATCAAATACAACCACGCCGGCGGCTGGGTGCGCGTGCGGTCCGTGGTCGTCCGGGGTGCCGGCAGCGACCCTGACGAGGTCGAACTCAGTGTGATCGACAGCGGGCCGGGCCTGGACGCCACCCAGCGCGCGCGCCTGTTCCAGCCCTTCGAGCGCCTGAACGCCCACGCCGGGCCGATCGCCGGCACGGGGCTGGGGCTGGCGCTGAGCCGTCAACTCGTCGAAGCGATGGGCGGGCGCCTGTGGGTGGACAGTGAACCGGGGCAGGGCGCGACCTTCAGCCTGCGCCTGCCGCGCACGGCGGCCTGAACCGTTCGTCCTGAACCGTCCAGCTCGCCGGTCAACCCGCCGTTCAGCGGTTCAACGCTGCCCAAATCGGAACACCGCCACGCTGGCACGCAGGTTGGGCCACAGCCGCACCACCTTGCCGCCCTGCAGCCCGAAGCTGTCGGTCACCGTCAGGCCGCAACGTGCGGCCAGCAGCTTGAAGTCGGCGTAGGTGCCGACGCGGATGTTGGGCGTGTCGAACCACTGGTAGGGCAGCGCCCGGGTGATGGGCATGTGGCCCTGCAGCACATGCAGGCGGTTGGCCCAGTGCGCGAAGTTGGGGAAGCTGACGATGCCGATGCGCCCCACGCGCGCGGTTTCGCGCAGCATGTTTTCGGTCTTGCGCAGGTGCTGCAGGGTGTCGAGTTGCAGCACCACGTCGAAGCTCTGGTTGTCGAAAAGCGCCAGCCCGTCTTCCAGATTGAGCTGGATCACGTCGATGCCGCGCTGCACGCAGGCCAGCACATTCGCGTCGTCCAGTTCGATGCCGTAGCCGGTGCAGCCCTTGTGGTCGCGCAGATAAGCCAGCAGTTCGCCCGTGCCGCAGCCCAGGTCCAGCACGCGGCTGCCGGCCGGCACCAGGTCGGCGATGACTTCGAGGTCTTTGCGCTCGCTCATGCGGCGAACTCTTGGGCGATGCGTTCGAAGTAGGCGCGCATCACCGCCTGGTAGCGCGGGTCTTCGAGCAGGAAGGCGTCGTGGCCGTGCGGGGCGTCGATCTCGGCGTAGCTGACGGCGATGCGGTTGTCCACCAGCGCCTTGACGATCTCGCGCGAACGGGCCGGGGCGAAGCGCCAGTCGGTGGTGAAACTCACGAGCAAAAACTGGGTGCTGCGTGCCCCTTCGAAGGCCTTCGTCAGGTTGCCGCCGTGCGCACGCGCCGGGTCGAAGTAGTCCAGCGCGCGGGTGATCAGCAAATAGGTGTTGGCGTCGAAATAGGCGCTGAACTTGTCGCCCTGGTGGCGCAGGTAACTTTCGATCTGGAATTCGACACCTTGCGTGGTGTAAGCCAGGTCTTCGGCCTTCAATTCGCGACCGAATTTGCTCTCCATCGCGTCTTCGGCCAGGTAGGTGATGTGGCCGATCATCCGCGCCACCCGCAGCCCGCGCTGCGGCACCACGCCGTGTTCGTAGAAGTGGCCGCCGTGGAAGTCAGGGTCGGTGACGATGGCGCGCCTCGCCACCTCGTTGAAGGCGATGTTCTGCGCCGACAAATTGGGCGCGGTGGCCACGGCCACGCAGTGGCGCAGCTTGTCGGGGTGGCGCAGCGTCCAGGCCAGGGCCTGCATGCCGCCCAGGCTGCCGCCCAGCACGGCGGCCAGTTGCGTGATGCCCAGGCGTTGCACCAGGCGCACCTGCGCGTCGACCCAGTCTTCGACCGTCATCACCGGGAAGTCGGCGCCGTAGACACGGCCTGTTTCGGGGTTGATGTGCATCGGCCCGGTGGAGCCGAAACACGAGCCCGGGTTGTTCACGCCGATGACGAAGAAGCGGTCGGTGTCCAGCGCCTTGCCGGGGCCGACCAGGTTGTCCCACCAGCCGACTTGGCCCTGTTCGTCCAGCCCGGCCACGTGGTGGCTGGCGTTCAGTGCGTGGCACACCAGTACGGCGTTGCTGCGTGCGGCGTTCAGCGTGCCGTAGGTCTCGTAGCGCAAGTCGTAGGCGGCCAGCGTGGCGCCGCTGCGCAAGGGCAGCGGGTCGCTGAAGTGCATTTGCTGGGCGGTAACAAGACCGAGGGGACCGAGGGAAGGCATGGGGGCGTGCGAGTCAGGGGCCGGATTATGCTGGGCCGATGGCAACTGACCGCCCCTGGTTCGACGGCTTTGAAGCGCGCGATTTCGACCTCGCCGGCACGCGCATTCACGCCCGTGTCTCGACACCTTCGGGTGTCCGCGATGACGCCCCGCCGCTGCTGCTGATCCACGGCTTCCCGCAAAGCCACGTGCTGTGGCACCGCGTGGCGCAACGCCTGGCGCCGCACTTCCGCCTGGTGCTGCCTGACCTGCGCGGCTACGGCGACAGCGCCAAGCCGCACGGCGATGCCGACCACGCCAACTACAGCAAGCGCGCGATGGCACAAGACCTGGCGCTGCTGATGCGTGCGCTGGGGCATGACAGCTACGCCGTCTGCGGCCACGACCGTGGCGCCCGTGTCGCCCACCGCCTGGCGTTGGACCACCCGCAGGCCGTGCGGCGCCTGGCGCTGATCGACATCGCGCCCACGCTGGACATGTACGCCGCCACCGACATGCGCTTCGCCCGTGCCTACTACCACTGGTTCCATTTGATCCAGCCCTATCCGCTGCCGGAAACGATGATCGGCGGCTGCGCGCCGGCTTACTTGAAAGCCAAGCTGGGCGGCTGGGGGTCGGGCGGCACGGCCTACATCGAACCCGAGGCGCTGGCCGACTACGAACGTTGCTTCTGCACGCCCGAAGGCATACACGGCGCCTGCGAGGACTACCGCGCCAGCGCCGGCATCGACCTGGACCACGACCGCGCCTCGCGCGCGGCCGGCGAGAAGATCGCCTGCGACCTGCACCTGCTGTGGGGCCAGCGAGGTGTGGTGCAGGCGCTGTTCGACCCGCTGGCGCTGTGGCAAGCGCAGTGCAGCGCCACCGTCACCGGCGTGGCGCTGCCGGCGGGGCATTTCATTCCTGAGGAATTGCCGCAGGAAACGGCGGACCAGTTGCTGGGCTTTTTCAGCGCCGGCTAATTCGTCAGGGCCGGCTGCGCTGGCAGCAGCGGCTGCGGCTGCGGCTGCGGCTGCGGCTGCGGCAACAGCGTCAACAGCGCCAACACGTCGTCTTTCGCGCGGTAGTGGCCGAAGGCCGCAAGGTCTTGCTCGCGCACGATGGGAAAGGTGTCCATCACATAGCCGGCATCGTCTGCGCCCAGGCCGTAAAGCCAGAAGAACAGCGCGTCCAGCGCGGCCAGACGGCGACGCCGGTCTTCGTCGTTCCACACGATGGGCGGCAGCACCTGGCCGCTGGCATCCACATAACCCAGGTCGCGCGCGAAAGGCGCCAGGTCGTGGGCGGTGTAGCTCAGCGCCAGCACTTGCGGGGTGACGAAATCGGCGACGGTGGGATCGGGGTGGTGGCCGTTCATTAGGCCGTTGGCACGCATGCGGGTGGCGAAGGCGGCCGGCAGCGGGTCGTCGAAGCGGGCGGGGGGGATGACGGGGAGTTGCTCGACGATGTACCAGTTGATGTTGGAGCCCTGTACCTTTTGGCGTGCTGAGAAATCAAACGCAAAAGATGCCAAATTGGCCAACAGGAGCGAGGCGGAGCGCGCATCGAAGTTGCTCCCGATATCTCCGAGCAACAACGGCAGGCTGTTGCCTGCACTGGCTTCAGGAATGATGGTCGCAATGAACGTCCTGGCATCAGTTGGACGTGCGATGGACCTGAATGCCAGCGCCCAGGGGAATCGCAAGTGATTGGGTATTTGGGCGGCGTCTACCCAATACTGCGGATGCGGAAAGAAATTTGGATCAGCCTTCTCATCTGAACTTAGTTCCTCGCTTAGCGTTGCATGCTGAACATTAGCCTCGTTCACAACGACGTTAGAAGCGCGGTGGTCGAAATGAGAAATCATGCGACCCGCGTACAAGGGAACCGCTTCCAAGTTTTCGATCCGCCACCGGTTCAGCCCGGAAGCGACAAATCCCCTAACGGCGAGTCGCGTGCGTGTCATGAACAAATGTGAATCATTGGTCATGTGGAACATGGTCGAATAGCGAACTGGCCAGGCCTTCACATCGGGCTTCTTTCCGATCGCGGCATGGTCTATTCCGTGCTCAACCAAAATAGGGTTCTGACGGTACATTTGCATGGCGATATTTCCATCACGTGCGTGACGGAAAACGGGCGCTGCGCCGGTATTAGGATTCACTAAACCGAAGTCTGCAGCGCTTAATCGCAATGTCCGCGCAGGCTCGTCGAGCTCGTTGAACGCATGTAGGAAGAACGCGCAACGACAGCTATCAAAAGCACGGCCATTGCCGCCAAACACAAGCGCGCAGAACTTGAAGCTCGCATGCACATCAGGGAAAAAGACCTTCCGGTTCTCGAAATCGAATAAGGCCCCAAGCCGCCCGGTCGTTGCAATGCTTTTGAAGAATTCGGCTGCGCCCTTGTCCGCCGCAATGCCGCTGGGCGTCAGCAAGGCCACCACGCCTTGCGGCTTCACCAAGGCCTGCGCCCGTTCCACGAACAGGCTGTACAAGTTCACGTCGCCGCCGCCCAGCAGCGGGAAGTCGCCGGCTTTGGCCAGCACGCGCGCATTGGCTTCGGCGCGTTCCACGGCCAAGGCGTAGTCCGCCGCCAGCGGCGCGCCTTTCTTCTGCAGCGCGGCAATTAGCGCTTTGCGGTCAGCCGCGCGTGGCTGCGCCGCGATGTTCGGTTCACGTTCGGCAAACCATTCCACTTCCTGCAGCTTGATGCGGTCCCAAGGCGGGTTGCCGATCACCGCATCAAAGCCTGGGTCCTTGCCCACAAAAGCCGTGGGAAACGCCGTCCACCAATGGAAGAAGCGTTCGCGCTGCGCCAATGCACGCACCTGTTGCAGCAGCGCATTCGCGGCTTCGGCCGCGCCGCCTTCCACGCGGCCGGCGGCCAGCACGGCCACCAGGTTGCGTTGCGGCGACAGCAATTCCACCAGCGCCGCCCGTTGCGCTTCACTGCCCAGCTTGGCCAGCTTCTTCATGTTCTCGGGCGGCCAGCCCGGCAGCAGCCAGCGCAAGGCGCGCCAGAAGTCCAGCAGCGCGTGCAGCGGGGCCAATTGCACATCAGCGTCGTCGGCCAATTGTTTGGACATGCGCGCTTCGGCGATGTCCACGTCGGTGAAATCGGCCACTTGCTGCAAATTGGCGGCGGCCAATTCCAAGCGTTTCAATTCGCCTTGCTGGAACAGCATGCCCAGGCCTTGCAAACCCTTTTGCACCGCGTCCAGGCGTTCACCGTGCAGGCTGTCGCCGTGCTTCAGGTGGTGGTCCAGAAAACTCAGCGGCGCGCCCACGGTGAAGGTGTGCAGCCACAGCGCGGTCTTGGCCAATTCCACGGCCATCAGGTTCTTGTCCACGCCGAAGATGCTTTTCTTCAGCACCATGCGGCGCACGATGTGGCGGTCGTCCAATTGCGCGTCGGTCACGGCCCAGCCGTGTTCGTGGGCCTGGCGTTTGATGCTGCGGCGGATGTGCGCCGCGCGCGCCACCACCGGGCTTTGCCAAGGTCGGTTCTGTTCCACCAAATGCGCCGCCCAAGGTTGTTCGGCCACTTGCAATTGGGCTGTGGTCACGGCTTCCAGCACGCGGTCGGCCAGGTCGTCCACCAGGGCCACCAGAAAGTGGCCGCTGCCCATCGCCGGGTCGCACACTTTCAATTCCAGCATCGCGCTGGCCGGGTCGGCGGCGTCCACGCGGTCCCATTCGCTGGGCGTCAATGAAGCCTTCTTTTTCCAGCCGGCCATCAGCTTGTCGAAGGCGGCCAGCTTCTCGGCCGCCAGTAGGCCCACGCTTTCCCGCAAGATCAAACGCACCAGGTCGTCGTGCGTGTAATAGCTGCCCGACACCTTGCGCGCGAAGCTGGCTGGGCGCGCCACCACGCGGTTGATTTCCGGTTGGTCGCGGTAATCGTCGGCGGCTTGCACCTCGTGCACCAGGCTGTATTCCAGCAGCCGTTCGTAAATGCCGCCCAGGTGCGAAACCGACAGGTCGCGGTAATTGATCCAGCCCTGGAAGATGTCCTCGGTGCGGCGGCTGAGGGCGTCGATGATGGGCGCCAACACGGCATCGGGTACGTGAGTGCGCTCCAGCAAAAGCGATCGCGCCCGGTTGAACAGGCCGCCGTTGTAGGCCGGCATGCCGATGCTGTCGTCACCCGTGTCGATTAGCCAGAACGTACCTTTCAGCGACAACCAAAGCCGCGTCATCGTGCCCGACCACTTTGCTCCCGCATCGACCTTGTCGCGCACCTCTTCGCGCAGCGCGCGCACGCTGTAGGCGCGGTAGCGCTCGTCGTCTACCGGCAGCAGGCGGCGGTCTTCGGCGTAGAACAGAAACAGCAAGCGGTACAGCAGGATCAGCGCGGCTTCGCGCACTTCGTCCAGGTAGGCGGCGGTATAGCGCTGGCGCTTGAACTGGCCGTAGCTGACGTCTTCCTTCAACGACTGCAAATCGCCCGCAGCTAGCGCCTGCGCCAATGTGGGGAAGATGTCCTCGAAGACCCGTTTGCCCAGGTCTTGCGACACCCGTTCTTCATAGGCCCGCGCCTCGTTGCGCGCGTAGGCGTGGAAGCTGCGGTTGCCGCTGTCCCAGGTTTGCGTCAGGAAGGCCGCGCGGTTGAACAGCAGGAAGAACAAGCGCAGGCCGTGGGCCGCGCCTTCGCCCAGCAAGTCGGCTTGCACGCCGGGCAAGCCCAGCAGCGCGGCCAGGTCGATTTCGAAGAATTCTTCGGCCCGCGAACGGGCGTCTTGCCAGTACAGGCGCCACACGCCGCCGTTGGTCAGCAAGCCCCATTTCACGGCGCGGTCGCTGGTCACGTCGGCGCGGCTCAGGTAGCGCAGCATCTGCGACGACGGCGCGCCGGGGTCGGTGGGTTCGGCGTTGTCGCCACGGTCCAGCGGGCGCAGCCAGCGCTTGGCTTCCAGGATGGCGATGCCGTGGCGGTAGCGCTTGTCGTCGCGGTTTTCAGCCAGCGCGGCGGCGCGTGCGGCGCTGCTGCCGAAGAGCAGGATGTCGGGCACGTCTTCGCGGCGCTTGCCGCTGAGGTTGACTTGCGGCAGGTAGTCGTCGCGCCAACCCAGTTCGACCAGCACGCGCTCGATGACGAGCTGTTCGGTCTGCGCCTCGTTCAGCGTGCTGGCGGCGTCCAGGCCCTGGAAGATGGCGCGCAGTTGCGCTTCGAAGACCGCAAACGCTGCTTCTTCCAGCGCGCGATACGGTTCGGTTTCCCGGATGCCGTACTGCAAAAAGTCCTGCGTGAATAGTTGTCCTTGCATGTAGCGCCTGGGTTGCCGTTGCACGGCAGTTTAAGTCGGCCACCCGCTGAACTGACCGGCCTATCCGGCCTTGTTCTACCGCTTGTGCGTGGCCGCCCACCCCTAGCATCGCGCGACAAGACGAGGCCCTGCCGCCCCGCCAGGAGACTTCGCATGCACGAGTGGTTGCACCGCATCGACCGGTTGTTCCCGGTTCGTTACACCGTTTGGGGCCTCAGCGGCCTCGGCGCGCTGGTTTTTGGTCTGGGCTGGTGGTTGATGGGCTTGCACGGCGCGCCCGCGCTGCTGTGCCTTGGCTTGCTGGCGCTGGGCTGGCGCGACACCCACCAGCGGCGTCACGCCGTGCTGCGCAACTACCCGATCATTGGCCACTTGCGTTTCCTGCTGGAATTCATCCGGCCCGAGATGCGCCAGTACTTCATCGAAAGCGACAGCGAAGCCGCGCCTTTTTCGCGCCAGCAGCGCAGCCTGGTCTACCAGCGCGCCAAAGGCGAGGCCGACAACCGGCCCTTCGGCACCCAGCTGGACGTGCAGGCCGGCGGCTACGAGTGGATCAACCATTCCATTGCGCCGGCTGCCGTCGTGGGCCACGACTTCCGCGTCACCATCGGCGCAGACGGCTCTTCATGCAAGCAGCCCTACAGCGCCAGCATCTTCAACATCTCGGCGATGAGCTTCGGCGCGCTGAGCGCCAACGCCATCCTGGCGCTGAACGGCGGCGCCAAGAAAGGCGGCTTCGCCCACGACACCGGTGAAGGCAGCATCAGCGTGCACCACCGCGTGCACGGCGGCGACTTGATCTGGGAAATCGGCAGCGGCTACTTCGGCTGCCGCAACGACGACGGCAGCTTCAACGCCGAACGCTTTGCCGCCAACGCGGGCGACCCGCAGGTGAAGATGATCGAATTGAAGCTGAGCCAGGGCGCCAAGCCCGGCCACGGCGGCGTGTTGCCCGGCCCCAAGGTGACGGCCGAGATCGCGCAGGCGCGCGGCGTGCCCGAAGGCCAGGCCTGCATCAGCCCGGCCCGCCACGGCGCCTTCAACACGCCGCTGGAAATGCTGCAGTTCATCGAAAGGCTGCGGACGCTCTCAGGCGGAAAGCCCACCGGCTTCAAGCTGTGCATCGGCCACCCGTGGGAATGGTTCGCGATCTGCAAGGCCATGCTGGAAAGCGGCCTGCTGCCCGACTTCATCGTGGTGGACGGTGCCGAAGGCGGCACTGGCGCGGCGCCGCTGGAATTCACCGACCACGTCGGCGCGCCGCTGCAAGAAGGCCTGCTGCTGGTGCACAACACGCTGACCGGGCTGGGCCTGCGCGGGCGCATCAAGATCGGCTGTGCCGGCAAGGTGGTCAGCGCCTTTGACATCGTGCGGCTGATGGCGCTGGGCGCCGACTGGTGCAACGCGGCGCGCGGCTTCATGTTCTCGCTGGGTTGCATCCAGGCGCAGACCTGCCACACCGGCAGTTGCCCCACGGGCGTGACCACGCAAGACCCGAAACGCCAGCAGGCGCTGGTGGTGCCCGACAAGACCGACCGCGTCTGGCGCTTTCACGAAAACACCCTGCACGCGCTGAAAGAACTGGTGCAGGCCGCCGGTTTGACCCACCCCGACCAGATCACCGCATCGCACATCGTGCGCCGCTCGGCCGACCACGACGTGAAGCTGCTGGCCAATCAGCTTCACTTCCTGAAGCCGGGTGAACTGCTGACCGCAATGGCCGGGCAGACGCCGTGGCCGCACCGCGTTTATGCGCTGTATTGGCCGCAAGCGCGCAGTGACAGCTTTCAGCCATGCGACGCCGCCAACAACACCACCAACATGGTGAACACCGTCGTCAACATCGCCGCCTGAACGCGGCGTCCCAGGGCGTGTCGCGTGGGTTCAGCGGGGCCTGAACATCCGGAAGCGGTCTTCGGTTCGGATGCCGAAGTAGTCCGCCGGCCCGCCGCCACGCAAGATGGGCTGGGCGCCGGCGGTGTCGTAGACGCCGTCGATCAGCAGTTCGCGGGCGATATGCACAGCCACGACTTCACCCAGAGTCAGCCACGTTTCTACCGGCACGCCGTCCACGCCTTGCAGCTGGATTTGTTGCGTCAGCTTGCATTCGAAAGCAACCGGGCTTTCGCCCACCCGCGGCACGTTCACCAGGCGCGAAGGCAGCGCCGTCAGGCCGGCCAGTTCGAACTCGTTCACCTCGGGCGGCACGGCCGCGCAGGTGGCGTTCATGGCCTCGGCCAGCGGGCGCGTCACCAGGTTCCAGACGAACTCGCCGGTCTCGTTGATGTGGCGCAGCGTGTCTTTCGCGCCGATGCTGGCGAAGCCGATGATGGGCGGCGTGTAGTTGAAGGCGTTGAAAAAGCTGTAGGGCGCCAGGTTCAACTGGCCGCTGCGACCCCGCGTGCTGATCCAGCCGATGGGCCGGGGCCCGACGATGGCGTTGAAGGGGTCGTGCGGCAGCCCGTGGCCGTCTTTCGGCAGGTAGCTGTGCAGGTCTTGGTACAGCATGGCTGCGCGGCTTCGGGTTGGGATCGTTGCTGTTTCTTGCTCGTGCGCTCAACCGAATCAGGCCGCTGGTGGGGCTGATTCAATGAAGCTGGGCCGAGCCGACAGCTTGTCGACCAGCTTGTGCAGGTTCGGGTGGGCAGCGCGCCAGTCGATGTGGGCGTAGCGGAAGTCAAGGTAGCTGAGCGCGCAGCCCACCGCCACGTCGGCCAGCGTGAAGTGGTTGCCGGCGCAGAAGGGCTTGTCGCCCAAGCCCTGGCCCATGGCGGTGATGGCGGCCATCACGCGGCTCATCTGGCGGTCGATCCAGGCTTGTGAACGCTGCTCGGCGGTGCGGTGGGCCCAGTGCGCTTCCATGCGCGCAGCAATGCTGGCGTCCAGCAGGCCGTCGGACAGCGCTTCCCAGGTGCGCACTTCGACGCGTTCACGGCCCGTGGCGGGGATCAGCTTGCCAACCGGCGAGAGCGTGTCCAAATATTCGACGATGACGCGCGAATCGAAAACCGCTTCGCCGCCGTCCAGCACGAGGCAGGGCACCTTGCCCAGCGGATTGCTTTTCAGGATGGCGTCGCTGTTCCAGACGTCTTCGACCAGCAGTTGGAAGTCGAGCTTCTTTTCGGCCATCACAACGCGCACTTTGCGCACGTAGGGGCTGGTGAGTGAACCGATCAATTTCATCTTTGTGCGCAGGGACCACGTAACGTCAGGAAGCGTAGCGATTCTAGCGAGCGGCCTGCCGTGTGAAATCCACGCTTGCTGGCCGTCCAGGCAGCGTCAGATCGGCCGTGGCCGTCGCCATGCGCGACAGCACGCGCCCGCCGCGCACCACCAGCAGGCGCTGGGCGCGCAAGCGCAGCGCTTCCTGGGGTGAGCGCGCCTGCAGCAGCACAAAGCTGGCGTGGCAGCCCACGTCCAGGCCGTAGCCTTCCAGGCCCAGCACGCGAGCGTTGTTCGTGGTCACCGCGTCGTAGCACTGCCGCTGGCCGGCCAGCGAGGTCATCTGCGCCACGTGCAGGCCCATGGCCGCCACCTCCAGCATGTCGCCCGAACCCAGCGCGTACCAGGGGTCCATCACGCAGTCCTGGCCGAAGCCCACATTCACGCCAGCGGCCAGCAGTTCGGGCACGCGGGTCATGCCGCGACGCTTGGGGTAGCTGTCGTGGCGGCCTTGCAGTGTGATGTTGATCAGCGGGTTGGCCACCGCGTGCACGCCGGCCTCGGCGATCAGCGGGATCAGCTTGCTGACGTAGTAGTTGTCCATCGAATGCATGGACGTCAAATGCGAACCCGTCACGCGGCCCTGCAGGCCCAGGCGCTGCGTGTGCAGGGCCAGCGTCTCGATGTGGCGCGACAACGGGTCGTCGCTCTCGTCGCAATGCATGTCCACACGCAGCCCGCGCTGGGCGGCCAGTTCGCACAGCAGCTTCACGCTCTGCGCGCCTTCGTCCATCGTGCGTTCGAAGTGCGGGATGCCGCCGACCACGTCCACGCCCAGGTCCAGCGCGCGCTTCAAGTTCACCAGCGCACCGGGGGCCCGCAGCACGCCGTCCTGCGGGAAGGCCACCAGTTGCAGGTCGATGTATTCCGCCACCTGGCGCTTCACGGCCAGCAGCGCACGCACGGCCAGCAGGCGGTCGTCGCAAACGTCCACGTGGGTGCGGATGGCCAGCAGCCCCCGCGCCACCGCCCAGTCGCAGTACTGCAAGGCGCGCTCGACCAGCGCTTCCTCGGTCAGCAGCGGCTTCAGCTCGCCCCACAGCGCAATGCCTTCCAGCAGCGTGCCGCTGGCGTTGACGCGCGGCAGGCCGTAGCTGAGCGTCGAATCCATGTGGAAATGCGCGTCGACGAAAGGCGGGCTGAGCAGCCAGCCGGCGGCGTCGATCAGCGTGGCGTCGGGTGGCGCCGGCAGTGCCGGGCCAACGGCGGCGATGCGGCCGTCCAGCGCCAGCAGGTCGATGGCGGTCTGACCATCGGGCAGCGTGGCGTTGCGGATCAGCAGAGGCGGAGTGGCAGGCATGGGCTGGCAGCAAGCGGGTGTCGTGCCAGCATAAGGCTGCTGGCAGTGGAAAAAGATGGGGCGAGCCAGTTCCGTCACACGGTCATTCCCCGATACAAGGTGTTGGCTTGTCAGGCCTGGACAACGGGTGCACACTGAAACCAACGGCACTCGCCGCATCGCTGTAACTCCACCCCTCTTTCCTATCCATTTCTTCTGGTTCCCCCGTGCCGGCGGCGCAGCCGTCGGTGTTTCCATCCCCTCTCCCCAAAGGAGGTTCTGATGAACTTGACGATCAGCGGACATCATCTCGAAGTCACCCCGGCCCTGCGTGAGTACGTGCTCACCAAGCTGGATCGCGTGACACGGCATTTCGACCAGGTGGTTGATGTGACCGTGTTGCTGACGGTCGAGAAGCTGAAGGAAAAGGAACGCCGGCAAAAAGCCGAAGTGACCCTGCACGTGAAGGGGCGGGACATCTTTGTCGAGCAGTCTGCAGAAGACCTCTATGCGGCCATCGACCAGTTGATGGACAAGCTCGATCGCCAGGTCGTCCGCCACAAGGACCGCCTGCAAAACCACCACCACGAGTCGCCCAAGCGCATCGCCACCGGCGTCGCCTGAACGGGCCACCGAACCATTCCGTACCACGGCCCTTCGGGGCCGTTTTGCATGCGGGAACGGTCTGTTGCTGCAGCGCCGCATAAGACGCGAATTCCACCCGTTTCGGGGCCTTCGGGCTGGTGTTCTCCCTGGGGCTGCGGACTATCATCCGACGCTCTGTTAACCCCCAAGGTTGCCGCCTACCCAGCAGTGTGCGGTGCCAGGACATGGCCCCATGAACCGTCTCGCCGCGATCTTGCCGGCCAGCAACGTGCTGGTGAATGTCGATGCGACCAGCAAGAAGCGCGTCTTCGAGCAGGCCGGTTTGTTGTTCGAGAACCAGCACGCCATCGCGCGCGGCACGGTCACCGACAACCTTTTTGCCCGCGAGCGCCTGGGCTCCACCGGGCTGGGCCATGCGGTGGCCATCCCGCACGGCCGCATCAAGGGGTTGAAGCAGCCGCTGGCCGCCGTGTTGCGCGTGCTGCAGCCCATCCCGTTCGACGCACCCGACGACGTCCCGGTCGAGTTGCTGATCTTCCTGCTCGTGCCCGAAGCCGCGACCCAGCGGCATCTGGAAATCCTGTCCGAGATCGCTGAAATGCTGTCCGACCGCGAACTGCGCGAGCGTCTGAAGACCGAGCCCGACGCGCAAGCCGTGCACAAGCTGATCGCCGATTGGGAACCGCTGAAGTCGGTCGCGTGATGGCGACCTCACGGCCGCGATGAAGCCGACCAGCATCAGCGCCGAGGCGCTGTTCGAGGCCCACCGCGAATCGATGCGTTGGGAATGGATCGCCGGCCACGCCCACCCCGAACGCCGCTTTGCCGACGCCGCTGTGCGTGACGCGCGCAGCGCGGCCGACTTGGTCGGCTACTTGAACTACATCCACCCCTACCGCGTGCAGATCGTCGGCCTGCGCGAGGTCGAATACCTCACCACGTCGTCGGCCGACGACCAGGAACGCCGCATCTCGCGCATCGTTACGCTGGAGCCGCCGGTGCTCATCGTGGCCGACGGCGTGGTGCCGCCCGACCGCCTGGTGGCCATGTGCGACCGCGCCGAAATTCCGCTCTTCGTCACCGGCGAGTCGGCCGGCCATGTCATCGACGTGGTGCGCGGCTACCTCGGCCAGCACTTCGCCGAACGCGTCACACGGCACGGCGTGTTCATGGACATCCTGGGGCTGGGCGTGCTGCTGACGGGTGAATCGGGCCTGGGCAAGAGCGAACTGGGGCTGGAACTGATCAGCCGCGGTCACGGTCTGGTGGCCGATGACGCGGTGGACATCTACCGCACGTCACAAACCCTGCTGGAAGGGCGCTGCCCCGAACTGCTGCAGAACCTGCTGGAAGTGCGCGGCATCGGGCTGTTGGACATCAAGGCCATCTTTGGCGAGACCGCCGTGCGGCGCAAGATGAAGGTTCACCTGTTGGTGCACCTGGTGCGCAAGGAAACGATGGAACGCGAGTTCGAGCGCCTGCCCTACGAGCCGCTCTACGAAGACATCCTGGGCCTGCCGGTGCGCAAGGTCGTCATCGCTGTGGACGCCGGCCGCAACCTGGCCGTGCTGGTGGAAGCGGCGGTGCGCAACACCGTGCTGCAACTGCGGGGCATCGACACCTACCAAGAGTTCATCAAGCGGCACCAGGCCGCAATGGAAAGAGGCAACCCACTCTGAGGCTGCCGCCTCGGCCTACTTGGTTTTGTGTGCGCAGTCGGTCTTGATGCAGCGTGCGTACAGCGCCAAGGTGTGTTCTTGCAGTTCGAAACCCCGGGCCGTGGTAACCGCGCGCTGGCGGGCTTCAATCTCGCTGTCGTAGAACTCTTCGACGCGGCCGCAGTCCAGGCAGACCAAGTGGTCGTGGTGCTGGCCTTCGTTCAGCTCGAACACCGCCTTGCCCGACTCGAAGTTGCTGCGTGACAGCAGACCGGCTTGTTCGAATTGCATCAGCACGCGATAGACCGTGGCCAAGCCAATGTCGGCCCCTTCAAGGAGCAGGGCTTTGTAGACGTCTTCGGCCGACATGTGTCGGTGCTGGGCGCGTTGGAAGATCTCCAGGATCTTGATGCGCGGCAATGTGGCCTTCAGGCCGCTGCTTTTCAGTTCGTCAAGATGCGTCATGGCTTGCTCGCGGTCTGGGCGGCGGCCCTCGCTAGAATCTTCGGATGATAGCCAGCCCTTCTGGCCGTCCCGATTCCTCTTGCCGTGCTGTCGCCCATGCCCCGTGTCCTCTTGATCTCCTGTGCACTGGCAGCGGCCTGCGCGCTGGCCGGCTGCGAAGCACTGCAGCGCACCGACAGCCTGGTGGGTTTCATCACCCCCTACCGCATCGACATCGTGCAGGGCAACGCCATCACCAAAGAGCAGGCGGCCGCGCTCAAGCCCGGTTTGACGCGCCTGCAGGTGAAAGACCTGCTGGGCACGCCGCTGATGGCCGACCCCTTCCACGCCAGCCGCTGGGACTACATCTTCACGCTGCGCCGGCTGAACGCCGCGCCACAACGCCGCAGCGTGGTGGTGGTTTTCGAAGGCGACGTGGTGAAGTCGGTCGAGGCGCCCGACCTGCCGTCGGAGCGCGAATTCGTCGCGTCCATCAGCCGCTTCAAGGACCTGCGCGCGCCCAAGCTGGAACTCAGCGAAGCCGAGCGCGCTGCGTTGCCGTTGCCGCCCAAGCGCGAGGCGCCCGTCGCCGAGCCCGTCGGCCCGGTGCGCGACTACCCGCCGCTGGAATCTTGAGACCAGCGGCGGCGCCGATGGTGAACGTCGTGAATGTGGCCGTGGCCGGCGCCGGGGGCCGCATGGGCCAGATGCTGATCGAAGCCGTGCTGGCCAGCAGCGACTGCCAACTCTGCGGCGCGCTGGACGTGGTCGGCAGCCCCAACATCGGACGCGACGCCGGCACCTTCCTGGGCAAAGCCACCGGCGTGGCCATCTCCGCCGACGTGCCCGCCGGCCTGGCCGGTGCCGACGTGCTGATCGACTTCACCCGTCCCGAAGGCACGCTGGCCCACCTGGACGTGTGCCGCGAACTGGCCGTGCGCGCCGTCATCGGCACCACCGGCTTCACGCCCGCGCAGAAGGCAGCCATCGCCGACCACGCCCAGCAGGTCGCCACGGTGTTCGCGGCCAACATGAGCGTGGGTGTCAACGTGATGCTGAAGTTGCTGGCCCAGGCCACGCGGGCGCTGGGGCCGGGCTACGACATCGAGGTGGTCGAGGCCCACCACAAGCACAAGGTCGATGCGCCCAGCGGCACCGCGCTGGCGATGGGCGAGGCCTTGGCGCGCGCGCGCGGTGTCGATCTGGCCGAAGCGGGCGTCTTCACCCGCCACGGCCACACCGGCGAACGCGTGCCCGGCAGCATCGGCTTCGCCACCGTGCGCGGCGGCGACATCGTGGGCGAACACACGGTGCTGTTCTGTGGCACCGGCGAACGCATCGAAATCGCCCACAAGAGCAGCAGCCGCAGCAACTACGCCGACGGCAGCCTGCGCGCCGCGCGCTTCCTGGCCGGCCTGCCTGAAGGTCGGGCCGGCCTTTACGGCATGGACGACGTGCTGGGCTTGGCCTGAGCGGCCCCATGCAGGGCCTGACGCACTTCTGGGACGGCAGCGACGCCGTCAGCCGCACGGTGGCGCTGCTGCTGCTGGCCATGTCGGTTGCGGCCTGGGTGCTGATCTTCTGGAAGGGCTGGCTGCTGCGCCGCGCCACCGGCGACATCGCCCGCGCCGTGCCGGCCTTCTGGGACGCCGCCACGCTGGACGACGGCCGAATGCGCCTGCAGGCGCTCGACCGCGAACGGCTGCTGCTGCCGCTGCTGGATGCCGCTGCTGCGCAACCGGCGCGAGGCACGCTGGAAAGCACAGGCCAGCTGGAAAGCCAGCTCACGCGCCGCCTGCGCGACGCGCTCCACCGCGGTCTGGCGCACCTGCAATTCGGCCAGGTGCTGCTGGCTTCCATCGGCAGCACCGCGCCTTTCGTCGGCCTGTTCGGCACCGTCTGGGGCATTTACCACGCGCTGGGCGGCATTGCGGCGGCCGGCAGCATCACCATCGACAAGGTTTCGGGGCCCATCGGCGAGTCGCTGGTGATGACGGCCACCGGCATCGCCGTGGCCGTGCCGGCGGTGCTGGCCTACAACGTCTTCGGCAAATGGGTGTCGGCCTGCGAGGCCGAACTGGAAGGCTACGCCCACGACCTGCGGCAGATGGTCCTGGACCGGTTTTCGGGCCACTGAAGATGGCGTTCGGCCGACTCGAACGCAACCCCGGCTCGCGGCCGATGAGCGACATCAACATGACGCCGCTGATCGACGTGATGCTGGTGCTGCTGGTGATCTTCATCCTCACCGCGCCGCTGATGAGCAGCAGCCTGAAGCTCGACCTGCCCAAGGCTGACGGTGCAGCGGCCAGCGATGCGCCGGCGGTGCTGGCACTGGCCATCGACGCCCAGGGCCGGCTCTTCCTGGGCAACGACGCGGTGCAAGCGCCGGAAGCACTCGACCCGCAGACCGAACGCGAGCAGGTGGCCGTGCGCGTGCGCGCCGCCGCGCAGCGCAACCCCGCCACCGAAGTGCAACTGCGTGCCGACAGCCGCGTGCCCTACGGTCGCGTGGCGGAATTGATCGGCTGGGTGCAGGCCGCCGGGCTGACGCGCATCGGTTTCGTCACCGAGGCACCGGCCGCGCCGGCAACGTCAACCTCGGGGCTCGTGCCCGGCTCAGGCACCCGCTAGACGGCCACAGCGGCGTTTGCCGTGGCCCTTGCATCGGCCACTTCAATCGCCGCTGGCTCGGGTGACACGGCCGGCTCGGCGGGTGTCGTCAGGCTCAAGGCCAGCAAGCCTGTCACCTGTTCGGCTTTCAAGGGGCGCGACAGCAGATAGCCCTGTCCGATGGGCACGCCCATGCTGCGCAGGGTGGCCAGTTGCTCAGGGGTTTCGATGCCTTCGGCGATGACCTTGCGGCCCAGCGACAGCCCCAGGTTCAGCACCGCGCGGACGATCTCGACGTTCTGGGCGCCACTTTCCATGCCCATCACGAAGCTGCGGTCGATCTTGATGCTGTCGATGGGCAGCGTGCTCAGGTAGGCCAGGCTTGAATAGCCGGTGCCGAAGTCGTCGATGGAGAACAGCACGCCGCGTTCGCGCAGCCGGGCCATCGTCTGCAGCGCCACGTCCAGGCGCTGCATCAGCGTGGTTTCGGTGATTTCCAGCGTCAGGCAATGCGCTGCCACGCCGTGGCGCTGCAGCAGGTGTTCAACCACCGCCACCAGATCGCTGCGCGCCAGGTCGCGGCCTGAGATGTTGACGTGCATGGTCAGGCCGTCGGCCTCAGGCATCTGGCGTTGCCACCGCGCCAGTTGCGCCAGCGACTGGTCCAGCACCCAGTCGGTCAGCACCTCGATGTGGCCCGATTCCTCGGCCAGCGTGATGAACACCGCCGGACTGATGGGCCCGCGCTGCGGGTGAATCCAGCGCGCCAGCGCTTCGAAGCCGTAGGGCCGGTAAGGTTGCAGGAAATACAGCGGCTGGTAGGCCACCGACAGCGCGCCTTCTCCGATGGCGTGGCGCAAATCGGCTTCCAGGGCCAGCTTCTCGGCCACCTGTTCGAGCATGGAGTTGTCGAACAGCGCCACGCGGCCGCGGCCCTCGGCCTTGGCGCGGTACATCGCCAGGTCGGCGTCGCGCAGCACGTCTTCGGCGCTGCGGTAGCCCAGGTCGCTGAAGGTGATGCCCACGCTGGCACCCGGCACAACTTCGGTGCCGTTGATGGACATCGGCAGGCTCAGCGCCTGCAGCACGCGTTCGGCCAGGCGCATGCCGGCGTCGGCGTCGTGCAGGTCTTCCAGCAGGATGGCGAATTCGTCGCCGCCCAGCCGCGCCACAAGGTCATTCGGCCGCACGCAGCTCGCCAGGCGTTGTGCCACCTCACGCAGCAGTTCGTTGCCGGCCACGTGGCCCAGGCTGTCGTTGACGATCTTGAAGCGGTCCAGGTCCAGGAACATCACGGCGTAGCGCTGCGTGGCGTCGCCCTGCGCGGCGGCGACAGCGGCGTCCAGGCGTTCGTGGAAGCAGGCGCGGTTGGCCAGGTCGGTCAGGCTGTCGTGGTACGCGATGTGCTGCAGCCGGCTCTCGGCCAGGTGGCGCGAGCTGATGTCGTGCAACTGGTAGATCAGGTGCTGGCCACGGCCGCCCGGGTCGTCGAAACGACTGCAGTGCAGCGCCACCCACAGCTCGCCGCCGTCGCCGGCGTTGCAGCGCAGTTCCATCGAGAACGCTTGCCCAGGCCCTGCTTCTGACCCGTTGCGGGTCAGGCCGCTTTCGCGCGCCTGGCGTTGAAACTGCGCAGCGTCGCCGGGGTGCAGCAGGCTGACGAAGGCCTGCCCCAGCAAGGCCGATTCAGGCCGGCCCAGCAGGGTGCAAAAGGCCTGGTTGACCTGCAGCACCGCACCGGCGGGCCGGGCGATGGCCATGCCGATGGCCGCGTGCGTGAAGGCGGCCGTGAAGCGCTGCTGGCTCAGTTCGGCCTCACGCTGGGCCTCATCGACCTTGGCCTCCTGGCCTTGGCGTTCGCTTTCCAGGCGGGCCAGCGAGATGCGCGTCAGCAGCACCAGCGCGAAGACCAGCCCGGCCGCCACCAGCAGCACGGCCGGCCCCGAGTGCCGAGCCGTCAGTTGCACCAGCCCGGCCACGAAGGCGGCGGCCAGCGTCATCGCAACGATCCAGCAAACGGCGTCGAACCAGTCGCGCAGGCTCAGGCTGCGCGCGTGTTTGACCGCCATCAGCCGCATCAGCGAGCCGGTGGTCAGTGCCACCTGCAAGGGTGCCACCATGCACAGCGCGGCCAGTGCCGCCACTTCGTCCGACAGGCCGGCGGCCCGCAGCACGTGCAGCAGGCCGCTGTAGCTGGCGGCGCAGACGGCCATCGAAGCCATGGCCGCGCTGGGCGAACTGACACGGCTGCTCAGGCGCTTGGACGTGCGCACCGTGCCGATCAGGCCTTCGACGCCCACCGCCAGGATGGCCGCTGGCGCGCCCAGCGCAGCCAGGATGGTGAAGATGAAGACGTCGGCCACCAGCACGGTGTGTTTGGTGCGCGGTATCTGCACCGGGAACATTGCGGCCACCGCCACCAGGCCCAGGCCGGCCGCCACAGGCCACAGCGTGGTCGGGTCCTGCCCGCGCAGGCTGGCCAGCGCCCACGCCATCGCCGCCAGTCCGGCCGCCGCCATCAGCAGCCACAGCCGCGTGGCGGCCGGCGGGTAGTCGTGCAGATGGGCAGCATGCCACCGCGCCCAGGCGCCGCCCGTGGCGGGTTCCTGCGGGTTGTCGGGTGGGGTCATGGGTGGGGGGAAGGGGGCCAAGATGGGCGGCGCCGGCTATGTCCGGGCCGGCGCTGTCCACAAAATCGGCCGCGCGGCCGCCAACTTGAGCCGCCACAAGGAAGCAGGCCGCAGCCCGAGGTGCGGGTTGCGGCCTGCTGAGCAGAGTTGCCGGTGAGGCGGGCTGCTGCTTGCTGCTTGGTGTTTGCTGCGGGCGGCTTACTCGCCCCGGAAGGCCGGGTCCTTGGTGGCGATGGGGTCGGCGTTCTCGCTGACGACGAAGCCTTCGCTGACCACGAAACCCTCGCTGACGATGAAGCCTTCGCTCACGATGAAGCCTTCACTGAGGATGAAACCTTCGCTCAGGATGAAGCCCTCGCTCAGCACAAAGCCTTCGCTGACGATGAAGCCTTCACTGAGGATGAAGCCCTCGCTCAGCACGAAGCCCTGGCTGAGCGTGACGCCCTCGCTGACGATGAAGCCCTGGCCCAGGCTGTAGCCCATCGTCAGCTGGACTCCGCTGCCGAAGATTGCGCGAACGGCCAGCGTGGCCACTGGCGTGCGCAGCGCCTGGCCGGCGCCGGCGGTGGTTTGTGCCACGCTGTCCAGCACGCGCACGCCGGGCGTCAGCAGCGCTTGCGGCGCGGCATTGCCTTCGACGATGGCCAGCGGTACCTGATTGGCGGCGACGCCGTTGCCCGCAGGCATCCAGCTGATGGTGCTGCGCAGCGCGATCTGGCGAGCCCAAGTCAATGCCGGGTCGTAGATCGGCTGCCAGCGGGTGAACAGGGCGTCGCCGCCCAGCAGGTGGGTGCCGGCACCGGTGATCATGCCGGCCCACGAGGCCATCTGCCCGCTCAGCGTCGAGCCGGCCGCCGGCAGCGTCATGCCGGGGGCCAGCATGTTGTCGCCAGCCTTCAGCGTGCCGGCGGCCAGGGCCGGGCCGAGGTCGGTGCGCAGCGCCATCGCCAGGCGCAGCGCGCCTTCAACATTCAATTCGCCGGTGCCCTGTTCCAGCAGGCTGGCGTTCGGCAGCGGCTGCGCCGTGTACTGCAGGATGGCCTTGATCAGCGGCGGGGTCAGCCCGGGGTTGGCTTGCAGCAGCAGGGCCACGGCGCCCGACACCGCAGGCGCGGCGACGGAGGTGCCGCTGAGCTGCATCAGCGTCTGCCGCACAGCCTGGCTGGCACCGGTCACGGCGGTGAGCTGCGGATAGCTGCGGGCCAGCAGGTTCCAGCCTGCGGCGGTGCCGTCCTTGTCGGCGCTCAGCGCGGCGACGATCTTGTTGCCCGGCGCCACCAGGTCGGGCTTGATCAGGTTGTCGACCCAGACACGGCCGCTGGGAAAGGTGTAGCTGCCGCGCGTCGGCCCGCGTGAGCTGAAGCCGGCCACCACGTCGTCAACGCGACCGGCCGTGCCCAGCGTGTTGCTGGCGCCGACGGTGATCACCGAAGGGTCGTGGCCCGGTGATGACACCGTGCCGTAGACCATCTGCCCGGCGGCGTTCTTGCCGGCGTTGCCGGCGGCGGCCACGACGACGATGCCGGTGGCCGTGGCGCTGCGTGCGGCGCGGGCCAGCGGGTCGAGCAGGAAAGAGTCGGTCGAGGCCGCGCCCAGGCTCAGGTTCATCACGCGGATGTTGGCCATGCGCGCACGCTGAACCACCCAGTCGATGCCGGCCAGCACGTCGGCCAGGTTGCCGACACCGCGCTCGTCGAGCACGCGCACGTCGTACAGGTCGGCGCCCGGCGCGATGCCGCTGCTGTCGGGGCCCTGGTAGCCGCCGGCCGCCGCCGCGACCGAGGCCACCACGGTGCCGTGGCCGTAGGGGTCGGGCACGTCGACGTAGGGCTGCAGCTTTTTCAGGCCGTCTTTGAACTTGCTGCCGTCGATGCTGTTCTTGGTCGACGGCGAATAGTCCTGGCCCTTGTTCCAGCCATCACCGGCGGTGTCGCGGCCCAGGGCCACGAAGTCGACCACGGCGCGCACGCGCGACTTGCCGTCGGGGCCGAGCAGGCTCTTGTGGCGGTAGTCCAGGCCCGAGTCGAGGATGGCGATACCCACGCCGAGCCCGTTCAGCGGGCTGCCAACGGGCAGCGTGGCCGGCGCTGCGGTGGCGCCCGCGCTGGCCTGCAGCAGGCTGGCGTGGCGCGCGGTGACGCGGTTGGGGGCAATGGCAACGACATCGGCGCGCGCGGCCAACGCGTCCAGCGCGGCCACCGGCACCATCGCCGACAGCGCCCGCACCGACAGGTAGTTGTAGAGCACCGAGCCGCCGTAAGCCAGGATGTCGGCGCGCAAGCCGGTCAGTTGGGTGTCACCGCTGGCGGCCACCACCAGCACCTGCACGTGCAGCGCGCCGCTCAGGCTCTTGGCCCAGGCGATGGGCGCCGCCGTGCCGGCGTTCGCCGACGCCACGTAGCTGCGCAGATCGGTCGCCAGCTTGGGGCTGACGGCGCTTTGTGCGTGGGCCGGCGCGGCGCTGGCCAGGGCCAGAACCAGCAGTGCAGGGGCCATCAGGTGGTGCAGCAGCCATCGTCTCGTCGTCATCGTCATCCCTTTTCGTTGTCAGTCGGGCAGCCGCTGAGGGCCTTGTGGAGTCGCAGCGCTTGGGTCTCGCCGGGATGTCGGCCCGCGCCGCGCGGGCTTGAGGCCCTTCGCAAAACTTGAAGCGCAAAAGCCGGGTCGGGTGTGCGCTTTTCCGCAGATCGCCGACCGCGCGGCCGTGCTGTTGATCGTGCTGGCGCCCTGCTTGCGGCCGTGCCTGCCGCGGGGCGGCGAGTCCGAAGGCGGTCCCTACAATTGATCGATGAACGAGAAATACGCCCCTGCAGAAGTCGAAGCCGCCGCACAGGCGCACTGGGCCGCCACCGACGCCTACCGCGTCACCGAGGACGCCACGCGCACCAAGTTTTACGCCTGCAGCATGCTGCCCTACCCGAGCGGCAAGCTGCACATGGGCCATGTGCGCAACTACACCATCAACGACATGATGGCGCGCTACCTGCGCATGAAGGGCATGAACGTGTTGATGCCGATGGGCTGGGATGCCTTCGGCCTGCCGGCTGAAAACGCCGCCATGGACAACCACGTGCCGCCGGCGCAGTGGACGCGCGCCAACATCGCCGACATGAAGGCGCAGATGCAGCCGCTGGGCCTGGCCTTCGACTGGTCCCGCGAACTGGCCACCTGCGACCCCAGCTATTACAAGTGGAACCAGTGGTTCTTCCTGAAGATGCTGGAAAAAGACATCGCCTACAAGAAGACCCAGATCGTCAACTGGGACCCCATCGACCAGACCGTGCTGGCCAATGAACAGGTGGTGGACGGACGCGGCTGGCGCAGCGGCGCCCTCGTCGAAAAGCGCGAGATCCCGGGCTACTACCTGGCCATCACGCAGTACGCCGACGAACTGCTGGCTGGTGTCACCGACGCCACCTACCCCGGCTACCTGGAGGGCTGGCCCGAGCGCGTGCGCCTGATGCAGGAACACTGGATCGGCAAGAGCGAAGGCGTGCGCTTCGCTTTCCCGCACACCATCCAGGGCGTCGACGGGCAATTGGTGCAAGACGGCAAGCTGTGGGTCTTCACCACCCGCGTTGACACCATCAAGGGCGTCACCTTTTGCGCCGTGGCCCCCGAACACCCGCTGGCCGCGCTGGCCGCGCAGGGCAATGCCGAACTCAGCGCTTTCATTGAGGACTGCAAGAAGGGCGGCACGACTGAAGCCGAACTGGCGCTGAAGGACAAGGAAGGCCGCCCGCTGGGCCTGAACGTGACGCATCCCCTCACGGGCGCCGAGGTGCCGGTTTGGGTCGGCAATTACGTGTTGATGGGTTATGGCGACGGTGCCGTGATGGGCGTGCCAGCCCACGACGAACGCGACTTCGCCTTCGCCAAGAAGTACGGCATCGACATGCTGCAGGTGGTGCAGGTGGACGGCGAGCACTTCAGCTACGACCACTGGCAAGACTGGTACGCCGCCAAGGCGCGCGGCGTCACCATCAACAGCGGCAATTACAGCGGGCTGGGCTACAAGCTGGCGGTGGACGCCATTGCCAAGGCGCTGGCCGAACGGGGCCTGGGCGACAAGAAAACCACCTGGCGCCTGCGCGACTGGGGCATCAGCCGCCAGCGCTACTGGGGCACGCCGATACCCATCATCCATTGCGACAGTTGCGGTTCGGTGCCGGTGCCTGAAAAGGACTTGCCCGTCTTGTTGCCCGAAGACCTGGTGCCCGATGGCAGCGGCAACCCGTTGAACAAGTGCGCGGCCTTCCTGAACGTCGGCTGCCCGCAATGCGGCAAACCGGCGCGTCGCGAGACTGACACGATGGACACCTTCGTCGACAGCGCCTGGTACTACATGCGCTACACCTGCCCCGGCAGCGACGACGCCATGGTGGACGCGCGCAACGAGCACTGGATGCCGATGGACCAGTACATCGGTGGCATCGAGCACGCGGTGCTGCATTTGCTATACGCCAGGTTCTGGACCAAAGCGATGCGTGACCTGGGCCTGGTCACATTCAGTGAACCGTTCACCAAGCTGTTCACGCAGGGCATGCTGCTCAACGAGAGCTACTTCCGCGAGGAAGAGTCCGGCCCGACTGCGGGAAAACGGCGTTGGTTCTACCCCAGTGAAGTCGACGTGCAGCACGACGATCGCGGCCAGCCGGTGGCCGCCACGGCCAAGGTAGATGGCCTGCCGGTGACGCTGGGCGGCATCGAGAAGATGTCCAAGAGCAAGAACAACGTCGTCGAGCCCAAGGACATCATCGCCAGGTTCGGCGCCGACACGGCGCGCCTGTTCACCATGTTCGCCGGCCCGCCCGACCAGAGCGCAGCCTGGTCCGACAGCGGCGCCGAAGGTTCCTTCCGTTTCCTGCGCCGCCTGTGGACCAGCGGCTTGAAGCTGGCCGCCCGCAGTGGCGTGGGCGGGCCGGGCTACGACGGCATCAGCCCGGCCGGTGCCACGCTGCGCCGCGAGATGCACCTGCTGCTGCGCGCGGTCACCCACGACTACGACCGCTTGCAATACAACACCGTGGTCTCGGGCGCGATGAAGATGCTGAACGCCATCGATGACGCCAAGTTGGGCGACGGCGCGGGCGACAGCGCCGCGCTGAAAGAGGCCTTCGGCATCCTGCTGCGCACGCTGTACCCGGCTGCGCCGCACATCAGCCACGCGCTGTGGGGCGAGTTGCACTTTGAGGTTGCGCACGGCGACATCACGCACGCGCCCTGGCCCGAAGTCGACGAAGAGGCGCTGCTGCAAGACGAGATCGAGTTGGTGTTGCAGATCAGCGGCAAGCTGCGCGGCAGCATCCGAGTGCCGGCCGACGCCGGCCGAACGGCTATCGAGGCGGCGGCTTTGGCGTCACCCGAATTCCTGCGCTTCGCTGACGGCAAGCCGGCGAAAAAAGTCATCGTGGTGCCGGGTCGCCTGGTGAACGTCGTTGTCTAGACCCGTCCAACGCCGCACGGCACTGGCTGCGCTGTCGGTGCTGGCCGCCGCGAGCACGACCGGTCTGGCGGGCTGCGGCTTCCAACTTCGTGGTCCGCCGAAGCTGTCTTTCAGCAGCATCGCGTTGACCGGTTTCGCACCGCGTTCGCCGCTGGCCGAGGCCCTGCGCCGGCAACTGCTGCAACAGGTGCGCGAATTGCCCACGCCCGACAAAGCCGACGTGGTGCTGCAGGCGCTGGACGACCTGCGCGAAAAGAGCGTGGTGGCGTCCACCGCTGCCGCGCAGGTGCGTGAATTCCAGCTGCGGCTGAAGTTCAATTTCCGCGCCACCACGCCGTCGGGCCGTGAACTGATCCCGCGTGTGGAACTGCTGCTGACCCGCGACCTCAGCTACACCGAGGTGCGGGCCCTGGCCAAGGAAAACGAAGAAGCCGAGCTCTACCGCGAGATGACCGGCGACGTGGTGACGCAGGTGCTGCGCCGCCTGGCCGCCATCCATGTCTAGGCCTGTCTAGACAACCCGCCATGCAAGTCCGCCCCGACCAGCTTGAAACGCATCTTGGCCGTGGCCTGAAGCCGCTGTACACCATCCACGGTGACGAGCCGCTGCTGGCCCAGGAAGCGGCCGACGCCATTCGTGCGGCGGCCAAGGCAGGGGGCTACAGCGAGCGCAAGGTGTTCACCGTCAGCGGTGCGCATTTCGACTGGAGCGGCGTGCTGGGCGCGGCGCAGGCGATGAGCCTGTTTGCCGAGCGGCAACTCATCGAGATCCGCATCCCGTCGGGCAAGCCCGGCAAGGATGGCGCTGACGCCTTGCAGCGCTACTGCGAAAGGCTGCCCGAAGACGTGCTGACGCTGGTGCAACTGCCCAAGCTCGACTCCCAGCAGCAGAAGGCGGCCTGGTTCAACACGCTGGACAGCAGCGGCATCACCCTGCGCGTGGAAACGCTGGACCGCAAGCTGCTGCCGGCCTGGCTGGCGCAGCGCCTGGCGCGCCAGGGCCAGAAGGTGAAGGCTGGCGAAGAGGGCGTGCGCACGCTGGCGTTCTTCGCCGACCGCATCGAAGGCAACCTGCTGGCCGCGCACCAGGAATTGCAGAAGCTGGCCTTGCTGCACGCGGCCGGCGAACTGGGTTTCGAGCAGATCGAAGCGGCGGTGCTGAACGTGGCGCGTTACGACATTGCCAAGCTGGCCGAGGCCCTGTGGACCGGCCAGGTGGCGCGCACGCTGCGCATGCTGGACGGCCTGCAGGCCGAAGGCGAAGCCGCCGTGCTGGTGCACTGGACGCTGGCCGAAGACCTGCGCGCCCTGGGCCGCGCCCGCGCTGCGCTGGACGACGGCAAGCCCATCCCGATGGCGCTGAAGGAAGCCCGCGTCTGGGGCCTGAAGGAAAGGCTCTTCGAGCGCGTGCTGCCGCTGTTGGCGGGCCACCAATTGGCCCATCTGCTGGACGCCGCCAGCATCTGCGACGGCATCGTCAAAGGGCTGAAGCACCCCGACTGGCCGCTCGACCCGTGGGCCGCGCTGCGCCGGTTGACGCTGAGCATTCTGCAAGCCAGTCAACTGGGCGGCACCAAAAGCCGCGCCCGTCTGGCGTTGACGAATTAGGCGCTGACGACTAGGCGTTGACGACTGAGGCGCAGCGCGCTTCGGTTGATTTCAGTAGCCGCGTTGGCGTTGGACCACGTGTTGCAGCGCGCTGCCGTCGCGCGCCGCGCGCAGGTTGCGAACGGCCACGGCTGCCGCGCTGCGTGGGTCGGTTTGCGCGGCGGCGTGGGGCAGCACCGTCACTTGCGGGTGCTGCCAGAACCGGTGCCCGGCCGGCAGCGGTTCCTGGTGGAAAACGTCCAGCACGGCGTGTCGCAGATGGCCGCTGTCCAGCGCCGCCAGCAGGTCGGCGTCGACGACGTGCGCGCCGCGCGCCAGGTTCACGATGGCGGCTTGTGCGGGCAAGGCGGCGAAGAAATGCGCGTCCAGCAAGCCGCGCGTCTCGGCCGTCAGCGGCAGCAGGTTGATGGCGATGTCGGTCTCGGCCAGCAGTCGCGTCAGTGGCGTGCCGTCGCGCCGCCAACCGCGTGCGGCGTAGCCCTGGGCGGCGATGCGCAGCGCCGCCGCGCGACCCATTTCGCCGCTGCCCAGCACCAGCACGCGCACCTCGTCGGCGCGGCGTTGCGGTTGCACCTGCCAGCGCCCGGCGCGCTGCTGCTGGGCGTAGGTGAAAAAGTCGCGGTGCAGCGCCAGCGTGGCCCACAAGGCGGTCTCGGCCATGGCGGCATTCATTGCGGGGTCGACCATGCGCGCCAGGGGCACGCTGGCCGGCACCGTGGCGTCTGCCAGCAGGCGGTCCACGCCGGCCCACAGGCTCTGGATCAGCCGCAGTTCGGGCAGGCCTTGCAGGCAGCCCGGTGCCGGGTTGGCGACAACGGCGGCTTCGACGGCAGCGGGCTCGCGCCGCGCCGCGTCCAGGTCCAGCCACTGCGCTTCAGGCATCGCGTCCGACAGCGCAGCTTCCCACTGCTGCCGCTCGATGTCGTCCAGGTCGCCGCAGAGCAAGACCTTCATGCGCGGGGCCTCACCTGGCGCCACCCGCTGCGGCGATCAGCCGCTGCAGCGCAGCCTGCACCGTCGCGCTGCGCACCGCGCTGCGGTCGCCGGGCAGTTGCAGCAGTTCGGCATGCGCTTCGGCGTCTGCCCCCGCTGCGGTGGTCCAGGCCAGCCATACCGTGCCGACCGGTTTGCCCGGCACCGCACCGCCCGGCCCGGCGATGCCGGTGACGGCCACCGCCAGTTGCACCGGCGCGCGTTGCAGCGCGCCTTGCGCCATCGCCAGCGCCACCTCGCGGCTGACAGCACCGTGGGCCGCCAGCAACGCTTCGGGCACACCCAGCAGCGCCATCTTGGCTTCGTTGCTGTAGGTCACGAAGCCGCGTTCGAACCAGTCGCTGGAACCGGCGACCGCGGTGCAGGCCGCCGCGATCAAGCCACCGGTGCAGCTCTCAGCCGTGGCCATGCGCCAGCCGCGCGCGCGCAGCGCATCAGCCAGTTGCAGCACGGCGGGCTCGAAGTCCATCAAGTCCATGAACCCCCCCAAAAACGCACCCCCAGGGCCAGAACCAGCAACGCGCAGCCTGCGGCCACCAGGTCGTCGAACAAGATGCCGAAGCCTTGCCACCAGCCGATGCGTTCACCGGGTTTGAGCTTGCACAGCCGGTCGGCCCAGCCCACAGGGCCGGGCTTGGCGGCGTCGAAATAGCGGAACAGGCCGAAGGCCAGCACCTGCATCCAGAAGCCGGCCGGCAGCAGCAGCCACAGGATGATCCAGATGGCGACGATCTCGTCCCAGACGATGGCACCCGGGTCGGCCACCGCCATGTGGCGCGCTGTGGTCGTGCAGGCCCACCAGCCGATGGGCAGCGACACGGCGATCAACCAGCCGAACTGCGCGGCGTCCAGCCAGCGGCTGAGCACCAGGAAAGACACCCAGCCCCACAGCGTGCCGACGGTGCCCGGCGCCTTGGGCGACAGGCCACTGCCGAAGCCCAGCGCGAGGATGTGCGCGGGGTGGCGCAGCATGAAGCCGGCCGTGGGGCGCACCGGGCGTGCAGCGGGGCTGGCGGTCTCGGGCAAGGCGGCGTCCATCAAGCGAAGTGGTCGTAGCCTTTGAACGACCGGCTCAGCGGCTGGCCGCTCGCGTCCACCAGGCGCAGGCCGGGCTGGGCTTCGATGGCGCCGCAGCGGGTGACGGCCACGCCCGCCGCACGGCCGGCGGCCAGCACGGCGTCACGCTGCGCGCGCGGCGCGGTGAACAGCAGTTCGTAGTCATCGCCGCCGGCCACCAGACAGTCGAGCTGCAGCGCCGCGGTTTGTGCGGCCAGGATGGCGCTGCGCGGCAGTGCATCCACACGCACCGTGGCACCCACGCCCGAACGCAGCAGGATGTGGCCCAGGTCGCCGGCCAGGCCGTCGCTGAGGTCGATGGCGCTGCTGGCGATGCCACGCAGGGCCAAGCCCAGCGCCACGCGCGGCTGGGGTTGTTCCATCGCGCGGCGCACGGTTTCGAAGTCGTTGCCGGCGAGCGCCACGCGGCCGCGAAAAACCTCCAGCGCCAGCCGCGCATCACCCAGGCTGCCGCTGACCCACAACTCGTCACCCGCGTGCGCGCCGCTGCGCAGCAGGGCCTGCCCCGGCGGCACCTGGCCGATGACGGTGATGCAGATGTTCAGCGGCCCGGCCGTGGTGTCGCCGCCCACGAGCTCGATCCCATGCGCGTCGGCCAGCGCGAAAAGGCCTTGCGCAAAGCCGGCGATGAAGCCTTCGTCGGCGCGCGGCAGGGCCAGCGCCAGCGTGCAGGCCAGCGGCTCGGCGCCGCAGGCCGCCAGGTCGCTGAGGTTGACCGCCAGCGCCTTGTGGCCCAAGCGTTCCGGCGCCACGGTGGCCAGGAAATGCCGGCCTTCGACCAGCATGTCGCTGGACACCGCCAACTGCATGCCGGGCTGGGTGCGCAGCAGGGCGCAGTCGTCGCCTACGCCCAGCGCGGCGCGCGTCACCGGCCGCGTGAAATGCCGCGCGATCAGATCGAACTCACCGGCCATCAGCCCCTAGCCCCCATCGCGCAGCAGGTTCGCCAATTCCACCGCCGACTTGACGTTCATCTTCTCGAAGACGCGCGCCCGGTGCACTTCCACCGTGCGCACGCTGATACCCAGGTCGTCGGCGATCAGCTTGTTCGGCCGGCCCAGCGTGACCAGGCGCAGCACGTCGCGTTCGCGCTCGGTCAGGTCGGCCAGCGCGCTGGCCGTCGCGTCCTGCGCCTTGCGGCCCAGCATGGCCTGCGCGCTGGCCTGCAGCGCCAGTTCCACCCGGTCCACCAGGGCGTTGTTCGAAAACGGTTTTTCGACGAAATCGAAGGCCCCGCGCTTCACCGCCGCCACCGCCGTGGGCACGTCGCCGTGGCCGGTCAGGAAGATCACCGGCAGCAGCGGCAGCAGGCCGCGTTCGGCCAGGCGTTCGAAGAGCACCAGGCCGCTGGTGCCCGGCATGCGCACGTCCAGCACCAGGCAGGCCGGCGCCTGCGGCCAGGGCGCGCGGCCCGGCGTCTGCTGCTCGGCCAGCCACTCTTCGAAGGCCTCGGCACTGGCGTAGCCCTGCGACAGCAAGCGGCGCGAACGCAGCAGCCAGGCCAGCGCGTCGCGCACCACGTCTTCGTCGTCCACAAGGTAGACGACCGGGATGCCGAGGCGGGGATCGAGGGTGAAAGTCACGGTGCGGTGTCTCAGAGGGCCGGTTCAGCGTTCGGACACAAGTTGGGCAGTTTCGCTGCTTTCGGTGACCACCGGCGTGGCCAGCGTGAAGCGGAATTCGGTGCCCACGCCGCCCGGCCCCGGGCCGAAGTCGAGTGTGCCGCCGTGCTGTTCGATGACCGTGCGGCACAGGCTCAGGCCCAGGCCCATACCCTCGGCGCGCGTCGTGAAGAAGGGCGTGAACAGGCGCGCGGCCACCTCGTCGGCGATGCCCGGGCCGCGGTCGATGACGCTGAACGTGGCGCGGCCCGGTTGCACAACGCGCACGCGCAGCGTCAGCACGCGGTCGGCCGGCACAGTGGCAACTTCCATGGCCTGGATGCCGTTGCGCGCCAGGTTCAGCAGCACCTGTTCGACCATGGTCCGGTCGCAGCGCACGCGCGGCGGGCGGGTTGCTGATGGGTCCGCGCTCGGTGCACCGGCTGCGCCGCCGTCAGAACCGGGCAGGTCCAGTTCAATGCGCGTGCCGCTCTTGCGTGAATGCATGCGGGCCAGCGGCAGCACGGCTTCCAGCAGCACGTCGGCGCCCAGCGTCTCGTGCAGTTGCTCGCGGCGGCGCACGAAGTCGTGCACGCTCTTGATGACGCGGCCGGCGCGTTCAGCCTGCTCGGCGATGCGTTCCAGCGCCTGCTTCAGCAGACCCGGCGTGTCGGCGGCCGGGTCGTTGATCAGGTTCAGCGAGCCGCTGGCGTAGCTGGCGATGGCGGCCAGCGGCTGGTTCAGTTCGTGGCTCAGCAGCGAGGCCATTTCGCCCACCGTGGCCAGCCGCGCTGTGGCTTGCAGACGCTCTTGCTGCTGGCGCGAAATTTCTTCGACGCGGCGTTGCACGCTGAGGTCCAGCACCGCGCTCATCCAACCGGTTTGCCGGCCCTGGCCATCGACCAGCGGCGCCTCGTAAATCATCACCGGGAAGCGCTCGCCGTTCTTGCGCATGAAGACGGTTTCAAAGCCTTCGCGCAGCTCGGCCGGGTTGCGGCCCGAGCCTTCCAGTCGCTGCTGCTGGCGCTGCTGGTAGAGCGCCGCATACTCGGGCGGCCAGTAGGGCGGCGCGTAGGGTGAAGCCAGGGCCGCTGCGGCCTTGACGCCGGGCGCGGTGGGTGCCGGCAACAGGTCTTCGGGCGCGAAGCCCACCATCGCACAGAAGGCCGGGTTGACGTAGCTGATCACGCCTTGCATGTCGCGCGCACGCAGGCCAGTGGACAGCGAATCCTCCATCGCCTTGCGAAAGGCCAGCGACTCGGCCAACGCGCGTTCGACCTGGGCGCGGCGGCGCACGTCGCGGGCCAGCAGCAGCACCACGCCGAACAGCGCGATCGACAAGCCCAGCACCAGCGCGGTGGCCAGGTTCGGGATCAGGCTGGGCCGGCCGGCGCCGCTGTCGACCCGCACCTGCAGCGTGGCGCCCGGCAAGTCCACCACGCGCTCGGCCAGGTAGACGCCGGCACCGCGGCGCACACCGGCCCTGGCCAGCCGTGTGCCGTCGGCTTCGACGAATGAGAACTCGTGGCGCCGCGCCTGCCGCGTCGGCAACACGGCTTCCAGGATGGGTGTCAGCGCGAAGCTGCCGACCAGGAACCCGGATTCGCGCCCGGCACGTTGCTCGGGCACGCACAGGTCGATGACCTCCAGCCCCAGCGCGCCGGCTTGCGGTACGAAGTAGCTGCGCGAGAACATCGGTGCTGCCGCGCGCCGTGCCGCGTTGCAGGCCACCTCGGCCTCGACGCCCAGATCGGACCGCGCCATCTGGCTGAACAACTGCGGCAGGAAGGGCGTGTCCACGGCTTCGGTGACGCGCAGATTCTGGTCGCGCCATTCGACGCGCTTCAAGCTGGGCCTGTCCTTCAGCAAGGTTTGCGCACCTTGGCGCCAGTCGGGCTGCGGGGTCTGGCTCCAGGCCAGCGCCTGAAGGGTCTGGATGGCACCCAGCAGTTCATGCCGGATGTCGGCCGCTGCCTCGGTGGCGACCGCGTCCACTTCCTCCTGGGCGCGTACCGATTCATAGCTCACGGTCAGCGCCACCAGCAGCGTCTGCGCCACACCCAGCAGCGCCAGCAGCGCACCCCACAGCAGCGCGCGTCGCCAGCGCCAGGGCCGCGCAGCGCCCGGCACCGCGGCGGCGCCGGTGGACAGCACGGCATCCAGCGTGCCCGGCTCAGGGGCCGTGCGCGGTACGGGTGGGAAGGTGGTGGCGGTATCGAACATGGCGGCTCTGGCCGGCCCGCAGTTTCGCGCATTGGAAATGGGGTCGTGGCCGCCACTGCCTGCAACCTACAATTCCCGCCCGTTCGGAGCTGTCCGCTGCGGCACAGTCTGGAACCCTTGAGGAGACGAGAGCGATGGCGAATATGGACCGCACGGACACTGAGAAAACCGCCGACATGGCGTCCGAAGAAAAAGCCAAACACCAAGCCCAACAACAGGCCCGTCAAAAGGCGGCTGAGCTCAAGCAGGCGGCTTTGGATTACCACGAGTTTCCGGTGCCGGGCAAGCTGCAGGTAACCGCCACCAAGCAGCTGATCAACCAACACGATCTGGCGCTGGCCTACAGCCCCGGTGTGGCGTATGCGTGCGAAGCCATCGTCGAAGACCCGGCGAATGCCTTTCGCTACACGGCGCGCGGCAACCTGGTCGGCGTCATCACCAACGGCACGGCCGTGCTGGGCCTGGGCAACATCGGCCCGCTGGCCGCCAAGCCGGTGATGGAAGGTAAGGCCGTCCTGTTCAAGAAGTTCGCCGGCATCGACGTTTTTGACATCGAAGTCAACGAGACCGATCTGGACAAGCTGGTCGATGTCATCGCCGCGCTGGAGCCCACCTTCGGTGGCATCAACCTCGAAGACATCAAGGCGCCCGACTGCTTCTACGTCGAACGCAAGCTGCGTGAGCGGATGAAGATCCCCGTCTTCCACGACGACCAGCACGGCACGGCCATCGTCGTGGGTGCGGCGGTGCTCAACGGCCTGAAGGTGATGGGCAAGCCCATCAACGAAGTGAAGCTGGTCACCTCAGGCGCCGGCGCGGCAGCGCTGGCCTGCCTGGGTCTGTTGATCAAGCTGGGCCTGCCGCGCCGCAACATCTGGGTGACCGACCTGGCCGGCGTGGTCTACGAAGGCCGCACCGAGCTGATGGACGAGGACAAGATCCAGTTCGCGCAGAAGTCCAGCCAGCGCAAGCTGGCCGAAGTCATCGTCGGTGCTGACATCTTTCTGGGTCTGTCCGCCGGCGGCGTGCTGAAGCCCGAGATGGTGGCCACGATGGGGCCGCAACCGCTGATCCTGGCGCTGGCCAACCCCACGCCCGAGATCACGCCCGAAGCCGCGTTGGCCGTGCGCCCCGACGCCATCCTGGCCACCGGACGCACCGACTACCCCAACCAGGTCAATAACGTCCTGTGCTTCCCCTACATCTTCCGGGGCGCACTCGATTGCGGCGCGACGACGGTCACCGACGCGATGGAAATCGCGGCCGTGCACGCCATCGCCCAACTGGCCCAGGCCGAGCAGAGTGAAGTTGTGGCGGCGGCCTATGTGGGTGCCAATTTGTCCTTCGGCCCGGCCTACCTCATCCCCAAGCCTTTCGACCCGCGCTTGATGATGATGATCGCCCCTGCTGTGGCCAAAGCCGCGCAGGAATCGGGCGTGGCCCAGAGGCCCATCGAGGACCTGGACGCCTACCGCGAGAAGCTGAAGACCTTCGTCTACGCCTCGGGCACGACGATGAAGCCCATCTTCACGCAGGCCAAGGCCGCCGTGAACAAGCGCGTGGCTTACGCCGAGGGCGAAGAAGAGCGCGTGCTGCGCGCTGTGCAGGTGGTGGTGGACGAAGGCCTGGCTCGACCCACGCTGATCGGCCGGCCGGCGGTGATCGCCGCGCGCATCGAGAAGTTCGGCCTGCGCCTGCAAGAAGGGCTGGACTACGACGTCGTCAACGTCGAGAACGACCACCGCTACCGCGACTTCTGGAGCACCTACCACCGCATGACCGAGCGCAAGGGCGTGACGGCCCAGGTCGCGAAGATCGAGATGCGCCGCAGGCTGACGCTGATCGGCGCGATGATGCTGCACAAGGGTGAAGTCGACGGCATGTTGTGCGGTACCTGGGGCACCACGGCCAACCACCTGCACTACATCGACCAGGTCATCGGCAAACGCAAGGGTGGCAGCCCCAGCACCCCGCAAGACGTGCAGGTCTACGCCTGCATGAACGGCCTGATGATGCCGGGCCGCCAGATCTTCCTGGTCGACACCCACGTCAATGACGACCCCAGCGCCGAAGAGCTGTGCGAGATCACGGTGATGGCCGCCGAAGAAATGATGCGCTTCGGCGTCACGCCCAAGGCGGCTTTGCTGTCTCATTCCAACTTCGGCACCAGCGACCACCCCAGCGCCATCAAGATGCGCCGCACCCTGGCCCTGCTGCGCGAGCAGGCGCCGTGGCTGGAAGTCGATGGCGAGATGCACGGCGACATCGCGCTGGACGCTGAGGCGCGCAAGAAGGTGATGCCCGACAGCACGCTGCGCGGCGAAGCCAATCTGCTGGTGCTGCCCAACATCGACGCCGCCAACATCGCCTACAACCTGCTGAAAACGGCCGCCGGCGGCGGCATCGCCATCGGCCCGGTGCTGCTCGGCGCCGACAAGCCCGTGCACGTGCTGACCGCCTCGGCCACGGTACGGCGCATCGTCAACATGACCGCATTGACGGTGGCGGATGCTGAGGCGGGACGTGCTGCCCGCCCTCCGACCTGATCGAGCTCCAAAACGCAACCCCACATGTGAGCGCCCACTAATACCCCTCGAATCTGCCCCATTTTTGGGCAATGGCTTGAGTTTTTAGGGGGGGGCAGGTATCATTCGTGATTGTTTTTCAAGGGTTAACCCGTGTTTCGGACCGCGTTGGGGTCGTCAGTCAAACCACTGAGGCCTGTTGTTCTTGTCCAGTTCCGTCGCTGGGGTGTCGCTGCTGTCATCGCAGTGGCTGGGGTGTCGCTGGCAACGGCAGCCTGCGCCCGAGAGCAAACCCCTGCGCCGTCATCTGCAGCCGTCAGTCTGGCTGAGTTGCCCGCGCAAGCACAGGAAACCCACCGTCTGGTTTTGAAAGGCGGACCTTTTCCGTACCCCAAGGATGGCATTGCGTTCGGTAACCGCGAACGCCATTTGCCGCGAAAGTCCCGGGGGTATTACCACGAATACACGGTGAAGACGCCGGGGTCTCGCGACCGGGGCGCACGACGCATCGTTTGCGGCGGCGAACCGCCCGCGAAACCTGAAGTTTGTTACTACACCGATGACCACTATGCGAGTTTTCGTCGCATCGCACCATGAACACCGGTTACACCGTTCTTGAATCTTTCCATCGCCCAGCAAGGAGGATCGCGACCATGGAGTTGCAGACCATCCGCACCAATCTCGTACAAGCCATTCGAGCCTACCGCGTCGAGGATTTGATGTCGGCAGCGCAAACCGCCGGCCAACATTTCCTATATGCCAATCTGGCTTCGGCACAGTCCAAACAGGACGTGTTGGAAGGTATCGCGCAGTCTTTCCTGTTTCCGGCCCACTTCGGCAAGAATCTGGACGCACTGTTCGATTGCATGACCGATCTGGTACACAAATCCGGCGCGCAGCCGGGTTTCGTCGTCGTTCTCGAGCAATTACCTGATAACGCCCGCTTCGACCGTGAGGCCCGCGAACAATTGCTCGAGGTCTTTCGCGACGCCGCAGAATATTGGGGTGAACGACGAATACCGTTCCGATGTTTCTATTCTTTTCAGTAGCCCGCTCCCAAGAAACAGGGTCATGGGAGCGGGCTACTGAGGTGGCCCCGACGACTCCAGCCAAACCGGCTGCCAAGGTTGTGCCTAAGAATGGAACGAATCCCAATTTTGGGATGAACATGCCGATGATGAGCAGCGCTTTCGATACCGCTGCCTGGTTGAACGCGGCATAACGCGATCGCCCGTTCAAGGAAAGGGCTCCGTCAGGAGCCCTTTTTCATGTCGGACGACGGGCCAGGGCCAGGTATTCGGCCACCGGCACCTGTTCAGCCCGCCGGGTCAGGTCGAAGGGCATGCTGATGCCCTGCTGTTCCATCCAGCGCCCCAGCGTGCCGCGCAGGATCTTGCGGCGCTGTGAAAACGCCACCGCCACCAGCGCGCTCAGTTTGGTGGCATCGACGCTGGCATCGACCGGCAAGGGTTCCATGCGCACCACGGCCGAATCCACGCGCGGCGGCGGGTCGAAGGCTTCGGGCGGCACGTCCAGCACGCTTTCGATGCGGTAGCGCCACTGCAGCATCACGCTCAGGCGCCCATAGTCCTTGCTGCCCGGCGCGGCGGCCATGCGCTCGACGACTTCTTTTTGCAGCATGAAGTGCTGGTCCAGCACATGTTCCGAACTGGCCAACAGGTGGAAAAGGATGGGCGTGGAGATGTTGTAGGGCAGGTTGCCCACCACGCGCAGTTTGCCGCCCAGGCGTGCCGCCAGTGCGGCGAAATCCACGGTCAGCACGTCGGCTTCGACGACGTCCAGTCCCTCCTGCCGGCGCAGGCGCACGGCCAGATCGCGGTCGAGTTCGATGACCGTCAGCGCCTTGCAACGTTCCTTCAGCGGCCCGGTGAGCGCGCCCAGCCCGGGCCCGATTTCCACCAGCGGCTGGCCCGGCTGCGGGTTGATGGCCCGCACGATGCCGTCGATCACCGCGTGGTCGGTCAGGAAGTGCTGACCAAAGCGCTTTCGGGCGCGGTGCGAGTCGCTGCCGCCCGAGCTCACAACGGGCTCACTGCGGCGGCTCGCGGTACTCGAGGTAGGCCTTGGCGCGCAATTCCTTGGTCCAGTCGATGTAGGTCTGCTCGAAGCGTTGCTCGCGCAACGCCGTGCGGGCTTGTTCGCGCAGCTGCTTGGCTTCCAGCGCTGTCTCGCGGCGTTCCAGCACCTGGATCAGGTGCACACCGAACCGCGACACCACAGGGGCTGACAGCCCGTTGATGGCCAAGGCGTTCATCGCAGTTTCGAACTCGGGCACCATCACGCCCGGCGAAGACCAGCCCAGGTCGCCGCCGGCCGCTGCCGAGCCGTCTTCGCTGTATTGCTTGGCGATGTCTTCGAAGCTGCGTGAGCCGTTTTCAATCTGCTTGCGGTACTCGGCCAGGCGGCGCGCGGCCACCTCGGCGTTCAACTGCGGCGAGGTGCGCAACAACACGTGGCGTGCCCGCGTTTGCGTGATGCGCCCGGGCGACGCTTCATTGCGGACGATCAGCTTCAGAACGTGGAAACCCGCGCCGGTGCGCAGGAGTTCCGGGGCGATCTGGCCGGGCTTCAGCGGCTTGGTGGTGGTGACGAAGATGTCCGGCAGGCGCGACGCCGGCCGCAGGCCCAGGTCACCGCCGTTTTTCTTGTTGCTGTCTTCGGACACTTCGCGCGCCACGGCGTCAAAAGCCTCGCCCTTGTTCACGCGGTCGAGTGCGGCCTGCGCGATGGCACGGCGTGCGGCGATGACGGCCGAGCTGGCGTCGTCGGGCACGGTGACCAGGATTTGCGCGATCTGCGTCTCGGGGTCGGCGTTGAGCGCGTCGCGCTGTTGCGCCAGATAGCGATCGATGTCTTCATCGCTGATCTTGATACGGCTGTAGACCTCACGCTCGCGCAGGCGCTCGATCATGATCTGGTCGCGCACATTGCTGCGGAAGCGGCCGTAGTCGGTGCCTTCGGCGCGCAGGCGCTCGCGCAGCACCTCCAGTGTGATCTGGTTCTGCGACGCGATGCTCTGCACCGCGCGGTCGATCTCGGGCTCGTCCACCCGCATGCCGCTGTCGCGGGCGCTGGAAATCATCACGCGCTCGTCGATCAACGAGTCCAGGGCCTGTTTGCGCAGTTCAAGCTCGGGCGGCAACTGCGCATTGCGCCCGGCCTCGGTCACGGCGCGTTCGACGCGCCGTTCCACCTCGCCGGCCGTAACCAGTTCCTGGTTGATGATGACGGCGATGTAGTCACCCGGTCGCAGCGCCGCGCGGCTTTGCGCTGCGGCCTCGGTGGTGGCGCCGGCCAAGCCGACGATCAACGCCGAGCTCAGCGTCGCGCTCATGGCAGCGCGTGGGATCAAGCGGCGCCAGTGCGCGGGGGCGGGCATCGAGTGAGGCCAGCGATTTTGGGATTCAGTCATAGGAGGAAACGGTCTGCCGGTCATCGTTGACCGACCCACTGCGGCGCTCGTCGCGCAGCAGGCGGTAACCGGGGATATTGTCCTTCAAGACTTTCAGCGGGTTGGAGCCGATGCGTGACAGTCCTACCAGCTCCAGTTGCAACATCAGCCGCGTGGTCGCTTCGCTGCGGCCGGTGGACAGCCGCTCGGCCACCACTCGGGCGATCCAACAGCCGGCGTCGTACTCGGCGCCCAGCACCGAGTCGGTGACGCGGCTGTCTTTCAGGCTGTAGTTGATGCGCCCGACGGCGTACCAGGTGCCACCGCAGGACGCGCCGTTTTCGCTGCTGCCGCCACCGTTGGCCCGACCCGAGGCAGGTTGGGTGGACCAGATCGGCCATTGCCAGCCGATTTCCATCTGCTCGCTCAGGCCGCGCGTGAATCGGTAGGTGGTGCTGAACGTGCGAAACGGCCCCGGCGAGTAGCGCACACCGACGATGGAGCGCACCGAGCGCTGGATGTCGGGGCTGTATTGCAGCGCCGAGTCCAAGATCCAGCCCGGCAGCACGTTGGTCGAACCCAGCAGCAGCGCGTCGGACAGGCGCTTGTCGGCCGGCGGGCCGTCGGGCGTGCCGTCGTCCTGCGCGGTGACGCGTTGCGCGCGGAACAGATAGCGCTGCACCAGGCCAAGGCGCAAGGCCTCGGCGCCGGTGTTGGCGTCGACGAAACGGGTCGTGAAACCGGCGGTCAACTGGTGCGCATCCGACACGCGGTCGACACCCGAAAACTGGTTGTCGGTGTAGATCGAGCTGAAGTTGAAGTCTTTGGCCGCCGCGTCGTAATTGGGCAGCGAACTCTGTTCGCGGTAGGGCGTTTGCACATAGAGCAGGCGTGGTTCGAGCGTCTGGCGCAGCGCGCGCCCGAAGGCCTCGGTCTGACGTTCGAACTCGAAGCCGGCGTCCACGCTCAGCGTCGGGATGTAACGCGTGCGCCGCGCGCTGCTGGTCGGCAGCAGGCCGGTGTCGCTGTAAGTGGCGGCGTTCAGACTCAGGCGAGGCACCACGAACCAGCCAGGCTCTCGGAAAGGCCGGGCCAGGCTGCCCAGCAGGTGCCACCGTTGGCCACCGACGCGGCCGGCCTGTGCCAGCTCACCGGCCGGCAAGGTGAAGCGGTTGAACTCGCTTTCCAGCGTGTATTCCCAGTCGGCCATACCGCCACCCAGGCGCACGCCGATTTGCGGACTGCGTTCGTAGGGCGAGACCACAGCCGAATCCGAGCCCTGCAGCACTTGCCAGCGCATGGCGCGCGCGTAGACCAGCCCCTGGCCACCGCCAGGCAAATTGAAGGGCTTTTCCAGGCCCATGCGCAGCGGCAGCAGGCGCGAAGTCAACCCGCGGTTGGCGCTGGGGAAATCTTTCCACCAGTCGTCGTCCGACACCCGCACGCCGTCGATGGTGGCCCGCACGCCGCCATTCAGGTTACTTTCGTGGGTCCACTGAAGGGCCTCGCGGGCCCGGCCGGCCACGCGATCGTTGGGCAGCCAGTCCAGCGCCAACGTGCCCCGCATGCCCGGTTCGAGGTAACGGAATTCGGTGTTCAGGCCCAGCCCGCGCCGGGTGATGACGCGTGGCGTCAGCGTGGCGTCGCGGTTGGGCGCGATGTTCCAGTAATAGGGCATCGACACCTCGATACCGCTGCGGTTGTCGGTCTCGAAGGACGGCGGCAGCCAGCCCGAACGCCGCGCGTCGGACAGCGGAAAACTCAGCGACGGCAAGGCCAGGATCGGCACGCCCTGGAAACGCAGCACGGCGCCAGCGGCCACGCCTTCGCTGGCCTCCAGGTCGAGCGTCACGCTGTCGGTGCGCAACAGCCAGGCCGGCTCTTCCACGCCATTGCGCGGGCAACTGGTGTACTCGGCGGCGGTCGCCCGCGAGCGTGAGCTGTCGAGGAAGTCGATGCGGTCGGCGCGGCCGCCCGAGCCCAGCAGCGGGAACTCGAATTCCGGCTTCAGAAAGAAGCCTTCGAAGCGCTGCACCTTGAGCTGGAATTCGGGTCCGCTGTAGCGCGCACCGTCGCGGCTGACGCGGACTTTGCCGGTGCCGCTGGCCAGGTCCTGCGCGTCGTCGTAGGCCAGGCGGTCGGCGCGTATCACCAGCCCGCCACGGCGGAATTCGGCGTTGCCTTCGGCCACGCTCCCGATGTCGGGCTGGATGCGCAGCTTGTCGGCCTCCAGGAAAGTCGGCAGGCCTTTGGCAGCCTCGCCGCGTGGCAGCGCTTGCAACTGCCTGCTGGCCTGCAAGCCCGCAGTCGCGGCGGCCGCAGGCGCCGCTGCCGAGGCAGCCGTCGCCGCTGTGGCTGGTGCCGTGGAGGTGGCCGCTGCCGGCTGGGCGCGGACCGCTGCGCCGCTGGCGAGCAAGCCCGCCGCCAGGGCCAGCGGTGTGAGGCGCATCGAGGACAAAACGGGCTGGCTGCGGGGGCTGGCTGGGGGGCGGGTTCTTAGAATCGATTATCCATGAGGGGTTTGTCGCCCCCCGACCGCCAACACACCCATGAACACCACCGATCCCCAAGTCCCGCTTCAGGCGCAAAACCAGGCGCAAAACCAGGCGCAAACCCGAAGGCAAGCGTTGGCGCTGTTCCCCGAATGGTGTGTGTCGCGCGAATTCGGCGTCAACTGGACCGAGGCCGAGCAGGCCACCTGGCAGCGCATCGCCGGCCTGCTGCTGGTGGCTGCTGCTGAGCAAGCGGTGGTTGCCGACCTGGTGGCACGGTTGCGCGACCAGGCTCTGCTTGGCGACGAGGTGCAGGAAATCGACAGCGCGGTGCGCTGGTGGGACGTTGCACGGCGCGGCGGCTTGCCGGTCGATGCCGACTTTGGCGAATGCTGGCGTGCTTACGAGTGGCAAGGCCTTTTGCAGGACCTGACCGAAGCGGGCCAGGCCTGCCGCGCCAAGCACCAGGACGCCCAGCCCCAGGAGGCCCAGCGCCAGGACGTCCAGCCCCAGGACACCACAGTCCTGCCACGCCTGTTGGCCCACGCCGGCCGCGTGGCGCTGCGCTACGGCCCGCTGAAGCCCTTGCTGCGCCTGCTCGAGCCGCTGTCGGGCGCGCGCGTGCAGGCCGGCTTCACGTTTTGACGGCGCGGCCGGCGGCCCCGGTCTGAGCCTTCTGCGTGGCGCAGCCGGCGGCCGACAGCCAGGGGTCGCTGTCTTCGCCGCCGAAGATCGACAGCAAGAAATCCAGAAAGGCCCGCGTGCGGGCCGGCAGGTGGCGGCGTGTGGGCATGCCGGCCCACAGCGTCACGTCGAACAGGCGCCACTCGGGCAGCACCCGCTCCAGCGCGTGTTCGAGCAAGGCGTCTTCGATGACATAGGACGGCAGACCGGCGATGCCGAGCCCAGCCAGCGCAGCGGCGTACATGGTGTCGATGTGCGCCGTCGAAAGCGCTGAATGACGCTTCGGAACCAGTGTGAAGGACTCACCACCGGTGTCCGTGCCGCCCTGGCCGCCTTGGCCCACGAGGCCGCTGTAGAAGACCATGCCGCGCGTGACGGACGACATCGCCGGGATCACCGCCTCGTGGTCGACCAGGTCGCGCGGGTGCTGCGGACGCCCGCGTCGGTCCAGGTACTCGGGCGCCGCGCACACCACCACTTCGGTGCGCGCCAGGCGGCGGGCGATGAAGTCGCCGTCGGGCACGTCGCGGCGGGCGAACACGGTCAGGTCGTAGGCCTCGTTGACGGTGTCCACGGCACCCGGTGAGTCGATCTCCAGGGTCACCTCGGGGAACTGCGCCTGGAAGCGCGGCAGGTGCTTGGCTAGTTGGTGCACGGCCACGGCTGGCGGGCACAGCACCCGCAGATGGCCGCGCGTGGCCTGGGTCGAATCGCTGGCCAGGGTTTCCGATTCCTCGATGTCGATGAGGATGGCGCGCACCTTTTCCAGGTACTGCTCGCCGGTTTCGGTGAGCGCGATGCTGCGCGTGGTGCGGTTCAGCAGCCGCGCACCGAGGTGGTTTTCCAGCTCGGCCACAACGCGCGTGATGACCGGCGGCGCCATGTCGAGGGCCCGTGCGGCCTTGGCGAAACCGCCTTCATCGACGACGCGGGCGAAGACCTTCATGGCCTTGAGTTGATCCATCTTTCTTCCTCGAATGCGAACAGTGCATTCCCGAGCGTCTCATTTATCTCATGGCCGTGAATGCCTAAAGTGCATCCATCGATGAGACGCCAACGTAAGACGACTCACCGAGACGGCAAAGGGCCTTCAAGCAAAGAACTGAAAGAACCCGGCGCCTGTCACGACAACTGTCTACTTCAACCCGTTTCAAAGGATCCATCATGAACACCAAGTCCCTCATCGCTTTCGCTGCTTTGGCTTTCGCTGGCACCGCTGCCATGTCGCAGGAAGTCACTGTCGACACCGCGCCTTTCTACGCCACCACCACCCGCGCCGAAGTGCGCGCCGAGGTGCTGAAGGCCCACGCTGCCGGCGTGTTGCAGTTTTCGACTGAACTGGACTCGCAAGTGCGGCCCGTGGTCACCGCCGCACCCAGCATGCTGACGCGTGAACAGGTGCGTGCCGAAGCCCGCACGGTGTCGCGCAGCAACCGCCGCGCCGACGAGTCGTACAGCGCCGCCTGATGGCCCAGTGCGCGCAGGCTGGGCGCTGCTTGATGACCGTGTGAAGTCCGCAGGCGCGCTGGGGTCAGCCCCCGGTGCCTGCTGTGACAATGGTGGCCACCATGGAATACGCCACCTTCATCCTCGATTTCATCCTGCACGTTGACCGCCACCTGGCGGAGTTTGTGCAGGCCTACGGTGGCTGGGTTTACGCGCTGCTGTTCCTGATCATCTTCGTCGAGACCGGTCTCGTCGTGATGCCCTTCCTTCCCGGCGACTCGCTGTTGTTCGTGGTGGGCGCGCTTTGCGGGCTGGGCCTGATGAGCTTGCCGCTGGCGATGGCCTTGCTGATGCTGGCGGCCATCTTGGGTGACCAAACCAACTACTCGATCGGTCGCTATTTCGGGCCCAAGGTCTTTGCCTGGCCGAACTCGCGCTGGTTCAACCGGAACGCCTTCGACCGCACCCACGCTTTTTATGAGCGCTACGGCGGCATCACTATCGTGGTGGCGCGTTTCATGCCTTTTCTGCGCACCTTCGCGCCTTTCGTGGCCGGCGTGGGCGAGATGACCCGCCGCAAGTTCACGGCCTACAACGCCGGCGGGGCTGTGCTCTGGGTGGGTGGTCTGACCGCGCTGGGGTATGCCTTCGGCAACGTGCCCTGGGTGCAGACCAACCTGTCGAAAATCATCTGGGCGATGATCGTCATTCCCGGCCTCATCGTGCTGTTGGGTGCCTGGCGCTCGAGCCGCGCCCCGAAACCGTCCTGACGGCGCCGGGGCTGCCCCCACACCGTCAACTCAAGGGCAGGCCGCAATCACCTGGGCCACGGCGGCGGTGAGTTTCTTGCCGTAGGGCACATGCAGGAACTCGTTCGGCCCGTGCGCATTGCTCTTCGGGCCCAGCACCCCGCAGACCATCATCTGGGCCTGCGGGAAGCCCTGCTGCAACATGCTCATCAGTGGAATGGTGCCGCCCTGGCCGACATAGCCCAGCGGCGCGCCGAAGTGGGCTTGCGATGCATCGTTCAGCACCGTCTGCAACCACGGCGACAGGTCGGGTGCGTTCCAGCCTGTGGCACCCAGGGCACCGGCGCGGCCGTCGGGGTGGAAAGTGACCTTGGCGTTGTAGGGCGCGTTGTCTTCTAACAGCGTCTTGAGCTTCAGGCTGGCCTCGTTGCCATCGACCAGCGGCGGCAGGCGCAGGCTCAGCTTGAAAGCGGTGTAGGGCCGCAGCACGTTGCCGGCGCTCTTCATCTCGGGGAAGCCGTCCACACCGGTCACGCTCAGCGTCGGGCGCCAGGTGCGGTTCAACAGGCCTTCGACCGGATCGGTGGTGGTCGGTAGCGTCGGGGTGCCGTCGGCACCACAGGCCCAGGGCATGCGCTTCCAGACTTCGTCTTTCAGGATCGCTGCCGTGGCTTGCGCCTGGGCCAGCCGCGCGGCCGGCAGTTCGCAATGGAAGCTCTCGGGCAGCAAGCGGCCGGTGGCGCTGTCTTCCAGGCGGTCGAGCACGTTGCGCAGGACGCGGAAGCTGCTGGGCACCAGGCCTGACGCGTCACCGCTGTGGATGCCCTCGCTCAGGATTTCCACCTTCAGCACGCCGCTGACCATGCCGCGCAGGCTGGTCGTCAGCCACAACTGGTCGTAGTTGCCGGCGCCGCTGTCCAGGCAGACCACCAGGCCGACCTGGCCCAGGCGCGGCTTCAAGACGGCCAGGTAGGCCGGCAGGTCGGGCGAGCCGCTTTCTTCGCAGGCCTCAATGACGCCGACGCAGCGCGGGCGCGCGATGCCCTGTTTGTCCAGCGCTTCGATGGCGGTGATGGCGGCGTAGACGGCATAGCCGTCGTCGGCGCCGCCACGGCCGTAGAGCAGGCCGTTTTCGTACTTCGGTGTCCAAGGGCCCAGGTCGCTGCGCCAGCCGTTGAATTCGGGCTGCTTGTCGAGGTGGCCGTACATCAGCACGGTCTCGGTGCTGCCGGCCTTGGTGGCGGGGATGTCGAAAAAGATGACCGGCGTGCGGCCTTCGATGCGCAACACTTCCAACTTCAGCCCGGCCACTTTGCGGCCTTCGACCCAGGCGGCGGCGTCGCGCACCACGCGGTCGAGCAGGCCGTGGGCGGCCCAGTCGGCGTCGAACATCGGGCTCTTGGCGGGCACGGCGATGTAGTCGGTCAAGGCCGGCACGATGCGCTCGTCCCAGGCTTCGTTGGCGTAGGCGGCCAGGGCGCTGGCTTCAGCGGCGCGCAGGGGTGCGTTCATGGTGCGGTCTCCGGTGCGAATGTTCGCGTGAACGGTGGATGAACAGTGGGTGAAGGCGAGTCTAGAACCGCTGCAGCCAGGTCGTCAGTTGTTGGATGACGACCTTGCGTTCAGGCTCGTTGAAGATCTCGTGGAAAAGCGCGGGGAATTCGCGCGCGGTGACCCAGTCAGCCGGCGCCAGCCGCGCGAAGGTGGCGCTGCCGGCCGGTGCCACGCAGCGGTCGGCACCGGCCCACATCAACAGCGTCGGCGTGTGCCAGCGCGGCGCGCGGCGCAGCACCAAGTCGCCCGCGTTGACGATGAAATGCGCCAGTTGCGGCGTGACGCGGCCGTGCACCAGCGGATCTTCGCGGTAGCGGCGCACCACGGCCGGGTCGCGGCTGATCCACGCTGCCTTCAGTCCGCTCGGCAGCGGCAGGGTGGGCAGCACGCGGGCGAGCGCGGCGGCCAGCGCACGGCGCACGGACCCGAGGCCAGCGTCCAGCGCGGGCGACGAGAGCACCAGGCCATCGACATCGCTCGACCAGCGTGAAGCGCTGTTCATCAGCGACTCGGCCACGAAACGCGCTGCCACCAGGCCGCCCAGGCTGTGACCCAGCAGCACCAGCGGGCCGCCGGCCGAGTTGCGCAGATGCTCGGTGACGGCGCCCAGGTCCACCAGCAGCGTGTTTTCGCCGGCGATGGCGCCGCGCTGCCCTTCGCTGAGCCCGTGGCCGCGCTGGTCGTGGCCGGCGACATGCCACCCGGCGGCATTCAGCGCGAGCGCCAGGCCTTCGTAGCGGCCCATGTGTTCGCCCAGGCCGTGAACGATCTGCACGGTGCCGCGGGCGCTGCCTTTGACCGGCCAGCGGTGCAGACGCAACTTCAGTCCGTCGCCGGTGAGCAAGGTTTCCATGGACGATTGGACCACGGCGTTCACGCTGCGGGCGCCATCGCCGACAGGGGCAGAGGCCCCTTGGACGACATCGTTGCGCTTGCCATTGCGCTTGCCAATGCGCACGGCCGCGAACAGCGCTGCTATTTTTTGTATGAATGGAAGGAACGGCGTCGCCTGCCATCTGAAACGGCTGCTGCCCGCCGTGGCGACCGTGCGTGCCAGCCAGGTCGGGATTGAGCGAGTCGCGCTGCCGGCAGGCGCTCGCCGTAGGAGCGCGACTACGGCGCGGCGGGCTCTCGACCGATGGCGCAGCTCAAGCGCCCAGCCTAGACTGAACACGGCAATGTGCGACGGTTCGCGCTTGCGCACCGCTCGGAGGACTCATGAAGAACACGTTCAAGACATCACTGGCGCTGGCCGCCGTGGCCGCCGTGACGCACACGTCCGCGCAAGTGACGCTGTATCCCGCCGAAGGCTTCCGCGGCAACGGTTTCCGTGTCGAACAGGCGGTCGGCAATTTCGATCGACAGGGCTTCAGCGCCACGAACGGCTCGGTCCACGTCGAGTCTGGCAATTGGGAGCTTTGCGACGACCGGCAATTCCGCGGCCGCTGCGTTGCCTTGAGCCCAGGCCGTTACCCTTCACTGGCGTCCGCAGGGCTGCAGAGGCGGGTCTCCTCGGTGCGGCGTCTCGACGGCAACTCACTGACCCCGCGTTCGGAAGTGACCCTCTACGACGAGAAGAACTTCGGTGGCGGCGCGGTGACGACACGCGATGGACTTGCTGGCCTGCGTGCGCAGGACTTCAACGATCGCGCTGCCTCGCTGGTGGTCAGCGGCGGAACTTGGGAGGTCTGTGAAAACACCGATTTCGGTGGTCGCTGCGTGACGCTGAACCCCGGGCGCTACGCGTCCCTCGATGCCTACGGTTTGACCGACCGCATCTCATCGTTGCGGCCGGTCGCCGCCGACCAAGTCGGGCCGTGGCCGCAGCCTGGCGCGCAGAACTGGGGCTACGCCGAGATCCGCCTGTACGACTCAGAACGTTTTGTTGGCAAGTCGATGACCGCGCGCGACGACGTGCCGTGGCTGAACCGCGAGAACTTCAACGACCTCGCGTCATCGATCACCATCATCGCCGGCAACTGGGAGGTCTGCTCCGATGCGCGTTATGCAGGCCGCTGCGTCACCCTGCAGCCCGGGCAGTATCCGACGCTCGCTTCGATGGCGTTGAACGATCGCATCTCGTCGGTGCGGCGCGTGGGGCCGGGCGACGTCCGCCCGAATCCGGTGGTCGCGGCGGCCCCGGGTGCGATCTTCTTCGAGCAGGAAGGCCTGCGCGGCCGTTGGTATGCGGCGCACGAGTCGAATGCGAACTTCGATCGTGCAGGCCTCGGCTCGCGCGCTGCTTCGGTCGAGGTCCAGTCAGGCCGCTGGGACGTTTGTGAAGACCCTCGCTTCGGCGGCAAATGCGTGACGTTGCAGCCGGGACGTTATCCATCGATCGCGTCGCTCACTTTGAGCGACAGGATCGCTTCGGCCCGTGCCTTTGGCGCCGACGGCAGGTTGCTCGCCAACCTCGAAGGCAGCGCGGACTTCAACGCCAACGGCGGTCCTCGCCAAGGTGCCTACGATGCCCGGCGCCGCACCAACGAGCCGCTCTACGAAGCGCCGATCAAGTCAGTGCGGCAGGTTTTCACCAGCGGCGACCAGCAGCTTTGCTATGTCGCCCAGGACGAACAACCCAACGGCCGCAACGCCAATATCGGCGGCGCGATTGCCGGTGCGCTGCTCGGCGGCATCCTGGGCCACCAGGTCGGCGGCGGTACCGGTAAGGACGTCGCCACGGCGGGCGGTGCCATTGCTGGCGCCGTGATCGGCGCGCGGGTGGCCGGGCGCATGGACGATGACCGTCAGGACGAGGCCACTCAGCGCTGCACGAGGGCGCAATCGCAAGGCCAACTTGCATACTGGGAGGTGGCGTATGACTTCAAAGGCATCGAGCACCGGGCGCAATTGACGGCGCAACCCGGGCAGACCATCCGCGTGAACGCCGAGGGCGAGCCTAGGCTTTGAACGTCGGACCAGCGCTGTGCCCGCACTCGAGGCGCTGTGAAGCGACGCGGAAACGACCACTTTAGGCCGGCCCTTGCCCTTGGATGACCAACACCACGGGATTTGGGCGAGCCCTGACCCCGCCGGCTGCTTAGCGCAGCCCGAAGAACCCCAAGACCAGCAACACGATGACGACTGCACCGACGAGATAGATGATTCTGTTCATGACTGTCTTCCCAAGTCTGCGCTGAGCGTTGAAGTGCGAACCCGGCTGGCGCACCGCAGCCGATCTCGTTGACGGCACTCTAGGCCGTCACTGGCACCGCTTCTGTGCGCTGGCGAACGGGCGCTGTGAATGGTGTCGGCAGGGGCGGCGGCAGCCGCTGTGCGCGGTGACCTTCGCCCAGCAATTGCTGCAGCGCGTCGCCACACAAGACCTCGCACTCGAGCAGGCTTGCCGCCATCGCGTCGAGCCGAGGGCGCTGTGCAGTGAGGACCTCGCGACAGCTGACCTGGCTTGTTTCGAGCAGCGTGCGGGCCTCGGTCAGAACCGCGCGCTGAATGTCAGGCCCCAGCAGTTCCTTCGGCACGCCGGCCACGCTCAGCAGGCCGAAGGCGTCCGAGAAGCCCAGCGATCCGACCATCTTGATGGCCAGTTCGGAGGCTTGCTTCAGGTCCTCGGAGGCACCTGTCGAGACGCCGCCCAAGACCAGCAGTTCGGCCTCACGCCCAGCCAGCGTCATCGCCAGGCGGCTGGTCAGTTCGGCTTGCTCATACAGCGGGTCTTCGTGTGCCCGCGTGATGTAGGTGACGCCCAGGGCCTGGCCGCGCGGTTCGATGGTCACGCGCTCGACGCGCCCGGCGCCCAGCCAATGGCCGACCAGCGCGTGGCCCGCCTCGTGGTAGGCCAGCCGGGTGCGCAGGTCCTGCGTGAACAGCTCCTTGATCGGCGAAACCTCGCCGCCGAGCTGGTGCGTTTCGACCGCGCGCAGCAGGTCGTCGCCAGTGACCTGGGCGGCCGCGTTCTCGGCCGCTTTTGTGGTCGCCTTGTTGACGATGTTGGCGATGGCCGCGGGTGAGGCTCCCGCCGTCATGCGCGCCAGCGCGGCCGTGTCGGCCGAACCGTCGTGCTGGACCCTGCCCAGGCACAGTTCGAACAGGCTTTGGCGGTCCGGCAGGGTCGGCAAGGCCAGTCGCACCAGCATGTCGAAGCGGCCCGGGCGCAGCATGGCCTCGTCGATGCTGCTTTCGTGGTTGGTGGCCGCCACCACGACGACGTTGTCGAGCGCGTCGAAGCCATCCATTTCGACGAGCACGCGGTTGATGATGCGGTTCAGCTCCGACTCGGCACCGCCATCACCGCCGCGGCTGCGCTTGCCGATGCCGTCGACCTCGTCGATGAAGAGCACGCAGTGTGCGTGCCGGCGCGCCAGCTTGAACAGCGCCGTGACCTTGTTGACACCGGCGCCGTAGAACGTGGCCGTGAAATACGAGCCGTCGACGGCGATGAAACTGGCCCTGCTCTCGCCGGCCAGTGCCTTGGCGAGCAAGGTCTTGCCGACGCCCGGTGGGCCGACCAGCAGCACGCCGCGCGGCGCCACGGCACCCAGCTTGGCGAAACGGCCGGGGTCGTGGATGAAGGCCTTGACCCGCTGCAGTGCCGCCTTCGCCTCGGCATTGCCGATGACGTCGGCAAAGCGGGTCTCGGGGCGCACCGACAGGCGGTCGGTCGCGGCACCCATGCCGGTCTGCATTCGTGTGGCCAGCCACATGGCGCCCAGCATGGCGGCGACCAGCAGCAAGGGCGCGCCGAGGCTCAGCACCGCATCCAACCAACGGCGGCTGAGCGGCCGCGGGTCGATATCGATGGCGACGAGTGCGAAGCCGGCCTCGGCACTCTTGTCGCCGATGTGGTCGAGATCGGTGCCAGCGCAGCCCGCGGCCGTGCAGCCAGCGACGGTCGTGCTGCCACGTTCGCCGCTCTTCAAGGTGTAGAGCACCAGCCCTGGGTGCGCATTGGCCAGCGCCACTGCGGCCACGCTACGCGTGCCCAGCGCCTGCCGAAAGTCCGAGGCTTTGTGCTGGTGCGCCAGCCAGGCGTCCGGGTCTTTCTCGAATTGCAGGGTCTCAACGCCCTTGCGCGCGCTGGTCTGCCGATCGGCCATTGCGTTGAGCCCGACCAAGCCGGCCAGCAGCGTGGCCAGCAGCAGCAGCGCGAGCGCTTCGCGCGGATTGGCGCGCAACCGTTTGACGGTGTTCTTCCAGGCGTTCATGCGCGGTCCGGACCTCTCTAACGGGCGGCCATGCGTGCGCAGAGCTGCGAGGTTTCTGCCGCTGCCGACCGCCGTTGGCCCTGCAACTGCTCGCGCAGGTAGGTGACCTCGATCAAGGCATGCGTCAAGTGGGCCAGCAGCGACAGTTCCCTGCAGTGCTGGTTGGCGGAAGCGAACCTGGGTGACCGTGTCAACCCGGCGAACGTTGCCGCAAACGTGTCGCGCACGACTTCGTCGGCCAAGGGCATGGCGCCGGCATACAGCGGTTGAGACGCTTCCAGCGCTTCCAACACGTCGAGAATCTGATGCTTGGACACGGACATGTGCGGCCCTCAAGGCTTGCCGCCGCGTAGCCACTGCATGCAGCAGTATCCGCGGCCAAGGACCAAGGGTAGGGCGCGCCGCAGGCGGGCGATTTGCAGAGAAGCGGGCGCGCAGGGCGCTTGTTCTGCGGCTTGCAGGGCTCTTGCGCCGGGCGCCCGCTTCAGAGCTTGAAGTCGTAGTCGATGGTCAGCGGCGCGTGGTCGCTGAAGCGCTGGTCCAGGTAGATATGTTCCTTGCGCGCCAGTGCCGCCAGGCCTGGCGTGGCCAGGTGGTAGTCGATGCGCCAACCCACGTTCTTCGCCCAGGCCTGACCGCGCGCGCTCCACCAGGTGTACTGATCGGGCTGTTGGTTCAGCGTGCGGAAAACGTCCACCAGACCGCCTTCACCTTCAGTCAGCAGCTTGGTCATCCAATCACGTTCTTCAGGCAAAAACCCGCTGTTCTTGCGGTTGCCCTTGAAGTTCTTCAGATCGATCTCTTTGTGGGCGATGTTGATGTCGCCAACCAGGATGAACTCTCGTTCGGCCTTCAGTGCCATCAGATAGGGGTACATCGCCGCCAGGAAGCGGAACTTCGCGGTCTGGCGTTCTTCACCGCTGCTGCCACTGGGGAAGTAGCAACTGATCAGACTGAGCTTGCGCTGCGGCGTGTCATAGCGGCATTCCACCCAGCGGCCCTCAGGGTCGAACTCGGCGTTGTTCCAGCCAATGATCACGTCGCTGGGCTCCTTGCGGCTGTAGATGCCCACGCCCGAGTAGCCTTTCTTTTCGGCGTAATGGAAATGGGCGTGCATGCCGGCCACGGCGTCGAACTGGCCGGACACGTCTTCGGTCTGGGCCTTGAGTTCCTGCACCCCCATACAATCGATGGACGTGCTTTCGGCCCATTCGACGAAGCCTTTGCGGGCTGCCGAGCGGATGCCGTTCAGATTCAGTGAGACGAGCCGAAAAGCCAAGGGAACCCCCAGTCAGGACGATGAGCAACGAAGACGATCCCACATTGGCGCTTGAATTTGTGCAGTTCGCCGTTGAAGCCGGCGTGTTGCGGTTCGGCGAATTCAAGACCAAGGCCAGGCGTCTGTCGCCGTATTTCTTCAATGCCGGCTTGTTCGACGACGGTGCCAAGCTGGGCCGATTGGCAGAATTCTATGCACGCCGTTTGCTGATCCTCGGCCCCGCCGATCTGCCCTTCGACATGCTGTTTGGCCCGGCTTACAAAGGCATCACCCTGGCCGCTACCTTGGCGGTGGAACTGGCCCGACGTGGCCGCAATGTGCCACTGGCCTTCAACCGCAAGGAAGCCAAAGACCACGGCGAAGGTGGCACGCTGATCGGTGCGCCGGTGCGCGGCCGTGTGTTGATCGTCGACGACGTGATCTCGGCCGGCACTTCGGTGCGCGAATCGGCGGCCCTGATCACGGCCGCCGGCGGTACGCCCAGCGGCGTGGTCATCGCGCTGGACCGCCAGGAAAGAACCGGTGGCGACGATGCCGGCAGCGCACCGCAAAGCGCCGTGCAATTCGTGCAGCAACAACTGAAACTGCCGGTGGTGGCCATCGCCACGCTGGCCGATTTGCTGCAATACCTGCGCAGTGCCGACGCCTCTGCGCTGACCGCCCACGCCGCGCCGGTGCAGGCCTATCGCGAGCGTTACGGGGTCTGAATGCGGACGACCGTATCCAGCCACAGGCATGGTGTGACCGCGCTCACCACTCCGCTCAAGACACCCCTGGCGACGTCGCTGGCCACATCGCTGACAGCTGCGCTGTGGCTGTTGACGGCGGCCACGGATGCATCGGCCCAGTCCAGTCCCAACGCGGCCGGCATTTACACCTGCGTGGACGACAAGGGCCGCAAGCTCACGGCCGACCGCCCCATTGCCGAGTGCACGAACCGCGAGCAGAAGATGTTGAACCGCGACGGCTCGGTGCGCGGCGTGCAGCCACCGACGCTGACTGCTGAAGAGCGTGCCGAGAAGGACGCCCGCGACCGCGCGGCGACCGAGGCCCGCGCAGCGCAGGCCGACGCCGTGCGGCGTGACCGCAACCTGATGGCGCGCTACCCCACCGAGGCCGCGCACCTGCGGGGCCGAGAGGCGGCGCTGGACACCGTGCGGCTGGCCATCAAGTCCACCGAGGTGCGCTTGCGCGATCTGGCCGCCGAGCGCAAGCCGCTGATGGCCGAGGCCGAGTTCTACGTCGGCAAAAACCTGCCGGGCAAGCTGCGCGCGGCGATGGACGCCAACGACGCGGCCATCGAGGCCCAGCGTTCTGCGGTGGGCAACCAGACCGCCGAACTCGACCGCATCAACCGCCTCTACGACGCGGAACTGGCGCGCTTGCGGGCGCTGTGGTCGGGTGCTCCGGCGGGTTCGCTCGGGCCCTTGCCGCCAGCATCGGTTGCGCCCGCAGCACCTGGCGCAGCCTTAGCCGCTGTGCCCAGGCCCGCTGCGTCGAAGCCGGCCGCGAAGCCGGGCCACTGATCAGCCGCTGATCAGCCCAAGCGACGGCGCAGCAGTTCGCCGGCCTGCGCCGGATTGGCCTTGCCCTGGCTGGCTTTCATGACCTGGCCGACCAGCGCATTGAAGGCCTTTTCCTTGCCGGCGCGGAACTCTTCGACCGACTTGGCGTTGGCCGCCAGCACCGCGTCGACGATGGCTTCCAGCGCTCCGCTGTCGCTCATTTGCTTCAGGCCCTTGGCGGCGATGACGGCGTCGACATCGGCCAGCGCGTCGGCCCAAAGCAGCTCGAAAACCTGGCGCGCGCCGTTGTTCGACAGGGTGCCGTCGATGACCCGTGTGATCAGCAGCGCCAGCGTGGCCGGCAGCAGCGTGGCCGACGTGATGTCGCCGCCTTCGGCGTTGAGGCGCTTGGAGACTTCGCCCATCAGCCAGTTGGCCGCCAGCTTGGCGTTGCCGGTGCCGTCGCGCACCGACTCGTAATAGCGCGCGAAGGGCAGGCTCTGCGTCATCAGCGCGGCGTCGTCGGCGGGCAGTCCGTCGTCGCGTACGAAGCGCGTGGCCATCGCGGCGGGCAGCTCGGGCATGGCGGCGCGCACGCGTTCTATCCAGTCGGGCGCGATGAACAGCGGCGGCAAATCGGGGTCGGGGAAATAGCGGTAGTCGTGCGCGTCTTCCTTGCTGCGCATGGCGCGCGTTTCACCGGTGTCGGGGTTGAACAACACGGTGGCCTGTTCGATGGGCAGGCCGTCTTCGACGCGGTCGATCTGCCACTGCACTTCGAAATCGATCGCCGCCAGCATGTTGCGAAAGCTGTTCAGGTTCTTGATCTCGCGCCGCGTGCCCAAGGCGGCGCCGGGTCGGCGCACCGACACGTTGGCGTCGCAGCGGAAGCTGCCTTCCTGCATGTTGCCGTCGCAGATGCCCAGCCACACCACCAGCGCGTGCAGGGCCTTGGCGTATTCCACCGCTTCGGCGCTGCTGCGCATGTCGGGTTCGGTGACGATTTCCAGCAGCGGTGTGCCCGCCCGGTTCAGGTCGATGCCGGTCTGGTTGACGTAGTCCTCGTGCAGGCTCTTGCCGGCGTCCTCTTCGAGATGGGCCCGCGTCAGACGCACACTGCGCGCGGCACCGTCCAGCACGAAGTCGATGCGGCCGCCCTGCACCACGGGCGTCTCGTACTGGCTGATCTGGTAGCCCTTGGGCAGGTCGGGGTAGAAGTAGTTCTTGCGCGCAAAGATGGACACCGCTGCCACCTTGGCGCCCACTGCCAAACCCAGGCGGATGGCGCGTTCGACTGCGCCCCGGTTCATCACCGGCAACGTGCCCGGCAACGCCAGATCCACGGCACAAGCCTGCGTGTTGGGCGCTGCGCCGAAGGTGGTCGAAGCACCGCTGAAGATCTTGCTGGCGGTGGACAGTTGGGCGTGCGTTTCCAGGCCGATGACGACTTCGAAACCGCGGACGAGGGGTGCGCTGGTGGGCATGGTGTTCAGTAGCCCTGCGGCGCGCGCAGGTGGAAATCGGTGGCCTGCTGCAGCGCGTGCGCGGCGTGCAGCAAGGTGCCTTCGTCGAAGTAGTTGCCGATGAGCTGCAAGCCCACCGGCATGCCGTGCGCACCCAGGCCGGCCGGCACGCTCATGCCGGGCAAACCGGCCAGGCTGGCGGGCAGCGTGAAGATGTCGGCCAGGTAGGCCTGCAGCGGGTCGTCACCCTGTTCGCCCAGCTTCCAGGCTACCGTGGGAGCCACTGGCCCGGCGATCACGTCGCAGGTTTTGAAGCAGGCTTGGAAGTCGTCGGCAATCATGCGGCGCAGCTTTTGCGCCTGCAGATAGTAGGCGTCGTAATAGCCGTGTGAGAGGACGTAGGTGCCGATCATGATGCGGCGCTTCACCTCGGGGCCGAAGCCCTCGGCGCGGCTCTTCTTGTACATGTCCATCAGGTCGCTGTACTCGGCTGCGCGGTGACCGAACTTCACACCGTCGAAACGGCCCAGGTTGGAGCTGGCTTCGGCCGGCGCGATGATGTAGTAGACGGGGATGGACAACTCGGTGCGCGGCAGGCTGACATCGACCAGCGTGGCGCCCAGTTTTTCCAGTTCCGCCAGCGCTGCACGCACCGCCCCGTTGACGTCGGCGGCCAGCGCCGCCGGGAAAAATTCCTGCGGCAGACCGACCCGCAAGCCCTGCAGCGGCCTCGTCGCCGTCGCGCCTTCACGGCCCTTGCGCATCTGGGCCACGTAGTCTTGCGGCGGACGCTCGGCGCTGGTCGCATCGCGGGGGTCGAAGCCGCTCATCGCCGACAGCAGCAGCGCGCAATCTTCAGCCGAGCGCGCCATCGGACCGGCCTGGTCCAGACTGCTGGCGAAGGCGATCATCCCGTAGCGCGAACACACGCCGTAGGTCGGTTTGATGCCGGTGATGCCGGTGAAACTGGCCGGCTGGCGGATGGAGCCACCGGTGTCGGTGCCGGTGGCCGCCGGTACCAGACGGGCCGCCACCGCAGCGGCGCTGCCGCCCGACGAACCGCCGGGCACGCGCTGGCGGTCCCAGGGGTTGAACACTGGGCCGTAAGCCGAATTTTCGTTGGCCGAACCCATCGCGAATTCGTCGCAGTTGAGCTTGCCCAGCGTCACCATGCCGGCGCCCGGCGCGTGTCCGCGTCCGTGGGGGGCGATGCCCGTTTCCCCGGCGCCCAGGCGCGCCACCACGGTCGCGTCGAAGGGGCTGGCGTAGCCGGCCAGCATCTTCGAGCCGGCCGTTGAAGGCAGCCCGCTGCGCGCGTGATCGGTGACGAAGATGTCCTTGTGCGCGATGGGCACACCGGTCAGCGGCCCGGCGGTGCCGGCGGCGATGGCCGCATCGGCCGCACGCGCCGCCGCCAGCGCGTGTTCGGCGTCGGTGCACAGAAAGGCACCCAGGTCGCGGTTCGCTTCGATGCCGGCCAGCAGGCCTTGCGTCAGCTCGATGCTGGACACCTCGCGGGCCGCCAGCGCACGCGACAACCCGGCCACGCCGAGTTTAAAATCCACCGTCATTCGATCACCTTGGGCACGAGGAACAAGCCGCCTTCCACGGCGGGCGCGCTTTTCTGGTTGGCTTCGCGATCGTTGCCTTCCGTGACCACGTCATCGCGCAGGCGCAAGGCCACGGCATGCAGCGCCGACAACGGCGTGGACAGCGGCTCCACGCCGCGCGTGTCCACCGCGCTCATTTGCGCGACGATGCCGAAGAAGCCGTTGAGCTGCTCGAGCATCTGCGCCTGTTCGGCAATGGAGAGTTCGAGCCGTGCCAAATGGGCGATGCGGTTCACGTCCTGTGAGGTCAGTGCCATCGTCTGCGGAGCCGTTTCTGTTGCGACCAAGGGCGGGGTTCGTTGCTGAAAAAAGCAGCGTGTTACCTCGGTGGACTGGGGTTGATACGGTATTATCTCCGGTTACCCGCAAGCCCTTCGGCGTGCGGCCGCAAGCTCATTTTGACTGCGGCCCCAGACCCCAGAGCAAGCGCTCCGAACATCCCCTCTTTGTCCACGCGTACTGCGGCAGATAGCCCGTCGCCGGGGCTACGTCAGGCGGCGCTTTGTAGCCCCGCACGCAGCCTTCAGCCCCCGCTTCGCCGCCCGCTCCGTTTTCCATCTGCCCGCCATGTTCGCTGCATCTCTGCGCCGTTATTTCTCCACCGACCTTGCCATCGACCTGGGCACCGCCAACACGTTGATTTACGTGCGCGGCAAAGGCATCGTGCTCGACGAGCCTTCGGTCGTTGCCATCCGCCACGAAGGCGGCCCGCAAGGCAAGAAGACCATTCAGGCCGTCGGCAAGGAAGCCAAGGCCATGCTGGGCAAAGTGCCCGGCAACATCGAAGCCATCCGGCCGATGAAAGACGGCGTCATCGCCGACTTCACGGTCACCGAGCAGATGCTCAAGCAGTTCATCAAGATGGTCCACCCGCGTGGCATCTTGCGGCCCAGCCCGCGCATCATCATTTGCGTGCCCTGCGGCTCAACCCAGGTTGAACGCCGTGCCATCCGCGAGTCGGCACTCGGCGCCGGTGCTTCTGACGTCTACCTGATCGAAGAACCGATGGCCGCCGCGATAGGCGCTGGCCTGCCGGTGAGTGAAGCCAGCGGCTCGATGGTCGTGGACATCGGCGGCGGCACCACCGAAGTCGGCGTCATCAGCTTGGGCGGCATGGTCTACAAAGGCAGCATCCGCGTCGGTGGCGACAAGTTCGACGAAAGCATCATCAACTACATCCGCCGCAACTACGGCATGTTGATCGGCGAGCCCACCGCCGAGATGATCAAGAAGAACATTGGCAGCGCCTTCCCGGGCAGCGAGGTCAAGGAAATGGAAGTCAAGGGCCGCAACCTCAGCGAAGGCGTGCCGCGCAGCTTCACCATCTCGTCGAACGAGATCCTCGAAGCCCTGACCGACCCGCTGAACCAGATGGTCAGTGCGGTGAAGAACGCGCTGGAGCAGACGCCGCCCGAACTGGGCGCCGACATCGCCGAGCGCGGGATGATGCTGACCGGCGGCGGGGCGCTTTTGCGCGACCTGGACCGTCTGCTGGCCGAAGAAACCGGCCTGCCCGTGCTGGTGGCCGAAGACCCGCTGACCTGCGTGGTAAGGGGCTGTGGCATGGCTCTGGAAAGAATGGAGCGCCTAGGCTCCATCTTCACGTCGGAGTGAGCGCTTTTCTGCTGCGCACCCCGATCCCGGGCCTGTGATGCTCGCCGTACGGGTGTACGGCTGCGCTTCTCGACGCGGCCATGGGCCGCTCGCGACGAAAATCGTCCCACTCCGCAGCCAATAAACGAGTTACTCCATGCCGCTGGGCACGCTGGACCGCACCCCGCCGCCCTTTTTTCGCCAGGGCCCTTCGGCTCTGAGCAAGCTCGTCTTCTTCTCGGCGCTGGCCGTCTTTCTGATGGTGTCCGACCGGCGCCTGCAGGTGGCCGAGCCGCTGCGCCAGGGTCTG
>JBBQAI010000042.1:0-32778 GCA_038316205.1 Burkholderiales bacterium
GGCGCTGTCCATCGGCGGCGCGGTGGCGGTGGGTGCGGGCAGCAACGGGGTGGGCGTGGCTGCTGCAGGCGCGTTTTCAGAAAACACGATCAAGAACACGGTGGGCGCGCTGATCTCGTCGACCACCGGCAGCGGCGTCAGCACCACCGGCACGGTGACCATGACCGCCAGCGACAGCTCCACGGTGGTCGCCAACGGCGGCGGGCTGGGCGTGGCCGTGGGCGCCGGTGGCGGGGCTGGCGTGGGCGTTGCCATCGGCCTGGCCGTGGCCAAGAACAGCATCCAGAACACCATCACCTCGGCACTCGACGGCGCGCGCCTCGGCGCCAGCGGTACGGCGTCTGACCTGCTGATGACGGCCACGTCCACGGCCAAGATCGACGCGCTGACGCTGGGCGGCGCCGTGGGCGTGGGCGCAGGCGGTTCGGCCGGTGTCGGCATCGGCGCGGCCGGGGCAGGCTCGGGCAACACCATCAAGAACACGGTTGAAGCCGCGCTGCGCACCGGCAGCATCGTCACGGTGGGCCGCGCGGTCACGCTGTCGGCCGCTGACGCCAGCGCCATCGTTGCCAATGCGGGCGGCCTGGGCATCGGCATCGGCGCGGGCGGTGGCGCCGGCGTGGGCGCTTCGCTGGGCGTGGCGGTGGCCGAAAACACCATCAACAACACCGTGCTGGCGCGCATCGACGGCTCGTCGCTGGACGCAGCCGGCGCCATCGCGCTGGCCGCCTCGCAGTCGGCCAAGATCCAGGCGCTGTCCATCGGCGGTGCCGTGGCAGTGGGTGCCGGCGGCTCGGTCGGTGGCGCCATCGCGGCGGCCGGCGCGGGTTCGGGCAACAAGATCACCAACACGGTGTCGGCCACCATCAATGCAGCCACCGGCGTCGGCGTGCGCAGCACCGGCGGCAGCGTGTCGCTGACGGCGTCTGACACCTCGAACATCGTCGCCAACGCTGGCGGCGTGGCGGCAGCCGTAGGCGCGGGCGGTGGCGTGGGCATCGGCGTGGCCGTCGGCATCGCGGCAGGCACCAACAACGTCACGAACACCGTGGCCGCCACCATCACCGGCAGCACAGTCAACAGCGGCACCCGTGCGATGACGCTGTCGGCCATCTCGGCCACCACCATCCAGGCCTTGACCATGGGCGGCGCGGTCGGCGTGGGCGCCGGCGGTGGCGCTGGTGCGGGCATCGGCGCGGCCGGTGCGGGTTCAGGCAACACGGTGGGCAACGCCGTGACAGCCGCCATCAAGGGCGCCAGCACCATCACCTCGGGCGCGCTCAGCATCACGGCCAGTGACACCTCGTCCATCACCTCCAACGCCGGTGGCGTGGGCATCGGTGTGGGCGTCGGCGGCAGCGGTGGCGTGGCCGCGTCACTGGGCGTGTCCATCGCGCAGAACACCATTGCCAACACCGTGCGGGCTTACGTGGACAGCAGCGTGGTAGCGGCCAGTGGCGCTGTGGCCATCGGTGCTTCTGAGAGCGCCAGCATCCTGACCCTGAGCATCGGTGGGGCCGTGGCCGCTTCGGGCGGCTTGTATGTCGGCGCTTCCCTGGCCGGCGCGGGGGCGGAAGCCACCAACAAGATCAACAACACCGTCGAGGCTTACGTCAATGGCGGCAGCGTCACGGCGGCCAGTGGCAACCTCACATTGGCAGCCACCGACACCTCCAGCATCGACGCGGTCAGCGGTGGCGTGGCCGCTGCGGCCGCCATTTCGGGCTTCGTGTCCATCGCCGCCGCCGTGGGCGTGGGCTCGGCCGACAACCAGATCGGCAACACCGTGCGGGCCTACGCCAACAACACCACGGTGCAGGCCACCGCTGGCGCGGTGTCGCTGACGGCATCTGAGCAAGCCTCGATACGCGCGGTCAGTTTCGGCGGCGCGGCCAGCATTGCGGTGGGCGCGGTGATCGGCGGCGTGGCCGGCGCTGCCGGTGCCGGCCTGGCCAACAACCGCATCACCAACACCGTGGCGGCATTGGCGACCAACAGTTCGCTGCTGGCCGGTGGCGGCATCACGATGTCGGCCACTGAAAGCTCGACCATCGTCTCCAACGTGGTCGGCGCGGCGATGGCCATTTCAGGCGGCGCCGTGGGTGCCGTCTCGCTGGCCGTGGGCGTCACCAAGTCCGGCAATGTGCTGGCCAGCAGCGTGCGCGCGGTGGCCGATGCCAGCGTTTTGAATGCCGGCGGCAACATCACCATCAATGCTGCCACCACGGGCTCGGTCACCTCGCTGGGCGTGGCGGCCTCCGTGGCCGTGGCGGCCGCGTCAGCCGGTTATGCCTTTGCCGGCGCTGGCGGCGAGATCACCAACGTGGTGGGCAACACCGTGCAGGCATCGATACGTGGCGCGGGCTCCACCACGGCCAGCGGCGACTTGTCGGTCACCGCATCGCAGGCGACAACGATGAAGGCCGAGGTCGGTACCGGTGCGGGCGCAGCCGGCACGGTCGGTGCGTCCATCGGTGTTTCGCTGGCCAGCAATTCCACACGCGGCAGCGTCAGCGCCGAGATCGACAGCGGCACCATCACGGCGCGCAACATCACGGTCAGTGCCACGGTCAACGACAACATCCTCAAGACCGACGCCATCGCCACCTCGGTGGCAGCGGCCCTGGGCGGTGCCGGCGCGGGCGCCACGTCGTCGGTCGCGCTGGGCACGTCCGTCAGCGCCACGGTGGGCGCGGCCGCACGGCTGGACGCCACCGGCAACGTCACCGTCAGTGCCACCGGCACGCGCAAGAGCCTGGCCGACACCAAGGGCATCGCGGCGGGCTTCGTCGCCGTCGGCGTGTCCGAGGCCAAGTCCACCATCACCGGCAGCACCTCGGCGGCCTTCAACGGCATGGTGCTCAATGCCCAGCAGGTGAACGTGCTGGCCACCGGAGACGCCGATGTGCAGTCCGACGCCTTCGGCATTGCCGGTGGCCTGGTCGCGGTGGGTGTCAACGCCGTCGAGGCCTACACCTCGGCACCGGTGTCGGCGCAACTGGGTGAGTTCGTCAACATCAACGCCAGTGGCAACGTCACGGTGCGCGCCGTGTCCACGGCCGCTGCCGATGCCACGTCGCACGGCGTCAATGTCGGCGCGGTGACCGCCGGCGTGTCGCTGGCCGACGCCCGCATCGACCCGCGCGTCACGGCCGCCATCGGCCAGGGCGCGGTGGTGGTCACGGCAGGCAGTCTGCTGCTGCAAGCGCGCCACAACGTCGACGCCGCCGGCAACAAGCTGAGCAAGCAGGCCCTGGCTGCGGCCGACGCATCGGGCGGCGGCATCATCAGCGGCAGCGGTTCCGACCCCAAGGCCAAGTCGGCGGCCGATGTGTCCACCACCGTGGGGAATGCGGCCAACCTCAACACCGGCGGCAGCCTGACGGTGGAAGCGCGCAACGCCAACGACGCGCGTGCCATCGGCAGCGGTGCGAATTACGGTGGCGTGGCCATCGGCGACATCTTCGCCACCGCCAGCGTGCTCAACCACACACGGGCCAGCATCGGCAACGACGCCACGCTCAGCGCCGACGGCGCACTCACCGTGCTGTCGGCTTCCAACGAAGCCTCACGCGCCCAGGCCACCGGCAACACGGGCGGCATCATCGCGGTGTCACTGGGTACGGCCACCAGCAGCGTCGTGGACGTGCCCGGCATCTCGGCCGACGGTCTGGACACCACCGGCACTGCGGCCATCGTCGGCGCGGGCGCGCAGTTGTCGTCGGGCGCGAACCTCACGGTGCGTGCCCAGCGCGCCGACAGCGCCATTTACGGCAGCCGCGCCGACGCTGCCGGCCTGGGCAGCGGCGCAGTCGTCAGCGACACCGTGACCCTGGTGCTGGCCACCACCACCGACATCGGCAAGGGCAGCGGTACACGCGGCACCCTGCTCGAAGCACGCGGCGATGTGGCGCTCAGCGCCGATGTCACCGCAATCAACATCGCGCAGGAAAACGACAGCCGCCGCGCCATCTCGGGTGGGGTGGCCGCTTTCCCCACGGCCACCACCACGCTCAGCACCATCACCGATTCGGTGCTGCGCGTGCGCAACGGTGCCACGCTGTCGGGCCAGGCTGCGGTGCGTCTGGGTGCGGCGCACACGGCGCTGAACACCCAAGCCACGGCCATCGCCGACGGCAACGGTGTCGGCTCCAAGCGTGACTCCACCGCCCTGAATACGCTGGATACGCTGAGCAAAATCGACGTGCAGGCCGGCAGCACCATCAACACCCGCTTGCTGGACGTGGTGGCCAACAGCGACACCACGCCGGCTTTCGGTGCCAGTGCGCGCGCCGAGGGCTTCTCGCTGATACCCACCGGCAGCCAGACCGAGACGCCCAAGCTCACCTTCGAACGCCTGATCGACTTCAACGCCAAGGTGCTGATGCTCGGGCCGGCCAGCCCCGAACTGGAGATCGACGCCGCCGGCAACATCACCCGCCAGATCGGCTTGACGCTGTCGGCCACCAGCCCGGTGATCCGCGTCAACGACATCATCAACACCGGCGTGGCTTCGGGGCTGATGACTTTCACCATCCCGGCGTCCTACCTCGATACCAGCACGCCGGCCACCGTGACCGCCAGTGCCATCCTGCGCGGCAATCCGGACGTGAAGTACACCACCGGCTTCGAGAAGGTGAGCATCACCAACGCCTCGACCCGCGCGCTGGTGATCAACGCCATCCAGCCCGAAAACACCACCGGGCTGGTCGGCCAGAACGTCATCATCAGCGTCAAAGACCGCAGCGGCTTCAACTTCACGCCGACCACCCAGCCCGGCAACACGGTGATCACCATCACCAACAGCGCCACCAGCGGCGCACCCGACATCACGCTGAACGGCGCCATCGACAACGCCTTCGGCACCACCACCATCGTCAACACGCGCGGCAACATCGTCGGCTCGTCGCTGGTGCCGCAGCACATCAAGACCACCGCGCTGGTGCTGGAAGCCGACTTGGGCACGGCCGGCACCGCCGCGGCACGCTTGCGGGTGGACAGCACGTCGTTGACGGCTGACGCCGCTGCCGGTCTGGCGCTGGACGAATTGGTGGGCGACCTGAACCTGGTCCGCGCCACCAGCAGCGCAGGGGTCGTGGACCTGAGCGCCGCGCGGTCCATTCTTGACCGCAACAACGACGCCGCAGCCGACATCCGCGCCGCCACCATCCGCCTGTCGGCGCTGAGCGGCACGGTCGGCACCGCCGCCAATCCGCTGGAATTCAGCCGCAACGGCAACGCCGGCGACCTGATCACCATCAACGCCTTGGCCACCACCGGCATCACCCTGACCAGCACCGGTGGCATGGGCGTGCTGGTGGGCCAACTGGCAACCGACAGCGGCGCCATCGTGTTGACCGTGGGTGACGCTGCCAGTGCCGGGCAAGACCTGCGCATGGACGCCGCGTCGCGCGTGCGCACCGGCAACGGCACGGTCACGCTGTCGGCCGGCGACGACCTGCGCCTGGACGCCGGCAGTCGCATCGAGGCCACTGGCGCAGGTGCTTCCATCACCTTGAAGGGCGACCAGCACACGCCGGCCAATCCTGACGACGGCAACGACCTGGGCTCGGTCTTCGTGCTGCAAGGCGACCTGGTGGCGCCGGTCATCACCGTGATCGGTGGCGACGACAACGACACCGTGCTCATCAACCGCACCAGCAGCGGCTCCACCCTCACCGTGCTGGGGAACGGCGACGACGACCGCGTGCTGGTCGGCAGCGCCGCCAGCTTCGACTTTGTCACCCGCACCGCCAGCAACACCGGCGGGCGGCTGGACACGATGCGCGGCCGTATCGAGGTGGACGGCGGCACCGGGCTCGACCGTCTGGTGCTGGACGATTCCGGCAGCGGCCTGCTGGGCGTGGGCGTGGTCTCGGCCACCCAGGTCACCGGCTTCGGCATGCTGGCCGGCGTGGGCTACACCCACCTCAGCGCGCCGGGCGACGGCCTGCTGCTGCAACTGGGTACAGCCGGCAGTCTGGTCGACGTGACGGGCGTGCAAAGCGGCGTGCCCACGCGCATCGTTGGCTCGGCCGCGGTGGACACCATCAACGTCGGCGGCATCGCGCATCTGCTGGCGCCCATCGCCGACTTGCTGACTTTGTCTGGCGCGGGCGGTGCCGACGCGCTGAACATCAACGACAGCGGCAATGGGGTGGCCACAACCGGCCGCCTGGCCGCCGGGCGCCTCACCGGCCTGGGCCTGGGCGGCGGGGCGGGCTCCAAGGGCATCGCCTTCGACGGTTTTGAGGCCGTGGCGTTGACCTTGGGCAGCGGCGCTGACGTGCTGGATGTTGCCGGCACCGCCGACGACACCCTGGCCACCACCATCACCACCGGACTCGGTGCCGACCAGGTGCGCATCGGCACCGAACTGGCCGCGCTGCGGCGTGGCCTGCTGGTGTTGGGTGACGCCAGTGACACCGTGACCCTGACGGCCGGCGCCCGCAGCAACATCACGCTGGACCGCAACGCCGCTGGCCGCACCGTGGCCACCGACACCGACGTGATGGGGCGCGAAATCGTCGCCGCCGGCATCGGCAACTTCGTCGTGCAGCAGGGCGCCGAAGGCGACAGCCTGCTGGTGCGCAACACGGCCACCACGCTGACCTTGCGGGGCGGCGGCGGCAGCGACGCGGTGGTCATCGAGAACTTCTCGAACAACATCACTGTCGATGGCGAATCGGGCGGCGACACCGTCACCGTCTACGACGGCGGCAGCGCCACGCTCAGCGTCATCGACAGCGGTGCCGGCAGCGGCGATCGCCTGATCGTGCAACGCGCCCTGACCGCCGCCGGTGCCACGCAAACCGTGGCCGCCACGGCGGGCGTGGTGCAAAACGGCAGTGTGGCCGGCACCGGGCTGATGACCGGGATGCTGTCGAACAGCGGCGCGCAAATCGTCTACGGCGCCATCGAGAACATCGATCTGCGCCTGGGCTCGGGCAACGACAAGATCACCCTCAACCACAGCTACACGGCCGGCCAGACCACGATCTTTGCTGGCGCTGGCGATGACGAGATCACGGCCCTGCTGGTGGGGGCCACCACACCCACCGGTGTGCCGAACACCGTGGTCAACGGCGAAGCCGGACAAGACACGGTCACGGCCGTCATCAACGCCCGCCCGGTGGGCGGCGACTTCGCCGGCCTGGTCATGGGCGGCAGTGTCGAGACCCTGGTCGTGGACAACCGCAACAACAGCGTGGCCGCCGTCAACTGGGCGGTCGTCGACGGGGTCAGCGTGAATGCCGACACCGCCAGCGGCGTGCTGACGGTCATCAGCGCACAAGGCGCGGGCACGCTGCGCATTCTGGGCGGCAGCAACGCGGGCAGCGGTGGCGCTGGCGACTCGCTGTCCATCCTGTCGAACAGCAGCGCCGACCTGGACGCGCTGATCGACGGCAACCGCATCGAACTGGTGGCCGGCGAAGAAGTGCTGGCACCGCGTTTGTTCCGCACCATCGAAGCCGGGCTGGTGGCCATCGACTTCGACGGCGTGCTCACCGGCAACACCTACCAGGAAGACGGCTACACGCTCAGTTCCAGCAGCGGCATCGTGCTGGACAGCGTGCTCGGGCCTTCCGGGCGTTCCACCACCGCGGTCACGCTGGGCAACAACGCAGGCAACCCCTTCTCGCTGTATTCGATAGACCTCGCAGCATCGGCGGGCGTCAACACCGTGGTCAACATCAGCGGCGTGACTTTGGGCGGCGTGCGCCTGCCCACCACCTCGCTGAGCAACTTCACGGTCACGGGCAGCGGCCTGTTCGAGTCTTTCCAGCTGCCGGCTGAGTACACCCTGCTGCGCTCGGTGACCATCACCACCAACGGCGCCAACATCGACCACATCGTGCTGGCCAACCAGAGCATCGCGGCCAGCAGCGGCACCAGCGCCGGCAACCGCCTGCCCATCTTCACGCTGCAGCCCAGCGCGGGCACCATCACCTTCGACACCAACACGGGCACGGTCGTCAACAACGTGGGCACGCTCTCGGGCGGCAGCATCGGCATCGACCGCAACCGTGACGGTGTGGTTGATCAGACCATCGCTGCCAGCGCGACATGGTCGGCGGTCCCCGGGGTCAGCGTGGGTCCGGTGGTCAACGGTGTGCGCACCTTCGTCTTCAACGGCGACGTGGTGGTGCCCAACGGCACCATCATCACCGCCATCGGCACCAGTGCGCTCGGTTTTGACGTGCGCAACGACATCAGCATCGGCAGCAACGTGCAGTTCATCGTGTCAGCGCGCGATGGCGGCGCGACACCGGGTGCCGGTGGCGGTGAAGAAGGCAATGCCGGCGGCGCGGCCACGGCTTCGACGACCAAGGCTGCGGGCGGGGCGGCGAGCTTTGGCTTTGGCGGCGGTGGCGGCGCGGGTGGGTCGGGCAACGACACCACCAGCATCGTCAACGGCAGCAAGGGCGGCGACGGCAGCGCCGGCCTTGGCGGTAACGGCACCGGGACGCAGGCCAACGGCGGCGCCGGTAGCAACGGCGCGGTTGGCGTCAACGCGCCCGCCAACACCATCGGCCTGGCCGGCAATGGCGGTGCCAGCGGCGCGGGCGTCGCCGGTGGCCCCGGTGGTGCGGGTGGCACGGGGGGTGGCGGGGGCAATGGCGCCCAAGGCGGCGCGGGCAACGGTGGCACCGGGGGCGCAGGCACCTACACGCCGGGGCAAACCGGTCAGGGCAACAACGGCCCGAACGGCAACCCGGGTCTCGTGCCGACGACGGCGCCCACCGCGGGCGGCAACGGGGCCAACACCAGCGCCGACATCTCTGTGCGCGGCTTGTTGGTCACCGGCGGCGCCGGTGGTGGTGGTGGTGGCGGCGGCGGCGCGGGTTCTGGCGGCGGCGGCGGCGGTGGTGGCGGTGGCGGCGGCGGCGGTGGCGGTGGCGGCAGTTCACGCGTGGCGTTGGGCCCTGTCACCTATGGCGGCGGCGGCGGCGGCTCGGGTGGCAGTGGCGGTGCCGGCGGTGCCGGCGGGTTGGCCCAAAGCGGTGGCGTCGGCGGCCGTGGCGGTGCCGGCGCTGGCGCACTGGAAATCCTGGCTCAGGGCCGTTTGCTGGTCAACACGGGCACTGCTTTCTCCGCCGTGGGCGGCAGCGCGGTGGCGGCCGGCGGACTGACCTCCGTCACCCGCACAGGCGACGGCGGCACGGGTCCCAGAACCACCCCGACGAGTGGTGGCGGCGGCGAAGGTGACAAGGTCGGCAACACCGGCGGCACGGGCGGCACCGGTGGTGTGGGGGGCACGGGCGGCACGGGCGGCACGGGCGGCATTGGCGCTGTCGGTTCGGCCGGCGCCGGCGGTGCGGGCGGAACCATCAAGCTCTATGCAACCGATCTCAGCGCGGCAAGCGCCAGCGTCAATACGTCGGGCGCGGCCTCGGTGGGCGGCGGCGCGGCGGGCGGCATTGGGCGGCTCATCCTGGGCAGCAACACCAACATCAGTTCCACGGTCAACACCACCACCGGTGCCACCACCGTCACGGCGGGTAGCCCGGGGACGCTGACGGGATCGACGCGCACCGACTTCATCGGCCCGCGCGGCACCAATCCTTACGTCGACACCAACAACACGGCCACGGTCACCAATCCACAGACGCCGACCATTGCGCGCCTGGTGGGCGGCAGTGACGTGTTCGGCCTGATCAACGCCAACCCAATCCTGACCAGCGAAACCGAGGGCGCTACCGCCGCGCGTTTCAACAACAGCGTGGCCGGCGACACGGCCACCCTGAGCGGCGCCGACCGGCTGGCCGCTGACGTTTGGAGCACCAGCTTCCGGCCGAATGGCGCCGGCACGCAGTGGAGTGCCTCACTCACCGGCACCATTTCTGCCACCGTGGCCGCTGGTGGCACGGCCGGTGACGACCGCGACGTTTTCCGCATCGACGCGGTAGCCGGTGACACCTACGACATCGTGCTGGCTGGTGTGAGCACGGGCGGGGGCACCTTGGCCGACCCGGTGCTGCGCGTGTTCAACAACGCCGGCGTGGCGGTGGGCACCTTGAGCGCCAACTACTCGGGCACCAACGACCGCGTCACCCTCAGCGGGCTGGCGACGGGCGACTACTACGTCACCGTCGATTCGCAAGGCACCGGCACTGGCACCTACACGCTCAGCGCCACGCAGACGCGGGCCGCGCTGGCCGCAGGCGCCGTGCCGCGTGAACTGGCGGGTGTGTTCTCAGCCACCGACTACGCACGCATCGCCAACGCCCAGCCGGGTGACGCGCTGCTGGCCGTCTACCGCATGGACGCCAACACGCTGTTCGCCAACAGCGGCCGCAGCGAAAACTATTCAGGCTTCGACGTGCTGGTGGTGGTGAACCTCACCGACACCGTGCTGCTGAACCCCACGCTGGGCGTAGAGGCCCCCCGCGCTGCGGGCGACAACACGCTGCCGGCAATGACGGCGCTGCAGACCCGCGGCGCCGGCAACGCGCTGTCCAACTTGACCGCCTTGAACCCGCGCGCGGTGTGGATGACGCTGATCCCCGACACGGCCGCCAATGTGCAGGCCGGCGTTCAGGGGCCGGCCAACAGTGGCGGTTCTTTCGTCACCGCCACGGCGTCGCCGGTCACCAAATCGCTGGGCAATACCGAGGTGCTTTACGTGCGCGCGCCGCGCCCGGTGCAATCGTCCGGCGAACTGCCGGGTCTGCAGTCTGTGGCCGTCAGCGCCAACGGCGCCACGGCTTATGCGGTGAACGCCGCGCAGAACTCGCTCACCGTGTCCAACGCCGGCGACTTGTCGCTGCGCCAGTTGTTCCAGGCCGGCTCGCTGAACGCGCCGACCGACGTGGCCGTGGCCGGCACCACCAATGGCGGCACCCATGTGTACGTGGCCAATTCCGGCGCCAACAACCTGTTGGTCTACAGCCGCGACGCCTCCGGCAATCTCACCGCGCTCTCACCGGCCAGCACACCGGCCGGCATGGCGCAGGCCATCACCCTGAACGCCGCAGGCACCGAGCTGTACGCGGCAGGCCCGAACGGTGTGGTCAAGTTCACCCGCAACGTCACCACCGGCGCGCTGACGCAGGTCACCAACAACGCAGCCAGCCTGGTTGGCGGCACCGAACTGGCCCTCAGTGGCAACGGCAACCTGCTGTACGCAGCAGGCCGCACAGGCGACGTGCTGCGCGTCTACAGCACCAGCAACCTGGCCACCTTGCAGACATTGACTGGCGCTGTCAACGGCCTGGATGGTGCGCGCAGCGTGGCCGTGGCCGGTGGCACAGCGGGCGCCGAGCAGGTGTACGTGACCGGCCGCGACGGCAACACATTGGCTGTGTTCAACCGCGCTGCGGGCAGTGACACGCTCACCCTGTTGCAGGTGCTGACCGATGGCGTTGATGGCGCCTCGGGCCTGCTGGGTGCCTTCGGCGTGGCTGTGGCACCGGGCGGCGCCTATGTCGTCACCACCGCAGAAAGCGGCAACCAGGTTGGCGTGTTCAGGCGCGCGGCCGATGGCCGCCTGACCTATGTGCAGCGTCTGTCGAACGACGTGGGTGGTGCCACTGGCCTGCGCTCACCGGCCGGCATCGCCTTCAACGCCGCCGGCACCCGCGTCTACATCGCCACCGAGGGCGCTTCCACTGACAACGGCGGCCTGGTGGTGCTGGACAACCTGGCCGCCAGCGGCGCCACCGTGCAGGCGGTGCGCCAGGTCACCACCTTCGACCGCATTGAAAGAATCACGCTGACCCTGGGTGTCGGCAACGACACCGTGCGGCTGAACAAGTCGCCCGAGGTCAACCCCTCAGGCGCCCCGGGCGGCACCGGCGGCGTCAACGCGCTGACCATCAACACCGGGGCCGGCGACGACTTGGTCGTGATTGCCGATGCGCTGTCGTCCACCGGCCGCACCAAGGTCACCACCGTGAATCTGGGCGCCGGCAACGACGAGGCCCAACTGCGCTCGCTGCGCCAGTTGACCAACATCCTGGTCGACGGCGGCGCCGACAACGACGAGATCGTCGTGGCCCAGACCGCCGACAACAGCACGAACGAAGTGCGCGGCGGTACCGGCCAGGACACGGTGCGCGTGGCGGGCGCCTTGCTGGGGGTCGGTTCCACCAACATCGCACGCGGCGAAGACCCCACCACGGCGCCCGGCGACACGCTGATCTTCGACCCGCGCAACACCGCCTTCACGCAAACCGGCACCGCCAACAGCGGCACGCTGCAGGTCAGCGGGCGCGGGCTGCTGCAAAACCTGACTTTCGAAGATGTGCGCATCCTGGCTGCGCCCATCATCGCTTTCGTCGGCGCGCCCTACGCCGTCAATGAAGGCGGGTCCATCACCTTCAACGCCAGCGTCACGCCGCTGGGCACCACCAACACCTTGCGCGGCCCCTTGTCGTGGGACATCAACGGCGACGGCCGCTACGGTGACGCCGTCGGTACCAGCTTCACGCTGACCTGGGCGCAACTGGTGGCGCTGGGCATCAACGACGGCCCGGCCGTCTTCACCGTGGGCGCGCAGGCCGTCAACCAGGACGGCTACACGTCCGAGGCCTTCACCACACTGACCGTCAGCAACGTGGCGCCCACCCTGACGGTGACCGACAACACCGGAGGTGCGTCGGTGCTGCTGGGCACGCCGGTCACGGTGAACTACAGCGCCACCGACCCCGGCAACGACCGCGTGCTGGAATGGCGCATCAACTGGGGCGACGGCAGCCCGCTGGCCACTTTCGGCGCCGGCAGCAGCACCGCCACGCACAGCTACGCCGTGCCCGGCGCCTTCACCTACACCGTGCAGGCGGTGGACGACGACTCCACGCCGGGCGCGGCCGCCACCGTCACGCGCAACGTGGCCATCATCGTGAACAGCGCGCTGGTCAGCGCGGGTGGCCCGTACGCCACCACCGAAGGCCAGGGCGTGACCCTGGCCGCCACCGTGTCGGGTGCACCGACAAGCTTGGTGTGGTCCATCAACGGCAGCAGCTTTGCCGCGGGCAGCGCGCCCATCGGCCTGGCGCCGACCTTGACCTGGGCGCAACTGCAGGCCTTTGGCGTCAACGACCAGGGTAGCTGGACTGTGCAGGTGCGCGCCAGCTACGCGGGCGGCAGCACCGCCACCTCGGCGGCGCAGACGCTGGTGGTGGCCAACGCCGCCCCGACGGCCACGATGACTCTGGCGCCCACCGGCCCGATCAGCGAAGGCACGACCGGCGTGCAGGTGGTCTTCGGCAACAGCACCGATCCGTCGGCAGCCGACTTGGCGCGCGGCCTGCTCTACAGCGTCGACTTCGATGGCGACGGCGTCTTCGAAATCGTCGACAGCCCGCTCACCACCTTCACCATCCCGGCGGCCTACACCGCTGACAACGGCGTGCTCACCGTGCGCGGCCAGGTGCGCGACCAGGCGCCTGCCGGCGACGCCTCGCCCACGGCCAGCCTGCGCACCGAGATGACGTCCACGCTCGTCATCACAGACGTTGCGCCCACGCTGGTGGTGGTCGGCGCGGCCATCGCCGACGAAGGCACGCCTTACGCGCTTGGTCTGTCGGTCACCGACCCCGGCACCGACACCGTGCGGCAATGGGTCATCGACTGGAACGACGGCAACATCGAGGTGTTCGACGGCCCGGTGCAGAACGTCACCCACAGCTTCAGGGCCGACGGCCCGCGCGTGCTGACCATCACCGCCATCAACGAAGACGGCGCCTTCAGCACCACCAAGAACGTCATCGTGGCCAACGTGGCGCCGGTGGTGAGTGACCTGCTGATCACCGACACCTTGGAAGGCGGCCTGTCGCTGCTGAGCGGCCGCGTCACCGACCCTGGCATCGGCGACAGCATCACACTGACCATCAACTGGGGCGACGGCACCGCGCTGGAAACCCTGGTGCTGCCGCCAGGCCGCACCGACTTCTCACTGAACCACCGCTTCCTGGACGACCCCACACCGGGCACTGCCAGCGACGTGCTGAGCGTGGTGGTCAGCGCCAACGACGGCACCGACACGCGCAGCGCCAGCACCAGCCTGACCGTGACCAACATTGCGCCGGTGTTCGGCGCCGTGCAACTCACGCCGGGCATTGCCGAGGGCGGCGCAGCTTTGCTTAGCGGGTCGATCATCGACCCGGGCGTGCTCGACACCCACCGCATCAGCATCGACTGGGGCGACGGCAGCGCGCTGCAGCTCGTGGACCTGGCCGCCGGTGTCACCACCTTCGAAGTCAGCCGCGTCTACAGCGACGACAACCCGACCGCCACGCCATCGGACAACTACACCGTGCGCCTGACGCTGGTGGACAAGGACGGCGGCGGCCCCGACAGCGCCCAGGCCACGCTCACGGTGAACAACGTCGCGCCGCAGTTCACGGCTTTGCAACTGACCCAGTCGCAGACCGGGCTGGTGCGCAATGTCAGCGTAACCGGCAGCTACACCGATGTCGGTGTCGCCGACACGCACAACGTGCAGATGGACTGGGGCGACGGCACCAGCAGCGCGGCCGTGTTGAACCCGGCGACCAAGACCTTCACCGCTACGCGCGCTTTCAGCCTGACCACGGCCGAGCAGTACTTCGCCATCAGCGCCACCGTCACCGACGACGACGGCGGCAGCACCAGCCGCTTGCTGTCACCGCAGGCGCGCAACGACGAAGCCACGCTGGACGAAGACAAGACGGTGGTCATCAATGTGCTGGCCAACGACATCGCGTTGCCGGGCCTGACCCTGACGCCACAACTCGTCAGCGGCACGGCCAACGGCGCGCTGCTGCTGCAAGCCGACCAGACGTGGCTGTACACGCCCAACGCCAATTTCAATGGCACCGACAGCTTCACCTACCGCTTCAGTGACGGCCAGTCGCAGTCCAACCTGGCCACGGTGACCATCAACGTGCGCCCGGTGGACGACGCACCCACGCTGTCGGCCATCGGCAACGTCACGGTCAACGAGGGCCAGACGGTCGAAGTGCAGCTGACGATCAACAACCCCGACAACCTGCCGCTGACCGGCTGGGTCTTTGGCAGCGACGACGCCACGGCAACCGCCACGCTCGACCCGCTGACTGGCAAGCTCACCCTCCACGGCGTGGACGGTGCCGGCGCGCTGGGCCTGGTGGCGCGCGTGGGCGCGGCCGGTGTCGGTGCGCAGCAAAGCTTCAACGTCACGGTGGCCAACGTGGCGCCCACGGTGGGCGCGCTCAGCCTGGCGACCACCGAACTCAGTGGCGCACGTGACGTGGTGCTCAGCGGCAGCTACACCGACCCCGGCGTCTTCGACTGGCACACGGTGGCCATCGACTGGGGTGACGGCAACACCAGCCCCACGGCGGGGGACGTGATCAGCATCGACGCGGTGACACGCACCTTCACCGCCAGCCACCACTACACCACCACCGGCACGCAACAGGCGTTCCTGATCCGCGCCACCGTGACCGACAAGGACGGTGCCAGCGACAGCCGCACCATCCAGAGTGGCAGCGGCGCAGTGGACAGCCCGCCGACGCTGGCGCCGATTGCGGCACAGACCGTGGCCGAAGGCGGCACGGTGACGGTGCAGACCGTGGCCAGCGACAGCGACACCCCGGTGCTGACCTACAGCGTCACGGGTGGCGGTGCCAACGCCACGGCCACCATCGATGCCAGCGGCCTGCTCACGCTCAGCGGCCTGGACGGGCTGGCGGTTGAGCCGATCACGGTGCGGGTGTCTGACGGCACCAACTTCGTCGAGCGCAGCTTCAACCTCACTGTCAGCAACGTCGCGCCCACGCTCACGGTCACCGGTGCAGCCACGGCCGGCAATGCGCTGCCCTACACGTTGAACTTCGGCGCCAGCGACCCTGGGCTGGACACCATCAGTGAATGGCGTGTCAGCTGGGGCGACGGCAGCCCTGAGCAGACGCTGGCCGGCAACGCCACGCAGGCCACGCACACCTTCGGGCGCGTGGGTGGCACCTTCAACGTCCAGGTCAAGGCGGTGGACGAAGACGGCACCTGGAGCGCCACGCCGCTGGCGGTGGCTGTGGCCACCGACTGGCTCAACGTCACGCAGTTCACACCCACGGCCACAGGCTTCTCGGTGCGCTTCGACTACGCCTTCAACGCAGCGTTGATCAGCCTGTTCGACACCGGCACCGCGCCGGTGGATGTGGTGCTGCGCGGCGCCACCACGGGGCTCGTCACCGGTTCACTGGTCATCGACGCTGACGGCAAGGGCTTCAAGTTCCTGCGTACAGGCGGCTTGCTGGCCTTCGACACCTACACGGTCACCTTGGCCAGTGGCGTCATGGGTTTCCGCGACGCGGTGGGTTTGCTGGACGGCAACAACGACGGCACGCCTGGCGACAACGCGGTATTCACCTTCGACTTCCGCTCCACGGGTGCCGGTGTGCTGTCCATGCCGGACTTCATGCGTGGCCCGGGCCAGGCCGTCGACGTACCCGCCACGCAGCAACGCCTGCCGGTAACTTTCACCAGCCCGGGCGGCTTGCGCAGCATGACCTTCACGGTGGGCTTCGATCCTGCCAAGCTGGACATCACGGGTGCCGTGGCCGGCGCTGCACTGCCCGCAGGAAGCACGCTGGCCTTCGTGCTTGAAGCCGCCGTGGGCGGCGGCCAGCAGGCGCGCATCACCCTCACGCTGCCGGGCAGCACCACGCTGGCGGCCGGCGCACTGCGCCTGGTCGATCTGGTGGCCACGGTGCCCACGCAGGCGGTTTATGGCAGCACCGAGCTGATCGACCTGACGGTGACGCAGATCAACGGCAATGCGCCTTTGCCAGGCGGTGTGGCGGAAGACGACGCCTTGCACATTGTCGGCTACTGGGGCGACACGACCGGTGATGCGCGCTACACCCCAGACGACGTGGGCCTGCTGCAAAGGGTGATCGTCAAGCTCGACAACGGCTTCTCTTTCTGGCGCAACCTCGACCCGGTGCTCATTGCCGACATCGCAGGCGGGGGCACGCTGAACTCGCTGGACTCGGCCCGTCTGCAGCAGGAAGTCGCCTTCGTCAACGGCACCGGCACCGTGGACAGGCCGGAAATCCCGCCGATACCGCCGCGCACAACGCCCATCGTGTTCCTGCCGGGCAGTGTGCCGGGAGGCGGCACGGTCTTGACCGACGTCCGGCGTGGGCAGTCGGCAGCGACGTTGGACACGGAGACCGCAGCGGATGCTGTTGCCGGGACACCGGCCGCGACATCGGCCGCGACACCGGGCGCGACACCGGGCGCGACACCGGGCGCGAAGGCGCTTCCGGTCATACGGCTTGGGCAGGCGAGCGCGGCCGACAGCACGGTGGGTTCGACGGAAGACGCCAGTGCGCCCTGGTTGCGCGAGTTCCTGACGCAGGCCGGGCAGGCGACACGCGTGGCGCCGGCGGCGGCGCTGCGGGTGGTGCTGTCCAAGACGGTCGATACGTCCGTGGTTTGACCGTCACCCCACGGCGCCCCGGGGTGCTGTGGGGCTGGCCAGCATCCGCTTGAGGCGCGCGCTGCTGGCCTGTTCGCCCCTACCATCCGGGCTTACTTCTTGACTGCTTTGACAGTGACTGCCGCGTGATCTTGCTGACCCGTCCTGAGCTGAAACTCTCCTGCGCGCGCGCCGCGATGTGGCCGTGATCGGCGCCCGCGCCGAGCAAGACGCCGCCGCCGGCGCCGCCCGCGAAGGCAGCGCTGCCGAGGCCGCCTGGGCCGCCTTCGCCGGCCCCTTGTCGCGTGCCGACTACATGGCGCATTGGCTGGACATCCTGTGCCGTGATGTGGGCGGCGTGCGCGCGGCGCTGCTGCTGGTGGTGGCCGAAAACGCCAACACTTTCGAAGCCGGCGCGCTGTGGCCCGATGCGACGCTGGACCTGGCTTATTTGACGCCTGTGGCCCAGCGCGCGCTGAGCGAGCAGCGTGGCATCGTCCAGCCCGACGACAGCGGCACCGGCAGCGCCCACGTGGCCTACCCGGTGGTGGTGGCCGGCGAGTTGAAGGCGGCCGTGGTGATAGCTGCCGGCCCGCGCGACCGCGCCGCGTTGCAGCACGCGCTGCGCCAATTGCACTGGGGTGCCGCCTGGCTGACCGACCTGTACCGCCAGCAGGCTGTGCAGGCCAGCGAAGCGCGCACCGAGCGCATGGCGCTGGTGCAGTCGGCCGTGGGTGCGGCCTTGCAGCAGCGCGGGTTCCTGGCTGCCGCGATGGCCGCCGTCAACCTGCTGGCCACACGCATGGGCTGCGACCGCGTCAGCCTGGGGCGTGTCGATGCCGACGGCGACGCGGTGCTGGAAGCCATATCCAACACTGCGCACTTCGACCGCCGGGCCAACGTCTCGCGCCAGATTGCCGACGCGATGGATGAAGCGCTGGATGCCGGCGTGCCCGTGCACCACCCGGCGGCTGGCGACGAACGCCTGCTGGCGGCCAGCCATGCCGAATTGCAGCCGCAGGGCGCGGCGCTTTCGGTGCCGCTGCAGGGCGAGCAGGGCGTGTGGGGCGTGCTGACCTTCGAGCGCGCGGCCGGCGGCCGGGCCTTCGACGATGCCGAACGCGAGACCTGCACCGTGGCCGGCCAATTGCTGGGGCCGGTGCTGGCACTGGCGCACGACAACGCGCGCGGCTGGCCGCGCCGCGCGCAAGACGGCGCGCGCGCGCTGCTTCGCAAGCTGTTCGGCCCGCGCCATGCCGGTCTCAAGCTGTTCGCCACGCTGGGTGTGCTGCTGCTGGCCTTCCTGGCGCTGGCCACCGGCGACTACCGCGTGGCGGCGCGCACGGTGGTGGAAGGCGAGGTGCAACGCGCCACGGTGGCACCCTTCGACGGCTATCTGGCCGAGAGCCTGGTGCGTGCCGGCGACACCGTGCGACGCGGCCAGACCATGGCCCGGCTGGACGACCGCGAATTGCGCCTGGAACAGGCCCGCTGGCGGGCGGAACACGAGCAGCACCTGCGCCGCTACCGCCAGGCGCAGGCCGTCTACGACCGCCCGGCGATGAACGTGCTGGGCGCGCAGGCCGCGCAGGCGCTGGCGCAGTTGCAACTGGTCGAAGAACGGCTGTCTCGTGTCGAGTTGCAGGCGCCCTTCGACGGTCTGGTGGTCAGCGGTGACCTGCGCCAATTGGTCGGCACACCACTGGAACAAGGCCGCGTGCTCTTCGAGACCGCGCCACTGGACGCCTACCGTGTGGTGCTACAGGTCGATGAACGCGACATCGCTTACCTGGCGCTGGGCCAGCGCGGCGAACTGGTGCTGGCCAGCCTGCCGGGCGCGAAGCTGGCCGTTACCGTGCACCAGATCACCCCTGTGGCCACGGCCGAAGACGGACGCAACTTCTTCCGTGTCGAAGCCCGTGTCGACGCTGACGCTGAGGGCTCGGCCGCCAGCGGCAAGCGTTTACGCCCTGGCATGGAAGGCGTGGCCAAGGTGCGGGTGGGCGAAGAAAAACTGCTGTGGATCTGGGTCCATCGCCTGGTCGACACGGTGAGCCTGGCGCTGTGGCGTTGGTGGCCGTGATGCGGCAGCGGCGGTACAGGCGGCACGGGCGGCGGCTGCAGCGCAGGCAGTCGAGCTAACGCACAACATGGCTGGCACGCTACTCAGCATGCATTGGTACCGCGTCGCCGGCCTGAAGCCCGCGTTGCGCTCGCACCTGAAGCTGCACCGCCACCGTTACCGGGGTGAACGCTGGTTCGTGCTGCGCGACCCGGCGTCGGGCCGCAGCCACCGCTTCACCGCCGGCGCGCGCCTGGTTCTGAACGGCATGGACGGCCAGACACCGGTGGCCGATTTGTGGGCCGCCGCCCAGCGCCGCCTGGGCGAAAGCGCGCCGACGCAGGACGAACTGATCGGCCTGCTCGGCCAGTTGCACAGTGCCGACCTGATGCAGTGCGACGTGCCGCCCGACGCTGACGAGCTGTTCCAGCGCGGCCAGGAGCACCAGCGCACCAAGGCGCGCCAGTCGTACGGCAACCCGATGGCGCTGAAGGTGCCGTTGTTCGATCCCGACCGCCTGCTGGAACGTCTGGCGCCGCTGCTGCGCCCGGTGTGGAACCAGTGGGGCTTCATCGGCTGGCTGCTGCTGGTGCTGGCCGGCATCACGGCCGCGCTGGCCAACCGGGCCGAGCTGGTCGAAAACGTCGCCGACCGCGTGCTGGCGGCGCACAACCTGCTGTTGCTGGCGGTGATCTTCCCGCTTCTGAAAGCGCTGCACGAACTCGGCCACGGCATCGCCGTGAAGATGGGCGGTGGCGAGGTGCACGAGATGGGCGTGATGATGCTGGTCTTCCTGCCGGTGCCCTATGTCGATGCCTCGGCGTCCAGCACCATGCGCAGCAAGTACGAACGCGCCGTGGTGGGTGCGGCCGGCATGATGGTTGAGCTGGCGCTGGCCGCGCTGGCCATGGCGGTGTGGCTGCTGGTCGAGCCGGGCTTCGTGCGCGCGCTGGCCTTCAACGTGATGCTGGTGGCGGGCATCTCGACCCTGGTTTTCAACGCCAACCCGCTGCTGCGCTACGACGGCTATTTCATCCTGGCCGATCTGTCGGAAACGCCCAACCTGGCGCAGCGCGCCAACCGCTGTGTCGGCTACCTGCTTGAACGCTGGCTTTTTCGCGTTGAACAGCCCGAGCCGCCGGCCGCGACGCTGGGCGAGCGGGTCTGGCTGCTGAGCTATGCCGTGGCCTCCTTCGGCTACCGCATGCTGGTCAGCCTGGCGATCATTGTTTTCATCGCGGCCGAATACTTCTTCATCGGCGTGCTGCTGGCGATGTGGGCAGCGGCGACGATGCTGGTGGTGCCCGTGGGCCGCACCGTGGGCCAGTTGGTGCGTGGCCCGCGACTGGCCGCAGTACGCGGCCGTGCTGTCGGTCTGAGCACAGCCCTGCTGGTGCTGGCGTTGGCCGTATTCTTGTTCCTGCCGCTGCCGCTGCGCACGCAGACCGAGGGCGTGTTGTGGCTGCCCGAACAGTCGCTGGTGCGCGCTGGCGGCAATGGCTACCTGGCCCAGCTGTTGGTGCAGCCCGGCAGCGTCGTCAAGCGCGGCGAGCCGCTGGTGGCGTCCAGCAACCCGGCGCTCAGTGCCCAACGTCGGGTGTCGGCCGCCAAGGTTGACGAACTGCAGGCCCGGGTGGACGCGCAGTTCGTCACCGCGCGCGCCGACGCCGAAGTCACGCGGCAGGAACTGGCGCGCGAACAGGGCGCGCTGGCGGTGCTGGACGAGCGGCTTGCCGCGCTGGTCACCGTCAGCCCGACCGACGGCCGCTTCGTGGTGCCGCGCGCTGTCGACCAGGACGGGCGCTACCACCGCAAGGGTGAACTGCTGGGCTACGTGGTCGACCCGCTGCAGCCGCTGGTGCGGGTGGTCGTGACCCAGGGCGACGCGGAACTGGTGCGCGGCGCTACGCGCGAACTGGCGCTGCGCCGTGCCGACCGGCCGGAACAGGTCATCACCGGCCACGTGTTGCGCGAACTGCCGGCCGGCAGCAGCGACCTGCCCAGCCGCGCGCTGGCCCCTGGCGGCGGCGGCACGGTGGCCGTGGACCCGCGCGACGACAAAGGCGTGCGCGGCCTGCAGCGCAGTTTTCAGCTGGAAGTGGCGCTGCCGCCAGACGGCCTGGCGCTGTACGGTGGGCGGGTGCACGTGCGCTTCGAGCACCCGCCCGAACCGCTGGCCGCGCAGCTGTGGCGGCCGCTGCGGCAACTGCTGCTGGGCCGTTTCCAGGTCTAGCGCCGCATGCTGACCCTGCCTTCGCTGCTGCAGCCCGCCGGCACCCGCCGTGGTCTGGCCGCTGCTGCGCCGCTGGCGCTGGAAAGCGCCTACGCCGAGCGCGCCGACGAGCGCCCGGAATGGCCCGACAAGCTGGCCAAGGCGCTGTTTGACCACCTGGCCTATCCGCTGTGGCGCCATGTGTGGCCCGAGCGTTTTCGCGTGGCCCGCTTGCGGCGCGTGGTGCACGGCGCAGCACCGCTGGAAGCCGCGCTGCGCGACGCCGACGGTGCTGCACTGGCCCAGCGCCAGTTGGCCGTCCGCACGCTGTTGCGCCGTGATGGCCTGACCACGGCACCGTTGGCCGAAGCATTGGCGCTGCTGCGCGAACAGGCCCACCGCACGCTGGGCCAGCGGCCTTACGACGTGCAGTTGATGGGCGCCACGGCTTTGCTGCAGGGTCGCCTGGCCGAGATGGCCACCGGCGAAGGCAAGAGCCTGACGGCAGCACTGGCCGCTGCAGTGGCCGCGCTGGCCGGCCTGCCGGTGCACGTGGTCACTGTCAACGACTACCTGGCCGCGCGCGACGCCGAAACCTTCACGCCGCTGTACGCCGCGCTGGGCATCACAGTGGCCACTGTGGTGCAGGGCCAGCCGCCGGCGCAACGCCGCGCGGCCTACCGTGCAGACATCACCTACTGCTGCAACAAGGAACTGGCCTTCGATTACCTGCGCGACCGCGTTGCACTGTCCAGCGGCGGTGGCCGCATCCCGATGGCGGTCGCCGGCTTGGCCGGGCTGGCCGGCGCTGCCAGCGCGCCGTTGCTGTTGCGTGGCTTGCATTTCGTGCTGGTCGACGAGGCCGACAGCGTGTTCATCGACGAAGCCCGAACGCCGCTGATCCTGTCGGCCGAACATGCAGCGGCCGACGCGCACGAGCAGGCCGTGCGCTGCGCAACCGCGCTGGCGCTGGCTGAGGCATTGGCGCCCGACCGCGACTGGCGCAGCTTCGACGCCGAGCGCCGCGTGACGCTGCTGCCGGCCGGCGAGGCCCGCCTGGCTGATCTGTGCGTGGCCGCTGTTGCGGCTGCTGTTGCCGGTGCCGATGACGCGGTCTGGCAGTCAGCACGTGGCCGCCGCGAACTGGTCGAGCAGGCGCTGGTGGCCCGGCTGCATTACCACCTGGACCAGCACTACCTGGTCGCCGACGGGAAGGTGGCCATCGTGGACGAATCGACGGGCCGCGTCATGCCCGACCGCGCCTGGGAAGCCGGCCTGCACCAGATGATCGAGACCAAGGAAGGCTGCGCGCCGACACCGCGCCGCGTGACGCTGGCCCGCATCACCTACCAGCGCCTGTTCAGACGCGCGCTGTTGCTGGCCGGCATGACCGGCACGGTGCGCGAGGTGGCCAGCGAGATGCGGCAGGTGTATCGGCTGCCCGTGGTCACCATACCCGCGCACCGCAAGCCGCAACGCCGCGTCCTGCCGCCGCGCTTGCTGCCCGACAGCGGCGCCAAGTGGCAGGCCGTGGTGGCGCGTGCGCGCGAGATGGCATTCGGCGACAACGGTGACGGCGTTGAAGGCGGGGCTGGGGCAGGGCGGCCGGTGCTGATCGGCACCCGCTCCGTCGAAGCCTCGGAACAACTCAGCCGCGTGCTCACCGAGCAAGGCCTGCCGCACGAGCTGCTGAACGCTCGCCAGGACGCCGACGAGGCCGCCGTGGTGGAACGTGCGGGCGAGCCCGGCCGCATCACAGTCGCCACCAACATGGCTGGCCGGGGCACCGACATCCACCTGGGCGAGGGCGTGGCTGCGCGCGGCGGCCTGCATGTCATCCTGACCGAATGCCATGTCTCGGCGCGCATCGACCGCCAACTCTTCGGCCGTGGCGCCCGCCAGGGCGACCCCGGCAGCGCGGAGATGATCCTGGCCGCCGACGACGAGTTGCTGCGCACCCATGCCGGCGCCCTGGTGCAGCGCCTGCTGGCGCGCTGGCCGGAGGGGCCGCCACCCTGGGCCATCCTGGGCGCCGTGCGGCTGGCGCAGACCCTGGCCAGTTGGCGCGACGCCCGCCAACGCCGCGCCACACTCTTGCAGGACGAGCGCATGGACCGCCTCTTTGCTTTCACTGGAACTGCTGAATGAATCACTGCCGACAGGCTTGTTTTCTATTGACGTTGCCGCTGCTTGTGTTGACGCCGGCCAGCGATGCGCAGGCGCAAGTGCGGCCCGCCGCCGCAGCCACCGCCGCCGCCGCGAGTCCGCGCGGCTTCGACTGCCTGATCGAACCGAAGCAGACCATCGAACTGCGCAGCCCGGTCGAAGGCCTCATCGAGCAGGTGAACGTCGAGCGCGGCAACGCCACGCGGCGTGGGCAGGTGCTGGTCACGCTGGTGTCGGCGCTGGAGCGCACCAACCTCGAGGTGGCGCGCCACCGCGCCGAGATGACCGGCCGGCTGGAACTGGCGCGCAACCGGGTGGCGTTCGCGCGGCGCAAGGCCGAACGCGCCCAGCAGTTGCAGGGGGAAAACTTCATCTCCACCCAGGCCCGCGATGAAGCGCAGACCGAGCTGGCGCTGGCCGAATCGGAATTGAAGGACACCGTCGAAACCCAGCAACAGGCACAGCTGGAATTGCGCCGCGCCACCGAGATCGTCGAGCAGCGCACGCTGAAAAGTCCCTTCGATGGCTATGTGGTGGACCGCATGCTCAACCCCGGCGATCTGGCCGAAGCCGGCACCGGGCGCAAGGCAGTGCTGCGGCTGGCCCAGCTCGACCCGCTGCGCGTGGAAGTGCAACTGCCGGCGGCCGCCTGGGGCCGCGTCACCACGGGCAGCAACGTGCGCGTGACGGTGGAAGGCGCTGGCGCTCCGCGCACCGCGCGCGTGGTGGTGGCCGACAAGGTCATCGACGCCGCGAGCAGCCTCTTCGGCGTGCGCCTGGAGTTGCCCAACCCGGGTCTCAAGTTGCCCGTTGGCGCGCGCTGCACGGTTGAATTCCCGGGGCTGGGCGTGGAGCCACTGTCGCCCGCTGCCTTGCCGGCGCGCAAGTGACCGCAAGACGGCGTGACGGCTGAAGGCGAACGCTGAATGGACGGTCCAGGCAGCCTCACCCTGGCCTGGGCAGCGTCCGACCAGACCGCCGCCGTTCTGGCCCTGCTGCCTGAACTGCTGGATGCCGAACCGCTGCCGCCCCGTTTTGCCGTCGTCCACCGCGCGGGTGCGCTGTCTGAACTGGTCGGCGCGGCGGCCTTCGTGCCGACCATGCGGCACGGCCCCTCGCCCGGCTTTCGCGGCCTGGTGCGCGTGCTGCCGGGCTGGCAGCGGCGGGGCGCAGGCCGTGCGCTGGTGGCGCGCCTGGCGGCTGAGGTGCGGGCCTGGGATGTGCCTCACCTGCTGGCCTGGCAGGCCGAACCTGAGGGCGCGGCCAGCGCGTTCATGCAGGCGCTGGGGGGCCGCATCGACTACACGCTGCACCACTTTCTGATCGACAAGACCGTCGCTGTGCCGATGTGCGCGCGGCTGGTGCGGCGCCTGCGTGACCGCGGCCACGTCCCGCCCGGTTGGGCGCTGCTGCCGCTGGCGCAAGCGCCGCGCGCAGCCGTCGTTGCGCTGCACGCCCAGGAATTCAACGCCGGCTTCGAAGCCACCGCCGCGATGCTGGCGCGCGAGTTGGCCGACCCCCGCGTGAGCGAACTGTCGTTCGCGTTGTGGGACGGGCAAACGCTGGCCGGCTACCTGTTGGCCGGTCATTCAGCTGACGCTCACGGTGACCTGCCCGAGGTGCGCTTCTGGGCCAGCGACCCGCAGTTGCGCGGCGGCTGGGCGGCGGCGCTGCTGCTCGAAGCTTTTGTGCGCCATGCCAGCGACCTGGGCGGCCATACCGCGCGCTACCACTGCAACGCCAACGCAAGGGCGCCCTTGAACGTGGCGCGCAAATGCGGCGCACGGGAAGTCGAGCTGAGGCACGGCTGGATGCTGGATGTGGAGACGGTCTCGATGTCGCCATCGTTGTTGCTGACCGATCGGCCCGGTGCGCGCGCTGCTTCAGGGTCGTCGCCATGAAGGGCTTGCTGGTGCTGGCCATCGATGGCCTGGATTGGCCGATGCTGCTGGCCGCGCACGCGGCGGGGCGCCTGCCGCACTTCAGTCGCCTGCTCGGCCGGGGCGTGCAGACGCGGCTGACCTTCCCGCCGCAAGCCGCGGCTTTTGTGGCCGCGCGCTGGACGAGCCTGGCGTGCGGCACAGGCCCCGCGCAGCACGGCATCGCCAACGACCTGCTGTGCCGCGCCGACGGCCTGCGGCTGGCGCCACCAACCGCTGCCGATCTGCGGGCCACGCCGCTGTGGCAGCACGCTTGGCAGGCTGGACTTGACGCGCGAGTGGTTGGCTGGCCGGCGACGGCAGACAGCCCCATCCCGGCCAGCGCGGGGCGTGGCAGCTGGTGCGTGGCCGACGGCTTCCAGCGCCAGGAAGCCGGTGTGCAGCGCGCCTGGCCGCTGTCGCCGACGGCGGTGGCGGCGGCCGGCACTCCGACGGCCGCGCGCGCCCTCGTGCGGGCCGCCCGCATGCACCCCACCGAAGTCACCGAGGCCATGCTGGCGGCGCTGCTGCCACCCGACGCCGGCCTGGCCAGCGACGCGCTGCGCGAGGCCACCGCCACCCTGCTGGCGCGCTGGGCCAGCGTGCACAACCTGGGCGTGCATGCTTGCGAAGAGGGCACTGCGCAACTCGTCATGTTGCGCTTCGACGGCCTGCCCGCCTGGCGCCGCAGCGCGGCCACCAACGGGGCTGCGACGGACGGTGCGATGGGCGTGGCTGAGGCCGGCTGGTTGGTCTGGCTGGACCTGATGCTGGGCCGCTACGCCGCCTCGCTGGCCGACAGCAGCCACCTGATGTTGCTGGCCGATCAAGGACGCGAAGTCAACATCGATGGCGGCACCGCAGGCGGCATGCTGCTCAGCGGCCCTGACGCCAGACGGCAAACTGTCCTTTGCGACGGGCCCGCGACGGTCCCGGCGACGCGGGCGCTGGACATTGCGCTGGACCTGTTGGGCCTGTTGGGCCTGTTGGGCCTGTCGCACCCGGCCCGGCTGGAAGAGCCAGACCCGGCCGAAGCGCCCGACCTCGCCGCACAGTTGCGCGCCGCGCCGCTGTGCGACGACGTTGCGCTGCGTTGGCTGCACGCGCAGGGTGTCGCGCCCGCCGATCTGGCGCCGTTGCGGCAGCGCGCGCTGGCCGTTTGCGGGGCCACCTTGGTCAGTCTGGCTGCGGATGGTCTGGGCGCAGCCTGAACCGCTGTCGCCCGATCAGCTCACCCGCCGCCGCCCGGCCGCTGGGCCCACCCCAGCAGTTGCTTGAAGCTGACCGCTCGGCTCTGCAGGCAATAGGCCTCGCGGCTGCCCAGGCCGGCCGGCCCGACCACGTCATGCGGCTGCGTCACGTCCAGCGCCCACACCTCATGCGGTCCGGCGGTGAAGGAACCGACCACATCCAGGTCCTGCCGCCGGTACAGGCCAGCCGCCGATTCGGGGTCGTTGTTGTCCAGCCGTTCAACCGCCGCGCCGGGCTGCCGCTGCCGGTAAAACGAGGTCGTGGCGTCGGCCGTCACCACGTAGTAGTTGATGGACACCTGGATGCCGTTGTCGATGTGTGGCGGGATGTCGTGGTAATTCGCCACCAGGTAACTGCACGAGAACAGCGGCCTCGCCGCTTCGGGCAACAGGCCCAGCAACAACGCCTCGATCTCGCCATCGACAATGAAATAGCTGATGCCGTAGAACTCGTCGTTCACGGTCTTGCCGAATCGGTAGCGCAGCGCCGCCATCGGCCATCGCGGCAAGCGGGGAAGTGGCGTGTCGAGTCGAGCGAACATCGGTGCGTGGAGGCGATGACGGGCGGGAAGGCCGGGATGGACAACGAGGATAGGGCAAACGCCAGCATCACCCGCATCGGGCTGCGGCGGATTTGACTGCGAAGGCCCGGTGTACAACAGCCGCCTGTTCACGCCCAGCCGTCCCACATCGGAACCCGCCATGACCCACACCGCCCTGATCTCCGCGACCGCCCTGCAACAGGCCTTGCAGGCGCCCCGCAACGACACCCTGGTGCTGGATTGCAGCTTCGACCTGACCGACCCTGGCGCGGGCCGTCGGGCCTTCGAAACCGGGCACATCCCGGGCGCGGTTTATGTGTCGCTGGACGACACCCTGAGCGGCGCGAAGACCGGCCGCAATGGCCGTCACCCCTTGCCCGAGCGCGCTGCCTTCGCGCAGGCCGTGGCGACTCTGGGCGTGAACGCTGGCTCGCAGGTCGTGGCCTACGACAACATGGGCGGCATGTATGCCGCGCGGCTGTGGTGGATGCTGCGCTGGGCCGGCCACGCGGCGGTGGCCGTGCTGGACGGCGGCCTGGCTGCGTGGAAGGCCGCCAGCGATGCGGTCGAACGTGGTGCATCCGAAGCCCGCGCGCCCGGTGACTTTGCGCTGCGCGACAGCCTCGTCACCACCGCCCTCTACGCCGACGTGCTGGCCAACATCGACAGCGGCGAGCGCCTGGTCATCGACGCCCGCGCGCCCGACCGATTTCGCGGTGAGAACGAAACGCTGGACCCGGTGGGCGGCCACATTCCCGGCGCGGCCAACCGCTTGTTCCGCAACAACCTGGGGCCCGACGGCCGCTTCAAATCGGCCGACGATTTGCGCGCCGAATTCAGCGCCCTGATCGGCGGCCGCGCACCGGCCCATTTGATCCACCAATGCGGCTCGGGCGTCACCGCCTGCCACAACCTGCTGGCCATGGAAGTGGCCGGACTGGGCGGCGCGGCGCTCTACGCAGGTTCGTGGAGCGAGTGGTGCGCCCAGCCCGGCGCGCCCATCGCGACCGGCGCTTGATCGGGCGCCTGATCAGGCGCCCAGCGCCTTGATGCTGAGCATCATTTTCTTGACATAGAGCACCAAGGTGAAGTGGGCGATCTGCTCGCTGCCGGCCACGGCATCTTCATGGGCAAAGCTTTTGAAGCCGACGTTGAACAGGTCGATGGCAGCGAGTTCGTCGCTGTCTTTCAGCGTTGGGCCGAGCAGGCTGATGCGGCCTCTCATTTCGTTGCCTTCGAGACAGGCACCATCGAAGAACCAGTTCTTCTCTGCATCCGCCCAGGCCGGGTAGTCGGCGGCCGCCGATGTCTTCGCCTGCGCCCGACGCCCAGTTGATGCGCTCAGCTTCGAAGGCGATGTCGAAGTTACCCGCATCCTTGCTGGCCGCGTCGAGTTTGGGCACGCCGAATTCGGTGATCAGGGCATTCGAAAAGCTGCGCATCGCTTTCACTTTGCCGTTGAAATCGGCCATCTTGAAGACGCCGTTGCGGGCGCTGCTACCCGAGCCCAGGGCGGCTTGGGTCCAACCGTAAAGCCCCTTGCCCAGGCCGATGCCGACGCTGGCTCTGCCGCGCAATAGCCTGACGTTCGCCACATTCTTTTTGGGCGCGCCGCTGTGGGTGACTTCGGCTTTCGCGACGTTGGCTTCGGCACCCAGGCCGCTGAATTTCTTCAGCTCGGGGACGGCGGCGCCGTCGACTTGAAGTAGAAAACGGCTTGCAGCCGCTGTGGTGGTCAAAGCCATGGCAGGTTTCCTCAAGGGCAGTTCGCGCACGCGGAAATTAGCCGAAGCCACCGCACAGCGGAAGGCGCAAAACCCTCAATGGCGGTTCAACGAAATAGCGGCAGCGCGTGCGACAACGAACAGAGCGCCGGGCCGTTCCCAATTACGGTCAGCGCCGGAACTCATTCACCTTTGATGTGAGTCCGCAAGTTCGGGTCGGCGGCCTCACGCACGCATACACCAGCCGCCAACTGACTTGCTCAACATGGTCATCTGGAGATCTACATGAAATACCGTCATCTCGCCATTCCCGTTTCTTTGGGTCTGGTCGCGGCGCTGTGCGCTGTGTCGTCTGCCTATGCATCCAGCCACCGCGAAGCGCCGTATATCGCGGGCTCGCCGAAGCTGGACGCCACTGACCTGTACATGTTTCGCAGTTACGAAACCGGGCGTCAGAATTTCGTCACCGTCCTGGCCAATTACATACCCTTTCAAGATCCGCAGGGCGGCCCCAATTTCCACATGTTCAGCCCTGAAGGTCTGTACGAAATTCACATCGACAACAACGGCGACGCGGTCGAAGACATTACCTTCCAATTTCGTTTCAGCAATACCTCCAAGGCCACTGCGCTGACCGTTGGCGGCAAGGCTGTGAAGATTCCCTTGATCAACAGCGGTGTCATTGCTGGCGTCAACCCGGCTGCGTTGAATGTGCGCGAGACCTTCACCATCGACGTGGTACGTGCCGGCCGCCGCACCGCGCGTACCGCTGTCACCAACGCAGCCGGTGGGTCCAGCACCTTCGACAAGCCGGTGGACAACATCGGCGACAAGGTTTTCGGCAGCGCCACCGGCTACGCGACCTACGCCAACCAGCACATCTATGACGTGGTGATCCCGGGCTGCACGACGCCGGGCCGCGTGTTCGTGGGCCAGCGCAAAGAGCCGTTCTACATCGCCGTCGGCCGTGCCTTCGACCTGTTCAACCTGAACCCGCTTGGCGATGAAGTGGGCGGCAACAACAACGACCTGGACGGCAAGAACGTCAGCACCTTGGCGATGGAACTGCCGATCAGTTGCCTGACCGCCGGCACCGACCCGGTGATCGGCGCCTTCACCACCGCCAGCATGCGCCAAGGTCGTTTGCTCGACGGCTCGCCGGCCACCGGCCTGGGCAAGGTCACGCGCAGCGGCGGTGCCTGGACGCAGGTGTCGCGCCTGGGCATGCCACTGGTCAACGAGCTGATCATCGGCATCGACGACAAGGACAAATTCAACGCTTCAAAGCCGAAGAACGACGCTGCCAACTTCGCCGACTACGTCACCAACCCGGTGCTGCCGGCGCTGATCCAGACCCTGTTCCCGTCGGCCGTGGCACCGACCAACTTCCCGCGCACTGACCTGGTCACGGCCTTCCTCAAAGGCATCAGCGGCGTCAACCAACCCACCACGGTGGTGCTGGCTGAAATGCTTCGCTTGAACACGTCCATCGCCGCCACCGCAGCAGGCGCGCAGAACCCGCTGGGCGTGGCGGGCGGCGACAACGCCGGCTTCCCGAACGGCCGCCGTCCGGCGGACGACGTGGTGGACGTTTCACTGCGTGTTTCGATGGGCGCGCTGTGCGTGCTGACCGGTGCCACCGACACGCTGAAGGTGGGCTGCAAGCCTTCCGACGCGCCGGCCGGCGGCCTGGCCCTGACCGACGGCGTGCGCAAGACGGCCGCTAATTTCGGCGTGACCTTCCCGTACCTGACGACACCGTTGCCAGGCAACTTCAACCCGACCGCAGCCGCTGGCACGGTCTACCCGTGAGGCTGGCATGAAGCACCAACGCAAGCTCTACGCCGCAGCCGCCGTGGCGGCGCTGTTGTCACTGGCCGGTTGCTGGGACGACGACAACAACGACCCGCCAGTGACGCCGCCGCCGGTGGCCAGCACCGAGGTGCCGGACAGTGCCGGCGTCAGTGTCGCGGCCTTCTTCAGCTACATCCTGTCGCTGGGCGCAAGCGACGAATCGTCTGAGCCCTTGACCATCAAGGACAGCTTCGCGGTTCCGGCCGATGAAAGCAGTGAGCCGACACCGCTGACATGACCAGCGGGGCGCTGCTTGCGGCGCCCCCTTTCCGTTTCCGTGTTCTTTCTCTGTCTTCTATCTGTTCATCACTGCGAAGGAAAAACCATGAACACAGCTTCCGCGAGCGGCAAGGTGGCCGTTGACGACGTGCCGACGTCCTTCGGTGTTTTCAAACCCGTGGGTTGGGTGATGGTGGGTTTGCCGACGCAGGCACAGGCCGACGAATTGGCTCTTGCGCTGGGTGGCAAAGGATCACCGAGCACGGCGGTTTTGCAATTCACGCCCAGAGAGACCGAGGCGGAGATGCAGGCGATGGCCGATGACGCAGGCCCGCTGGCGGGCTTCGGTTACGAGATCACGCTGCTGCGCCGCTACGTGGCCCTGACGCATCAGGGCTACCGCTGGCTGTTGGTGAAGGTGGACGGCGTCGAGCAGGCGGCCATCGCGGCGGGCATTGCCAAAACCTGCGGTGCCACTCTGGCCGTTCATTACCGCGCGCTGGCGGTTGAAGACCTGATCTGAAGCGCGGGCTCAAGGCCCGCTGGCCCGCTTGGCCGTGGCCAGCGGTGCCGAGTGGTCGTTGTTCTGCCCGGGCAGAGGCATGGCAGAGGATTCCTGCGCGCGAGTCATGGCACCGTTGGTACGGCCCTCGGCCGCGTCAGCGGGCTTGGTCGTGGTGGGTGCCATGACGGCGTCCGCAGGCGGTACCGATGTGTTGTTCGTGCCGCCGGTCTGCGTGCCCGGTACCGTCTGCGTGGGGCTGGCTGTTGCGGCGGCCGGCGTGGAACCCGATGGTGCCTTTTGGCAGGCACACAGCAGGGTGGCCGTGAGGCACAGGGTGGTCACCGTGGTGTAGCTGCGCATGGGCGTCCTTTCGTTGTTGGCAACCGGACTTTGTTGCGCTCTGGCTCCGAGGTCTGTGCGTTCTCGCACCCTGGGTCTGTCTGCTTCGATGGGCCGTTGGTGAATTACGGCTGATCGTTCGCCGCCGCACAGACCGTGCGCGGAGGTGCCGCTAATGTTGAGACAGCGCTGGCAAACCGGATGACAGCGCAAGGTCAACTTCGCAAACTCAACCCAAGGTGAACGCATGAACAAGAACCAAGTCAAGGGTGTCCTCAAAGACGCCGCCGGCAAGCTGCAAGAAACCGCCGGACAGGTCATCGACAGCCCCGAGCAACAGCGCAAGGGCATGCAGAAACAAGTCACCGGCAAGGCCCAGAAGGCTGTCGGCGACCTGCAGGAAGTCGTCAAGGATGTGGCCAAGAAATAAGCAGCAAGCCGTACCCCCCCACGACGAAAAGGACACCATGAACAACCAAACCATCCTCAAGATTTCTCTCATCATGGCTGCTCTGCTGGCCCTGCCTGCAGCGCACGCCGCCAATATGAGCAAGGCCGATTACACAGCCGGCAAGACCCGCATCAGCGAGTCCTACA